>DAHWJO010000011.1:0-40008 GCA_027344105.1 Sulfobacillus sp.
CTTATGGACGATGTGCTGGAAGGCCGCGTAAAGTTTCACAATGTCTTTCATCTGGAAGCCCCGACGTGGGCGGATGCGGGAGTGATTGGCTTCATGGTCGACGGGGGCGCCATCATTACCCAGGCCATGCTCCTGGACAGCTCCTATGCGCCCTACGCGCGGATGCTGAAGCGCATTGTTGCAGAAGAAAGCTTTCACATGCAGCATGGAGAGTCGGTGGTTTTGGCTCTGGCTGAAGGGAGCGAAGCCCAAAGGGCCATGCTGCAGGGGGCCATTGCCCGGTGGTGGCCGGCTATGATGTACTTCTTCGGCCCGCGCATGATGGGCCCATCCTCGCAGAAAATGATGGATTACAAGATCCGCACGATGTCCAACGAGCAGTTGCGGCAGAAGTTCATCAACCGTTATGTTCCCCGCATCCAGGCATTGGGGATGGCGATTCCCGACCCTGCCCTCTATCAGGATGCGGCCACGCGCACATGGCACTACACGGATCCGGACTGGGAGTGGTTCACAGCCGTGGTTCACCACAATAGCGGGCCCATGAGCCAGGCCCGGCTGTCCCTGCGACGTGAAGCCCACAAAGGACAGCAGTGGGTCAGGGAAGCGGCCATTGAGGCCGGACGCGTGCTGCAAGAGCGCGGGGCATGACCGCCAAGGAAGGGAAGGAAGGGGGGAGTGTCATGGCTATAGAAGAAACTCCGGTGTATGAGGTGTTCGTGCAAGCAGATGCTCTAAGTTTTCCTACGCATGTGGGGAGTGTGCGCGCCTCGTCCCCAGAATTTGCTCTGCAAATGGCCCGGGAAGCTTTCTGCCGCCGGGAAGCGGCTCATGACGTGTGGGTTGCGCGTGCTGACGCCATTACCAAAGCACGCAGCGACAGTGCAACATTGCCCACCGCAGGCACCGACAAACGGTACCGGATGCCAGGAGGGTATGATAACGCGCCCCACTGGAAGCGCTTCAAAGCCAGGGCCATGACCATTGAGGAAGTTGCAGCCGACATGCGAACAAAACCGGGGAGGTGATGGCATTGGAAACAGTGACACCCGCGCACCGCGAGGCGCTGGCTGATATCTTGCTGCCTATTGCGGATGATGCGTGGATTGCGGGACAAAGAGGTTCCGAATGGCTGGGGATGGCGCCGGATTTGGAGGAGGACTTGGCGCTGAGTTCCATCAGTCAGGATGCATTGGGGCACGCCCAACTGCTTTACGATGTGCTGGCAGAGCTAGGGAACCGTGAGGCCGATGAGCAGGTGTATGCGCGGCCAGCCAGTGGTTGGCGGCACTGCGGTCTGGTCCAGGCCCCCCGCCAGGACTGGGCAGATTTTGTGGCCCGGCGCTACTGTTACGAAACCTTTGATGACTTGCGGCTCCACGCTCTGGCGGCCGCCGGGCATGCGCCGCTGCAGTCGGCCCTAGCTAAAATTCTTCAGGAAAAGCTGTACCATGTCCGCCACTTTGACACCTGGCTGCAGACCCTGGCCTGGGGAGGGACGCAATCCCGGGCCCGGCTGCAAGAGGCCATGGCTGGGGTATTTGCGGAACTAGGTGACCTGTTTTCATGGGGTGAGGGCGCCAGTGCGCTGACCCTGTGGAATCTGACGGCGCTGTCTTCGCTGAGGCCGCTGTGGGAGTCGCGGGTGAGGGACCGGCTGGAACAACTGGGATTGGAATGGCCGAGGGTTGGGGCAAAGGAGTCAGACGGACGGCTGGGAGAGCATGGACCAGAATTTGCCGATCTTTTGGCAGAAATGACAAGCGTGCGGACCATGGAGCCCGCAGGAGAATGGTAGGTTCCAGCGGGCGGCACCCACAGGAGAGGGGAAGTGGCAGTGGTGACCCAGGCTGAAGTGTGGGAAAAGCTCGGCACGGTGCCGGATCCTGAATTGCCGGACCTCAGCATTGTGGATTTGGGGATGGTTGATCATGTCGCTATTGAGAACGGCATGGTGCATGTGGAGTTAATGCCAACTTTTGTGGGGTGCCCGGCCCTGCACTGGATTCAGGACAAAGTAGAAAAGGCCCTGGCGCCTTTTCCGTCCACTGTTGAGTTTGTCTACCACACCCCGTGGACGGCGGACCGTATCAGTCCGCAAGGCCGTGAGCGGCTCACCGCATGGGGAGTTGCGCCGCCAAACCGGAGCGGGCAGCCTCTGGCCTGCCCGCTGTGCGGTTCTGACCAAACTCGCCGCACCAGCGAGTTTGGCCCCAGCTTGTGCCGCTCTATTTACTATTGTGATACCTGTCAACAGCCTTTTGAGGCGTGGAAAACTCTGTGACAAAACGGGTGTGAATCAAAAAAAGCCGCGGCCAGACACTTAAGGCGGCGGCTTTTTTACTGTCCGCAGCGCGGGACATGCCGCCCGCTTTTTTGTGGCTGTTCAGGTGGAAATTCTCTCGTGGGGCGGACTTGCGGCCAAAGGCGTGTTCGGGTTCTGGCCCAGATTTGCATTTGTACAGGAATCGTCATCCTTTCCTTCGCTATGATTAAGGGGTCACGGCTCCAAGCCGCGGCCAAGAATGCGGGGGGGAAATAAATGCCGACTGCGCACGTGCTTTCTCTCATTACAAAGCTTACGGCCTTATTGGTGGATGTTGCCGGCGGACTGTTCTCGCTGATCATGGTCTATGGAGGAATCCGGTTTATGGTGGCGCAGAGCCCCCGGGCCGTGCAGGCCGCCAAGGAGCTCATGGCGCGTGCGGCGGTGGGCTTGATTCTGATTCTCTTGGTGGATGTGATCCGCCAGGTCATCCAGTATGCTGCCAGTTAGTGCCGTTCCTCATTCCAGCAGTTCAGGAAGTGCCGGGACTCTGCACGGGGTGTTCTCCTTACTGGATGGCGGACTGAACCATGCCGTGTCGGACATGACGCAGACCGTGTTTGTTCACACCATTTTCAGCCCATTCCAACTGCCCGGGGCGGCTGTGCAGGTTTTTTCGTTCAGCCGCAACCTGGCCGTTGCGGCGAGCGCTCTGTTCTTCGTATGGGCCGTGGTGCAGGTGCAGTGGCCAGAATTGCGCGCCGGATCATTTATCTCTTCGCCGGCAGTGACCGTGCACCGGGCACTCAGCCAGGCTTTATGGGCTGTGGCCGCCGTGCCCCTTGTCCAGATGCTGCTCTCTCTGAACAATGCGGTGGTCAGCGCATTTGAGGTCCAGGCAGTCCCCGCTGCGGGGACAGGGACACCGCTGGGACTGCTGACCGACCCCATTGTGGATCTAGCGGTTATGGCTGCCGTGCTGTTGCTCACCGGGATCCTTGGCATTTACTACGGCGTGCGCACTCTCGAAATTGTCGTGCTGATGGCCCTTATCCCCTGGTTCGGCTTAGTCTGGATGGCGCACCCTGGCAATACTGCCTTGCAAAAATTGGTGAAGGAGCTGATAGTGGCCATATTTATTCAGAGTCTCCACGCGATGATGTTTTACTTTTTTCTCCACCTGGTTCAGGAACAAGGAGGGACAGTCTCCGGACAGCTGGAGGAAATTGGACTGTTGTGGTACATGCTCAAGCTCCCGCAACAGCTGCGGCGGATTGTGGGAGCCACCGGCCCTGGCGGGCCGGTGTGATGGGGGACAGTTCTTTGGAGTCCGTTGTCTCACTGCCCTTGGCCAAGGATCCCCCGCTTTTGTGGGGGATGGGTCTTAAGGACTTGATCTGGCCGGCGCTATCCTTGGCAGGGGATTTGCTCATCTGGAGCCACCATCCCAAATTCGGAGTGGTTGAAGATATCGCACTGGCGGCGGTGTCTGCTGGGGGACTGATTTTCGGAATCGTCAGGGTCCACTCGCGCTCCATTCCCGAATGGCTTGTGGTCATCGTGCTGTTTTACCTGCACCCGCGTCTGTATCTGCCGTAATTCATTGGACAAGCACTGTGAAAGGACAAAACGCGATGGACATTTTCATAAACAAGCTGTTCCCGATTCAGGCAATTGGCCCAGGCCTGTGTCTTATCCACAAAAACCGGTATGTGGCCGTTCTCGAGGCGATCCCGATTAACTTCGCCTTGCGTTCAGCCAATGACCAGGAAAGGCTGGTGAAAGGCTATGCCAGTTTTTTGAATGGGCTCAACTTTCCTGTGCAGCTTTTTGTCCGCTCAGATACCTTGCGGGTGGATGAATACCTCGCCGACCTAAAGGCGAATGAAGAGAATATTGAGGCCCATCTGCGCCCCTCGTTAGGGGATTATGTGGAGTTTCTGCGTGAGTCGGTGACCGTACACCGGCTCATCAAACGCCATTTTTATATTGTTGTCTCGTGGCTGGGGACTGATTCGCGCAACCATGTCGGCAAAAGTGGCGAGCAGTTGTGGGATGAGGCGGAGCAGGAACTATTACGCCGCCGGGATATCCTCGCGCAGGGGCTGATGGCCTTGGGCATCCGCTTGAACACCCTGGACCAGACCATGATGCTGCGATTTCTCTATGCCAGTTTTGGCCGGGACGAGCCGGCAAAGGACCAGCCGTCATGGGACCAACTGTGAAACGCCGGAGCCGGCGCGTGTGGGGATCTTTTGAGGGCATATGGCCTGACTTCCTCCGGGTCAACCCAAAAGAATTGACGGTGGGCGACCGGGTTATGCGGTCCTTTGTCGTCATTGATTATCCCCGCCATGTTCAGCGGGGGTGGTTCGAGCCGCTCCTGCGGTTTCCGTACCCGATGACACTCGCCATCTACCAGGCGCCTCTCCCCCCGCAGATGGTGATGAGTTCTATGCGCCGGCACCTTCTCTGGAGCCGGGGAATCGATGGCGCCAATAAAGCGACAGGCCGCCTCGGCGACCCGCAGATGGAAACAGCCATGGAAGATGCCGAGCGTATCCGGCAAAAAATTGCGCGGGGGGATTCCCGAGTCCTGGATACCAGCTTGCATATGACGTTATGGGCTGCGACATTGGATGAGCTCAATGAGGCTTCTGAGCTTTTGAAAAATCTGGCGGAAAGCATGCTGATAGGGGTTCGGCCCCTGCACTTTCAACACGTGGACGGGCTGAAATGGAGCCTTCCCCTGGGCCAGTACCCTCCCGCAGTGCGCGAAATGGAAAGCGATGCCTGGGCGACATTATTTCCTTTAGTGTCTGAAGAAATTGTCCATCCGCGCGGAAGTTTGTGGGGGATCAACCCGCAGAACCGGTCACTGGTGCTGGTCGACCGGTTTGCGATGCCGTCGCCGCATTCCATTACGATAGCGTGGTCTGGCGCAGGGAAAAGCTATGCGGCCAAGTTGGAGGCCATCCGCTCCAGATACCGCCAGTTGCCCGTCTACATCGTGGACCCGGAGGGCGAGTACCGGGTGCTGGAAAAGGCCGGGGCCTATATCTGGAAAGTGGGCGACCCCGCCGCGCCTCATTTTCCTTTCGACCCGCTGCGGGTGGCCGTGGAGCAGGAGCATGCCCACTGGGAGCGTGACACCGATTTTTTAATCCGGTTTCTGGCCAGACTGCTGCCGGACTCTGCTGGGCAGATCAAGAGGGTCATTCCCCCGCTGCTGTGGCAATTTGGCCAGGCATCTGTGCTTGAGCAACGGTGGCAGGCCAGCAGCCCGGAAATGGATCTTTCCATGCTGGTCAACGACATCCAGGACCGGGATAAGGATTTGGGCGAGCAGATGCAAATGGCCGTGGTGCGGTGGCGGAGCCTTATAGGGACAGTGCCAGCCAAACCTGCCAACCCCGATTTTCAAGTGTTTGACCTGAGCCGTTTGACTCCCTTGGTCAAGAGCGCAGCCTATCTGGCTATTACCGAGTGGCTTGCGAGGCAGACAACCCGGAAACGGCAGCGGCTGGTCATCTTTGATGAAGCGTGGCATCTTCTCAACGATGATGAAACCGCAAGTTATTTGGAAGAGTTGTTCAGGCGGGCGCGAAAGTGGGGGACAGCGTTGTCCCTCATTACCCAGGATATCAATGATTTGGTGCACAGCCGGTCCGCGGAAGTCTGTCTCCGCAATGCCCCGATTATTCTGTTGCTCAAACAACATCCGGAAAGTCTTCACCAGATCGGCGAGCAGCTGCGGCTGCATGAAGGGGAGATGGCGCGGATCTCCCATGCGGCCCGGGGCGAAGGTCTGCTCATGGTGGGAGACGACCACGTGCCCATTAGGGTTGCGGCATCTCCGGCGGAGGACGCCATTATCAGTGGACGGTACCAGACCCAGAATCCGGAGGCCTAAAAATGGCAGGATGAGACGGAAAGGCGGTGGGTATCACATGTTGAAGCGGATCCAAGTTTCCAAGGCGGCAGCCATAGCGATGGCTGCCGCGGGACTGGTGTACTTTGTTCTGAGTATTCTCCCATGGCTGAAGCCCTTGCCGCTGATGCCGGTAGCTAAGAGCAGCTACGCCGCAGGGAGCTTTGTCAGTCTCTCCGACATGGCCTGGGTGCCATGGCATGGTGGGGGAGCGGGCTCATTGCGGGCGGGGTATTTGGCGGTGGCGGTGTCCAAGGGGCAAGCCTTGTCTCCCGCGATGTTTACGGCAAAGCCGCCAGCCGTACGCGGAGTGCTGGTCGACATTCCGGTATCCTCCCCGCTGACCCAGGCAGGGAAAACGGTAGAGGTTCTTATCATCAGCCCGTCCGGGAAACTATGGCAGTCTGGACCGCTTCAGGTGTTCAAGGCGCCCAGTGGGGGAGGGATTATCGGAACGGGAGGCAGTCCCCTAATTGTGGTGATGACCCTGGCGCAGGCGGTGCAGTATGAGAAAGCGAGCCTGCACGGCACGGTGTCGGTGGTGGGGATGCAGTCATGATTGTCATTGGGGTCGGACATGCGAGTGTGGAACGCTTTGTTTTAGAGAAAACCGCGCAGAATGTTTATAGCGAGGATATCGTCATTATTCAAAACTGGGATCAGGTCGTCCATAATCTGGCCGCAGCGCGAAAGATTTTTGTTGGCGAGAGGCTGCTCCGCGGAGTAAGCCGGGAACAGGTGCTGGCGGCTGCCAGATCAACCGTGCACATTCAGTGGGCCATCTGGACGGCGGAGAACTCCCCGTGGACGGGAGTGGCCTCCGGGAATTTGCAAATATGGGCTGGGGAACTGACTCCGGAGAAACTGGAGGAGTGGATCCAAGAACCTTCTTATCTGTCTGGTGCGGCTCTCGCCTCCCAGTGGATGCTGTGGTCCCCATCCGGGTGCGAAGACCGTACCCAGTCGATTGCGCAGCTGACGGGGAAAATGCGCGGACTGTACGGCGCAGGCACGTGGGTGGACTTGGACTGGGTGCAGTCTCTGGTGACGCGGTTGTGGAAGGGCCAGGGGGCGGGGGATGAATCCTATCCCTATGCCCGCCTGCACAGGCAAACAGCGGAATGGGGATGGATTGTCCCCGCCCCTATGCCATGGATTCCTGTGCTGTTTCAACCGGAAATGCGGGATATTGAAAAGTCCCTGCGGTCGGTTCAGGGCTGGCAGGGCTGGGACATCGGCGTGGATCTCCGGGGACTTAGCGTAGGGACGGTCGCAGCCTTTGTGGAGCTGGTAGTGATTCACCTGTCAGCCGGCACCCCACCGGAGATCCTGGAGCATGGCTTGGCTTTGCTGAGGGCCGTCAATCCCCGGCTGCGCTTTGTCGCTGTGGGGCCAGACCCGTCATATCTCGGCCGCCGCTGTGGCATTGTGTCGCTGAGCCAGGACGTGCTGCCCGCTAAAGGACTTAAACGGTTCTTTACGAGACGGGGTCAGGCGGCCGACCGCTAAAGACCCCCACGTCACCCGCTGGGCCGAGAATGCGGCAGGGCGATGCGCAATTGTCCAAAGTCTATTGAGCCCGTCTTGATACCTCGCCTTGCGGCGAGCGCCGGAAAGCCCCCAAGCTTACGCCGGAGGGCTTTCAGATGCGTTTGATTATTTGGTGGTACGTCGAGAGAAACGAAGCCAGAGATTGCTGCCGGATCTCCATTTCATGAGCCCAATCCTCCAGCCGGTGCTTGCCATTGGCCGTCAGCCGGTACTGTCGGGTCGGGGCTCCGGTGTCTTCGGTGACCCATGCTGACTGCAGGCAGCCCGTCGATTCCAGTTCGCGCAGCAAGCGGTAAATGCGCCCGCTATCGACTGTCCATTCTTCGGGCAGCACTGCCGAAAGCCGCGTCAACAGGTGCCCCCCATGATCGGGCTGTTCCAGCAGCAAAAGTAGAATAAAGGCCTCGAGATGCTTGCCGGTTTGATACCGGCGCAGGCCATCCGGCACAATCATCGCCCCCAATAATATTGAAAAGAGGCCGCAAGGCCTCTTTGTTTAGCCGTCAGACATTTTGCGTTTGCAAAATGCTTTCCAGTCCCTCAAGCGATGCCGAGAAGACGGCGGTTCCGGCAATGAACTGAGCGTGTGCCATGACCGCGCCTACTTCCTCTTGGCTGAGGCCGGCTTTCAGAGCGGCTTGCATATTGTTTCTGATGCACATCGGCACGCGGGTCACAAGAGCGGCCGCGAGGTTGACAATGGCGATGGTTTTCGCGTCTAAGGGACTGTCTTCCCGGTAAAGTTTGGCGGCCGTTGCCTGAGCCTCCGAAATGTTCGGATTGATTTCCGCCAAATACCGGCGCAATTTCATAGGCCTTCCCAGTTTAAGCTCTTCCTGGTGAATTTGTTCCAGAATCTTAGCTTTTTTTTCGTGGTTCAAAGTGATTCCCCCTTAATTTTATCGGCTGCTGCCGTAGGCCATCATGCGCTCTTTCACCTGATCAATCGCCTGTGCTGGCAAATCTTTCGCCCCGCCCAAACTTTGGGCCATAATGTACAATTCGGCGGCTTCATCGAGAGTGCCCAGCAGACTGGCTGTACGCATGGGGCTGTCGCTGAAGACCAGTACGCCGTGGTTGGCCATAATCAGAGCTGGCAGCCCCGGATGATTTTTGGCGATGTCCATAATGCCGTCAACGGAAGCCCGGGAACCGCGGGGAGCCCAGGCGACAATAGGGACGGGCTCGCTGACACCAAAGCGCAGCAAAGGTTCGTAAATCAGAGGAATGGGCTTCTGGGCCACGCCAAATGCTGTAGCATGGGGAGCATGGGTGTGGATGACGGATCCGACCGATTCCCTCACCCGGTAAATCCCTGTATGCATCTCGACAATTTCCTTCATTGTCGGCTCCATATCACCCTCAAGGACGGTGCCATTCAGGTCTACCAAGGCAAAATCATCCATCGTCAAATTTTCTATACTGCCGCCTTTGGTCATGATGATTTGGTCGTCGCTGACCCGTGCTGAAAGGTTTGCATGATTGCCACGGAAGAGCAGGCCGTGTTCGGCCAGATAATGTCCGACTTCAACCAACTGCTGTCTTGCCTGATTTTGCGAAAGCTTAGCCATGAAAAATCCTCCTTCATCATTCTGCCGTCCGGTCATCACGTTAAGCTCCCCCATGACCGGGCGATTTTATTCGCGACAAATTTACTAATCGATATGATTCATCATACAATAAAAATAATCATAGTGCAATAGTCAGTATACAGCTCGCCTAATTCCTATAGCCCGTGGTATAACAAAAAGAAGAAAAGGGAGGGTTACGGCACTGACGCTGACACTGGTATTTTTGGGGGGGTTCATGGGAGCCGTAGCGCGGTTTGAAATGGGCAAGTGGGTCGGGCAGAGAAGCGGGGGAGAATTTCCGTGGGGGACCTTAACCATCAACACGATGGGCAGCGGTCTCATCGGCCTGCTGTTTGCCCACCCGCTGCCGGGCGGGGTGCTGGACCTGCTGGATGTTGGATTCACTGGCGCATTTACCACATTTTCTACGTTTAGTTATGAAACCCTGCGACTCATCGAAGAGAAGTTGTATAAGTCGGCCCTGCTGAATGTGGGCCTGAGCCTGGCTGCGGGGCTGGCAGCGGTCTGGGTGGGGATGGAATTGGGAAGAGGCCTGAATATATGAGCCGCCGCCTGTGGATTGTGGTGGGAATTGGGGGCGGTCTCGGGGCTCTGGCTCGTGAGGGAATGTCTTTGATAGGAACCCGAGGGTGGTTTCCCCTAGATTTTTTCGCCATTAACATCTTGGGGAGCTTCCTTATTGGCGTGGTGATGGCCCTTAGCGTGGAGTATGATATTTTGCCGACCGAAATGCGCCTATTCTTCGGGGTGGGTGTGCTGGGCGGGTTCACGACATTTTCTACTTACATGCTGGGTGCGCATAACTTGCTTCAGCACTCGGTTCAGGAGGCTTTGACCTACCTTTTAGGAACGTGGGGCATAGGGCTGGTGGCGGTTTGGTCAGGATTGCTGGCTATTCGCAGCGCGGCCGCCTGGGTGCAGTCGCGGGGCGAAGAAGGAAGTGAAGAAGAGAAGTCCTGAATGAGAAACTCCTGCCATTGACGCAGGCCATAAATCGGCGCTGTCCCTTCCATTTCGGCCAAGGGCCGCATATCAGATCCCTTTGCCCTTACGGCAACCTGGGGACACGCTGGCCGGTGTTGGGCGCGCCTATACTTCCGGATGCCAGGCGGGCGGCAATGCACTGCCAGGAGACAGCCTTTCCATAATGTCTGCACGAATTAGCCGCAGGCGTCCGTGAATGTGCCGAAAACCCCTGCGCAGGGGCGGTCGCCAGATCCGTAAACGGCTGGCTGTGGGCATCACGATGAATGTCTTTTAACCAGGGGAGGGTGGTGTACTTGATCGCATTACACTGTTTTTTGAGAGCCCCCGCGTTCGGATGACCGCCCGCCTGCCATTGCCGGTTCCACTCGGCCAGCACCCAGTTCCAGACAAAGCGGGCTGTGCCACCCGCTTGCTTAAAGTGCGTCACTGGCTCCGGGGTCGGGTTCAACCGGATTTTGTGGGCTAACGTCGGCATCCAGTGCCTCCTGAAGTGTCTTGCGGTAATTGCGTAAACCATCCAATCGCGCCGAAAAGGCACGAGTGATGGTCAACAGGTCCTGCACGAGTTCTTCTTCGGGCGACAGATGTTCTTGATTCAGCACCACAATGTCACAGGCATGGCGCTGACAGAACCGCTCAAACCATTCATAGCCAAAGCGCGTCAGACGGTCTTTGTGGGCGATAATCAGGGTGCCGACCGTCCCGGCTTCAATGGCGTCCATTAGGGCCAAGAATTTTTTGCGGTGAAAATTCATTCCCCCGCCAATTTCTTCCACATACTCGACGGGAGATAATCCCCGGGCCAGACAAAAGTCTTCGAGTGCCCGCCGCTGATTTTTGAGGTCGGGGCGTTGGCTTTGGCTACTCACCCGACAATACACGACGGTTTGCCGTGGCCCGTGGTGTGCCATTTCTTGCCGAAACGCCCGAATCTGTTCTTCGGTATAATACCGGCGGTCCGTCACGGTGCGGCCCGCCGCTTTCAAACGGCCCTCCCGGTCCCATCGCTGCACCGTCTTGACTTTGACGCCCAGCAACCGGGCGACTTCGGTAATCGTGTAGGTCTTATCCATATCACTATTATGCATTATTATACATCTTACCGCAAGCTATATAGCAAATCCGTCCACTGCAAATTACGCATTGATTTTGTATGCGGCCGACCCCGGGCCACAATTGTGCCGGGCTCGAGGAAAGATCCGTGATGCCAAACTGGCTCTTACAAAGATTTTATCATGCCATCATCTCACCCAGGTAGAGGTCCGCAGGTAGAGATGGAGTCACGACGCGCATTACAGACGAAAAAAGTGGGACTAGCCTTCTCTCCTTTCAAGCACGCCGGCGCTGCGGCTATGTACAGTTTTGGCTGCCGCACCGCGTGGCCGCGTTCTTGTTGGCGCTGATGTACGGGACGTATCAGTCCCGTCCGCTGGGAGGTCCAAGGATAGAGGGCGCCAGACCTGTGACCCGCGGGCAGCACCCCCGGCCTGTTCCACGATCTGCAAGTTGCGCCACCAGGAATTTCGGCGCCACGAATGATGTCGTTGTGGTACTATGAAAAAATATCAAATGCCAAACGGCTCGGCGCCTTCATGCCCAGTTGCCGCACTAAAAAGGGTGGGAAAACAGTGGAATATCAGTTAACCGAACCGGCTAGAACTCTGAAGGTCTCTGCGGTCAGGGAGTTGCTCAAGCTGACCCAGACCGATGCGGTCATTTCATTTGCAGGAGGTCTGCCCGCCGAAGATTTTTTTCCGGCTGAGGCTTTGAAGCAAGCGTTCGAAAGAGTGTTCACGACAGGCAATAAAGCGTTGCAGTACGGATTGACCGAAGGCTACACACCCCTTCGTGAACAGATCGGCCACCGCTTAGCCCGCCGTGATATTCATGTTGCTCCCGACGAGATCCTGTTGACAACGGGATCCCAGCAAGCGATTGATCTGGTGGCCAAAGTCTATCTGGAACCGGGCTCGGTCATTCTCACAGAAAACCCCACCTATCTCGTGGCTCTGCAGGCATTCCGGTATTATTCGGTGCAAATTGTGCCGGTCCTAAGCGATGAACAGGGGATGGACCCAGAAGACCTCAGAGCAAAAATCGAACAGTATCACCCCAAACTGGTCTATGTCATCCCGACCTTCGCCAATCCCACCGGATGGATATGGGAGACATCACGGCGCATGAATCTCATCGAAGAGTGTGACCGCCACAATGTGCTAATCGTGGAAGACGACCCCTATGGCGAGATTAAATTTACTCCCGATGAGCACTACCCTTCGCTAATGTCCTTAGCCCAGCAGTCCGGCAAAGACTGTGTGGTCTACACCAGCACGTTTTCCAAAACTGTTGTGCCGGCTCTGCGCATCGGCTGGATCTGTGGGGCGCGCGCACTGATCACGGCGATGGTGCGCGCCAAGCAGGGAGCCGACTTGCACTCGAGCTCCCTCGACCAACAGGCATTGTTCCAGTTGCTGGACCAGTATGACCTGGATGCTCATATCGGGACGATTGCCGATGAATACCAGCGCCGGATGCGGCTGATGATCACTCTGCTGGAGCAGCAAAATCTCGAAGGTGCGCACTGGACAGAGCCTAAAGGCGGCATGTTCCTCTGGCTTGAGCTGGCCCAGGACCTGGATGCGGAAGTGGTGCTGAAGCAGTCCTTGCAGGAGGGAGTGGCATTTGTTCCAGGCACGGAATTTTATGTGGGTTCCCCGCAGAAGAATACCCTGCGCCTTAATTTCTCCCATACGGGCCGGGAAAAGATGACGGCCGGTGTGGAGCGGCTTGGGCGCGCTATCCACGAATGTGTGTCCTCAGTCCGCTAGGCGGCTTGAGACCGCACAGCGGTGGTTTTGCGGCTTGCCAGTAGCTGCTGGGTGAGTTCGGTGTTATGATGGTCACAATTGGATTCAAGCAATACATTCTTTAAAGGTGCCTGCGAAAGCAGGAGAATAGGGAATCAGGTGAAAAACCTGAGCGGTCCCGCCACTGTAATTCCGCGAGGAAGAGCCAGGAGACCTGCCTTTAAAGATCGCTGCACTCGTATTCGTGGAAATAGGGGTGGCACTTCCGCTTTAGCGGAAACTGTCATCCTCTCGTTATATCGGGAGGATTTTTTCATGGGATTTTTGCCTGTACTGCTCAATATGGACCACGTTCCGGTGCTGGTGGTGGGTGCGGGAACAGTGGGCCACCGCAAGATTGCCAAGCTTCTGGACAGGGATGCATCAGTGACTGTTGTCAGCCCTGTGCTTCCTGCGGCGCTGACGGCCAGATGGCGCGCCCAGACATTTCGATGGATCCCCAGAAATTACGAGGAAAGAGATCTTGACGGGATGCGCCTCGTGGTTGCGGCGACGAATTCCGCTGCCGCAAACAGGGCGGTGGTAGAGGATGCGCGTGCGCGCGGAATTTTGGCGCAAGACGCTTCGTCGCGGGATTCCTGCGATTTTCAGATGATGGCGGAACATTGGGAGTCGCCTTTTCTGGTGGCGGCCGTATCTACGACGGGGATATGGCCGGGAGCAGCCGCAGCCGCGCTTGGGGAACGGACACTTGATGCTAAATGGACACATCTGCTGGCAATGATGGACAGTTTCCGGCAGTGGATCGCGGGCCTCGATGATCCCGGCCTGCGTGCTGCGCTGTGGCATGACCTCCGGGCACGCCCTGTGCGGCAATGGCTCGACGAGTACGAGGATGAGGGAATCGAGAGGCTGACCATAAAAATTGGCGAGAGGCTGGAGCAGATGGCTCGCGACTGGTCTTTGTCAGCGGGAGGGGGGCAGCCATGGCGCAAGAATTAGGACGGGTATATCTGGTGGGGGCCGGGCCCGGCGATCCGAGGCTTCTGACTTGGAGGGCGCAAGAACTGCTCGGCACGGCCGATGTGGTGGTCTACGACCGATTGATTCACCCCAGCGTGCTCGACTTTGCAAACCCTGGCGCCGATCGCATTTATGCTGGCAAGGAACATGGCCGTGCGAGTGCTGCACAGGAGGACATTAACCGGCTTCTTCTCTACCACGCTCAGCACGCGGCCAAGGTTGTACGGCTTAAGGGGGGCGATCCCTTTATTTTCGGGCGCGGGGGGGAAGAGGCTGAATTCCTTCGGGCGCACGGAGTGGAGTTTGAAGTGGTGCCAGGTCTCAGCGCGTCGGCAGCGGCGCTGGCCTACGCCGGGATACCGCTGACGCACCGTGGCCTTGTCCGTGGCGCCACGATTTCTGGAGGCTATGGGGGACGCTTTGAGCAGTCATGGCAGCCGGGGCACGCATGGGTGGTGATGATGGGCCTGGAGCATGCCGACTCCCTAGTCCAAGACGCATTGCGCGGGGGCTTTCCGCCGTCGCTGCCCGCCTGTGCCATTGAATGGGGCACATGGGGGAATCAGCGCGTCATCCGCAGCGCCTTGGCCGATTTGCCAAGACGTCTGGCGGAGGAAAAGGCAGTGTCGCCCTGCGTGCTCGTCTGGGGAGAGAATGTGTCCCTCTCTCCTGAATTGGACTGGTTCGAGTCCCAGTCGGATTATCAGAAGCGCATTCTGGTCATCACCCGCTATCCCCTGCCTGTGGGGGAATTGCTGGAGGCGCGGGATGAGGGTGCCGAGATTTTGAACTGGTCCACCTGCGTGGAGCCCAGGGCCGACATCCGTGCGCTGTCGCAGATGCCGCCGGACGCCCGCATCTGGATACCAGATCCGGCTTTGGCCGAACTGCTTGTGCATGGGTGGGGGCAGGCGGGCCGGGACCTCCGGGAAATGCCGGAATTGGTATGTCCGGAGTCCGTCTTCGGGAAGATGCGCCAGTTGGGCTTTCAGGTCCTGACTGCAGCTCGGGGCCTGGGGGAGATGGAGGGGGGCACGGGACCGGTATACGTCCCATGGGACTCGCTTGGCGCCACAGGTTCCCGGCGGGCGTGGACCTTGCCGGACCGGGATAGGGAATGGAGCCCTCTGTGGGAATATCACCTGTCTGTGCCTTTTCAGGCCGTGGTGATGGCTTCTGACCAGGCGGGAGGAATTCCCGGCTGGGAGAGGCAGCTGGCCACCCAGGGATTTTATGGCCCCGAAAGGCTGCGGCCATGGTATGCGGACCAGGGCATTGCCCTTGACCCCTTGCCGGAAGAACGGTGGGGTGCGGCGGTCCGGAAATTATGGACGGAAGGGGTGAGCTCATGATTGTCTATCTAACAACGGCGGAAACAGACCTTCTCAGTCTCTCCCAGGCTGTCGAACGATGGGGGACTTTCGATTCGGAAGGGGTGCGGGCATTCAACCTGTCGGATTCTTATGACGGCGAGGCGATTTTGGAACAGATTCGGGCCAGCGGGCGGCTTGTGGTGATGCGGCTGCTCGGAGGCCGCAAGGCGGCCCCTGTGCTGTTTGACGCGGTGGCAGAGCTGGCGGCCGCCTCGGGCATTCCTCTGCTGGCTTGGCCCGGAGACATGGAACCCAGTGACGAGCTCTTCCTGGCCAGCACCGTGGATCCTTTGATGTCGCAGCGGGCCATGCAATATGCGGTCATGGGCGGGGCCCGGAATTTTTTGGAACTGCTGCGTTTTGCGTCAGACCAGTGGCTGGGAACGCACTACGGCTTCCAGCCCCCATTCGAAGAGCCGTGGACCGGAATTTACTGGCCCGGATCCGCCCAGCCGTTGAGCATAGCCCAGTGGCGCGGTGTCAACAGTCAAAACCCCAGCAGCCCCGTGGTGGCTATTGTGTTTTACCGCGCTCACTGGATGAGCGGCAACCTGGCTTTTGTGGACGCTATGATTGACAGCTTTCTCAGCCAAGGGACCGTCCCTCTCCCAATTTTCACCCAGTCTCTAAAGACGGATCCAGAGGTCGGCCCTTTAGTGCAGGACAACGCCGATGCCGCAGTGGTGACGATGAGCTTCTCGACCGTGACTCTCCAAGATCAGCCCCAAGGGGTCTCGGGAAGACGGGCGGCTGCCGGTGAACCCTCATTATTGAAAGAATGGGACATCCCCGTATTCCAGGCGATGGTCTCTTTAGGTTCTCAGGAAGCATGGCAAAAGAGCGCCTTGGGGCTGGCTCCCTTGGAGACGGCGATGAATGTGGCCATCCCGGAATTTGATGGCCGGATTATCACGGTGCCCATCAGCTTCCGCCAAGACGCTCAGAACAGCCAGGGCGAGATGCTGCCGCGCCGGTACGCGCCGGCTCCTGACCGCGTGGAACGCCTGACAGGAATCGCCACGCAGTGGGCCCGGCTGCGCAAGACCCCGGCGTCAGAGCGGCGCGTGGCGGTGGTGCTGACGAATTACCCTTCGAAGAATTCCCGCATTGGCAATGCGGTGGGGCTGGACACTCCTGCCTCACTGGTGATGATCTTGCAAGAACTCGCGGCCCAGGGATACGATGTGGGCCCGGCAACCGATCTGCCCCGCGACGGGGATGAGCTGATGAGGCGCCTTATTGCTGCGGGAACACACGATGACGATTATGTCACGGAAGAGCAGGTCAGGAAGATGCCCGGCCTCGAGGCGGACCTCTACGGCAAGCGCTTTGCCGGCCTCAGCGACTCTGTGCGGCAGAGTGTGCACCGGCATTGGGGCCAGCCGCCTGGCTCCGAGTGGGTGGACCATGGCCGCATGGTTGTGCCCGGCCTGCGTCTGGGCAATATCTTTGTGGGGATCCAGCCGCCGCGGGGAACAGGGGAAGATGAAGTCGGCATCTACCACAGTCCGGAATTGCCTCCGTCCCATCACTATATGGCGTACTACCAATGGATTGCCGAGCAGTTTGGCGCTCACGCCGTTATCCACTTGGGGAAGCACGGCACTTTGGAATGGCTGCCCGGCAAGGGAATCGGGTTGTCGGCAGACTGTTTCCCAGACATTGTGTTAGGCAATCTCCCAAATTTCTATCCCTTCATTGTCGATGACCCGGGGGAGGGCACCCAGGCCAAGCGCCGCAGCCACGCGGTGATTATCGACCACATGGTGCCGCCCGTCACCGCGGCTGGACTCTACGACGATTTGGTGAAAATGCAGCAGCTTCTCGACCAGTACTATCAGGCAGAAACTTTGGACCCAACCAAACTGCCTATGATTCAGAGCGAAGTGTGGGCGCTGGCAGAAAAAAGTCATCTCAATCACGATCTGAACCAAGGAGCCAAGCCGGACAATTTCTCGCAATATCTGCTGGATATTGATGGGTACCTGTGTGAGTTGGAAGCCCGGCAAATTCGTGACGGCCTGCATATCTTGGGGCAGTCTCCGTCCACTCCGGAAAACTGGGGAGAATTGCTCTATGCCATGTCGCGCCTGCCGTTCCGCCATGATGTCCCCGCTCTTCCGGATGCGTTGTGCCAAGATCTGGGCCTGTCATGGAACACCCTGCAGGAAAACCTGGGAGAGCCCTTTTGGGACGGTCCGCCGGTCCGGCTGGAGCCTTGGCTGCCGGCGGGATCCCGGCGGACGGCAGGCGACGTGCGTGCGGCCATTGAGCGTTATGCGAAGGTGATCCTCGCCCAGTACGCCGGCTCGGAGATGTTTCCTCAGGAACTGGTTCTGACGCGGGTGGTGCTGGAGCACCTCAAAGTCCATGTGATTCCCTTCCTCAAAGACCTGAGCGGGGAAATTCAGGCGTTGAGCCACGGGCTTGGCGGCGGGTATGTCCCGCCAGGGCCCAGCGGGGCTCCGACCCGCGGGATGACGGACGTGTTGCCGACCGGACGCAACTTCTATTCTGTGGACCCGCGCAGTCTGCCGTCTTTGCCCGCATGGCGCGTCGGCCAGCGCCTGGCTCAGGAGCTCATCGACAAATATCTGCGGGACCACCTGAGCATGCCGGTTTCCGTGGCCATTGTTGTTTGGGGAACGGCGGCCATGCGCACGGGAGGGGACGATATTGCGGAAGTGCTAGCGCTTTTGGGAGTGCGGCCGGTATGGGAAGAGGCCAATGGCCGCGTGAGCGGACTGGAACTTATTCCTCTCCCGGAATTGCAGCGCCCGCGTGTTGACGTGACGGTGCGGATCAGCGGATTTTTCCGCGATGCTTTTAGAAATGTGATCGACTTGATTCACCAGGCGGTGGAGCTGGTGGCCCATGCGGAGGAGCCGGCTGCCATGAACCCTGTGCGGGCGCACTGGATGGCCGAGCAAACGGCAGCAAAGCAGCGCGGGGAGAGTGCCGGGCAGGCAGAGAAAACAGCTTTGTTCCGTGTTTTTGGGAGCAAACCGGGCAGTTACGGGTCAGGCATTCTGCCGGTTTTGCAGCAAGGGCAGTGGCAAAACAGCGATGATTTGGCCCGCGTCTACTTGGCGTGGTCCAGTTACGCCTACAGTCCGGAAGATTACGGTACTCCGGCGGCCGCGGCATTCCAGAGCCGCATGGCATCGGTTCAGGTCGCCACCAAAAACCAGGATAACCGGGAACACGATATTTTTGACAGCGACGACTACCTCCAGGATCACGGCGGCATGGCTGCTACCATCCGCTCCATTACGGGCGCCATGCCGGAACTGTACTTTGGCGACTCGTCGGATCCAGAGCGGGCCGGGGTCCGCAGTTTTCAGGACGAAGCTTTCCGGGTTTTCCGCAGCCGGGTTGTGAATCCCCGCTGGATTCAGTCGGTGATGCGCCACCAATACAAGGGCGCCTTGGAAATGGCGAATACGATGGACTTTCTCTTTGGGTACGACGCGACGGCCGATCTCCTCGAAGACTGGATGTATGAGCAGGTGGCCCAGTCGTATGTGCTGGATCCAGCCGTGCAGCAGTTTATGAAAAAATCCAACCCGTGGGCGCTGAAGGACATCGCCGAGCGCCTGTTGGAAGCCTGTGACCGCGGCATGTGGGAAAATCCCGATCCTGACACGCACAGCCAGCTGCAAGCCGTCATGCTGGACATTGACAACACTATTGAGGAATGGGGCGATGATCCGAAGTGACCACAGAGCAAAGGACGCTGCCGCTGGCGGCAATTGTTGGCCAGGAACCGCTGAAAATGGCTCTGGCGCTGAATGCGGTATCTCCCGAGATAGGGGGGGTGCTGATTAGAGGCGAGAGAGGGAACGCCAAGTCGACCACCGTGCGTGCGTTTTCTCAGGTGCTTCCGGAAATCCCGGTCCGGACAGACTGTGAATACCGGTGCGACCCGGCAGAGCCGGCAAGCTTCTGCCCTTCTTGCGACATCAGCCGGGACTCATCTGTCGCATGGGTGCGTGCGCCTCTCGTGGACCTGCCTTTAGGCGCTACCGACGACCGTGTGCTGGGCCATCTGGATTTGGAGCACGTGCTGCAGAGTTCACACAAGCGTTTTGTGCCGGGACTTCTGGCGGCTGCACACCGGGGAGTGCTGTACATTGACGAAGTCAATCTGCTGGACGACCAGCTGATTGACCTGCTGCTCGATGCCGCCGCGTCTGGCAGGGTGCATGTTGAGCGGGAGGGCTTCTCGCTCTCCTATCCGTCCCGTTTTGTTCTGGTTGGCACAATGAATCCGGAGGAAGGCGAAATACGCCCGCAGCTGCTAGACCGGTTTGGGCTATCTGTAGAAATTCGCACACCCCAGGGCGTGGACGAACGCGTCCTCATCGCCGAGCGCCGGCTCGCCTTCAACCGCGATCCCGGGGCCTTCGCCCGGCAATGGGCTGCAGCCAACCGTGAGTGGCAGGAGAGGATTACCAAGGCCCAAACGGTGCTTCCGGGTGTGGTGCTGACAGCTGGCGTGCTCCGCTATATCGCGGAAATGGCTATAGCCGCACAGGTCGAGGGGGTGCGCGCCGACATTGTCATGGCGCAGGCTTCGCGGGCCCATGCGGCCCTCTCGGGACGCGATTGCGTTACAGAAGAGGACGTGGATGCCGTACAGGCCATGGCTCTGGACCACCGACGGCGGGCCCATGCTCCCGTTCCGCCTAATCCCGGGCCCTCATCACAGCCCCGCCCTCCAAAGTCTCTGCAAGACCAAACTGGGTCGCAAGGTTCACAAGGAAGCGGGGAGAGGCCAGGAAGCCAGTCCGAACGGTCAGTGCAAGCCGTAGACATTCCCCGGGTCTCCTCTGACTTGATGCATGGGCAGTGGCCCGCTAAGCCAGCAAAAAGCCGTGAGCGGGAATTCAATGACAAACCGAGACGCCTTGGACAGCCTGTGAATCCTTTGGGGTGGGGCGCCAGGCGCAATATCCGTGTCCCAGATGGGCAGACCAGTCATGTGCACTGGCCGTCCAGTTTAGCGGGGGCCGCATCCCGCGACGGCCAGACGCCTCTCAGAATCTCAGCGGGCGACCTGTCTTTCCGGCTGGCAAGAAAGCGCGCCAGTGTCGTTTTTGTGTTTGTTCTGGACACGAGCGCGTCAATGGCCGGAATTAAGCGGCTGGGCAGGGTCAAGGGAGCGGTGATGCAGTCCGCCCGCATGATTTACCGGGCCCGCGCGCGATTTGCGGTGATGGCATTTGGTCATGGGCGGGCGGCGGCGCTGCTTGCCCCCACTAAGAAAATCGGCCGTTTGGGCGCGGTGCTGAGCCGTCTCCCTGCGGGGGGCAATACCCCTTTGTGGGATGGGTTGCTGGAAACTGCGCAGCAACTGGACCGCTGGAGGCAGCAGCGTCCGTGGTTTTACCAAGTGGTGCTGGTCACGGACGGGAAGGTGGCGGGACTGTCGGACAGCGTCCACACCGGGCAGGCCGCGCAGCAGTGCCGCCAGGCCCTGGTCAGATCTCCTGTCATTCTTCATGTGATTGATGCCGAATCCAGCCGGATCCCCCAGCCGTGGGCCCAAAGGGTGGCTGCAGCCTTGGATGCGTCCTACCGGACTTTGGACGGCTGGATTCAGGAGGAGTCTTCATGAAGCCTGATGAAATCTATCAGGAGAGTTTCCGGCTGATCCGCGAGCGTCTCGGGCAGAGCGGAGCGGGTGAGGCCGAGGGGCAGATTGTGGAGCGCATCATTCACGCCACGGCCGACTGGGATTTTGCCAGCGCCATGCAATTTGACCCGCGTGCAGTCCCTGAGGCCCTCCACGCGCTGACCCGCCAGGCTGCGGTGATAGGGGATGTGCGGATGGCCTTGGCGGGATTTGACCAGACCCTGATGCAAGAGCTCGGGGTGCGGGCGTGGTGCTATGTTGACGGCAAGACGGCGCAGAGTGAGGCCCTAGCTGCCGGGGCGACCCGGTCCGCCATGGGGATTCGCCGGGCCGCCGAGATCCACGGCAACGGGGCCGTGGTGGTAGTGGCCAATGCGCCCACGGCGCTGTTTGAAGTGGTGGCGCAAATTGAACAGGGGTGGCGGCCAGCGGTGGTTATCGGAGTCCCGGTGGGGTTTGTCATGGCCAAGGAATCGAAAGTGGCCTTGATCAACAACGGGGTGGTGCCTTATATTGCCAATCCCACCCCGAAAGGGGGAAGCCCAGTGGCGGCTGCGATCGTCAATGCGCTGTTGCGCATGGCGGCGGGGCGGGGCCCGTGGTAGGCACCGGGGTCAACCCCATCTATGTGCTGGGAGTCCCTCCCCAGGGGCCGTCCGGTATTCAGGAGCGGTGGCAGTCGGTTCTTGGCCGGGCCGAGTGGATTTATGGCGGGAAGAGGGTGCTCGGCATGCTGCCTGCAGGCCGCAGGACTGTGGAAATCCACTCGCCTCTTGCGGAGCTGGCGGCGCATCTAGGTGATCACCCCGAGGCATTGAGAGTGGTTCTGGCTACTGGCGATCCCAATTTCTTTGGGATTGCGGAATATCTTTACCGCCATTTCCCAGTGAATGCGCTAGTGGTGGCGCCAGCGTTGTCGTCCATGCAGGAGGCATTTTCCCGTCTGAAGATGTCTTGGCATGATGCATTCTTTGGAAGCGTGCATGGAAGACCGCTGGAGCAGGCGGTTCTATGGGTGGCACGCCATGAAAAGGTAGCCATTTTGACGGACCCCCGGCACAATGCGGCGGCTTTGGCGCAAACGCTGACCCGGGCCGGATTTGCGGAATGCGAACTCCATGTATGCCAAAATCTGGGCATGGGTGGGGAAAATATCGCGAAAGGACTGGCGAAGGATCTGCAGCAGTGTCCTGACGGGGGATTTTCCGTGGTCGTGGTGCGCAATCCCCGTGCCCGGTGGGCGGCATACGGACTGGAAGATAGCCAGTTGGAGCGCCGGGACGACCAGCCGGGAATGGTTACTAAGAAGTCGGTGCGGGCGGTCAGCATAGCCCAGCTTCACCTTGGTTCGCACAGTGTGCTGTGGGACATTGGCGCTGGAACGGGGGCTGTCTCAATCGATGCGTCACGGGTCATCGGCACAGGCGGGGCGGTTTATGCCATCGAAGCGCATCCGCGGGACTATGCCATATTGTGCCGCAACCTGCGCCAGCACCAGGCCCCTGTCTACCCGGTTATGGAGAGGGCCCCGGCAGGATTGGACAGCTTGCCGGAACCTGACGCCGCCTTTATAGGAGGATCGGGCGGACAGCTTGCGTCAATCGTCCGTTATCTGGACACGCGTATGGCGTCCGGAACCCGGATTGTGATGACGGTGGTCCAGTTTGAGCATTTGGCGGCGCTGCCCGGAATTTTTCCGTCCGGATACCGCTGGACCGTGCAAATGGTCAATACAGCGGTAATGGATCCCCTGAACCCTGTCCCGCGTTTTCAGCCGGACAATCCGGTGTTTGTGGTGACTGCTATGAAAGGGGTGATGTAATGAGAGAGCAGGGATGTCTTTACGCGGTCGGTGCTGGGCCCGGCAATCCTGAGTGGATGACGCTTGAGGCTGACCGCATTTTGCGGCAGGCGCCGGTCATTGCGTTTCCCAAAGGACAGCGGGATCGGCCGGGACGGGCGGAGACGATTATTAAGCGCTACCTGACTCCGCACAAGAGGGTGCTCACGCTGGTCTTCCCGATGGTGGGGGATTCCCAGATGCTGAATGCCGCCTGGGACGAGGCCGCCTTGGAAGTGGCTGCCTGTCTTTCCTCGGGACAGGACGTCGCTTTTGTGACCGAAGGAGATCCCGCCATCTATTCCACTTTTTATTATCTGCAAGATGCCCTTGAACGCATTATTCCGGACTTGCACACGGAAATTGTGCCGGGAGTCTCGTCAGTCTTTGCCGCATCCGCCCACCTGCAATCCCCTTTAGTGCTGGGCACCGAGTCGCTGGCCGTCGTGCCCGCCTCGCAAAATATGGAGGCGGTGGCTCGGGCGCTCGAGCATTTCGATACCGTGGTCATTCTCAAGGTGGCCCGTGTGTTTGATCGCCTGCTGGCTATTCTGGCTGAGCGGAATTTGCTGGACCGCGCGGTGTACGTCGCGAACATTGGGCGGGATGACGTCACTACCGTGGAGGATGTGGCATCCCTGGCCGGAAGGTCCTTGCCCTATATGTCTTTAGTGATTGTGCACGCAAGCAAGTATCCAAGGAGGTGCGGGAGTTGAGGGATGTCCGTCCAGGGTGGGTGTATATCATTGGCGCCGGTCCGGGTGATCCCGAATTGCTGACCGTGCGGGCCGCCCGCATTCTGGAGCGGGCGGACGTGGTGATTTATGCCGATTCTCTCATCGACCAGCAAGTTCTCGAGTACTGCCGGGCGGACGCCCGCATTCTTACCAGCAGCAACCGAGACTTGCGAGAACTGGTCGCCATAATGACAGACAGCGCCCGAGGTGGGCTGACGGTGGCGCGGCTGCAATCAGGAGACCCTTCGCTGTACGGAGCCATATCGGAGCAAATGCAGGAACTGCAGGCTAACGGTGTGCCCTTTGAAATCGTCCCGGGGGTGAGCGCAGTCTTTGCCGCGGCGGCTGTGCTCCAAAGAGAACTGACGGTGCCAGGGGTCAGCCAGACCGTAATTCTGACGCGGGTGGAAGGGCGCGCTTCGGCCGTCCCGCCAGCATCATCCCTACAGGCGCTGGCGCAGCACCGGGCAACCATTGCCCTGTTCTTGAGTGCCGCTCTGGCAGGCAAGGTTTCGAGGGAACTGGCTCAGGCCGGATATTCGTCAGATGCCCCGGCCGCTATTGTGTACCGTGCGACATGGGAGGACCAGCAGATTGTTTGGAGTACGGTAGGCCATCTGGCCGAGGATTTGCGCCTGGCAGGCATCCACCGGCAGGCGCTGATTCTGGTGGGGCCGTTTCTGACTGCTGGCCAGGCAAGCCGCTCAAAACTCTATGATGCGTCTTACAGCCACTTGTTCCGGCGCTCACAGGGATCTCCCGAGCCATGAAGAACGACCGTTGGGCTGCTGTGGCGGTGACCAAGCCCGGACGGCGCCTGCTGGAAGAGATCCATCGCCAGGCGGGGCCGGTGGACATTTGGGTGCCCAATCGCTTGCTGGAGGGCCGCCAGGCTCTCGGCTGGACAGGGTACGCAGGATCTCTGGCGCAAGTCGTATCGGAAAATTTTGGCCGCTACCGCGCCTGGATATTTGTGCTCCCGGCCGGCGCTGCCGTGCGGCTGATCGCGCCGTGGGTGCGCGACAAGCGCACCGACCCGTCTGTGACCGTAGTGGATGATGGCGGCCAGCACGCCATTTGCTTGCTATCCTGCCACCACGGCCAGGGGAATCAGGTGACGCTCGCGGTCGCCCGCATCCTGGGCGCACAAGCCGTGATCACGACGGGATCAGAAGTGCTGGGCAGGCTGTCTGTGGATCTTTTGGGGCGCGAGTGGGGGTGGGAGCGCGAGCCGTCCCCTGGCCTGACTGAAGTGTCCCGATTAATCCTGGAAGGGGAACCGGTCGCGGTGGTGCAAGAAAGCGGAGAGCGCCAGTGGGCGCACCATCAGGATTTCGCGCCGTGGGTTTATCACCGCTGGGAGCAAGTGCCGGGCAAGGCATGGCGGCAAATCCAGGGGTGCTTGTGGATTACCCACCGCCGTGAGCAGATCCCGTTTCAGCCGGGAGTGACGTACCACCCCAAAGTGCTGATCCTGGGCATTGGCGTGAGCCGGGGAACGCCGGAGCGGGAAATCTCCGCACTGGTGGAGCGTGTTTTTGAGGAGAACCATCTGGCCCTGCAGAGCGTGGCGGGGATAGCGACCATTGACATCAAGAAAAGCGAGCGGGGACTCACGGCGTTTGCTGAAGAGCGCCACTGGCCCGTGCAGTACTTCAGTGCCGAAGAACTGAACCGGACCCCGGGCGCTCCGTCGCCGTCTCATCCGGCGGTCTACCGCGCCACCGGAGCGCGGGCGGTAGCCGAGCCGGCAGCGCTGCGGGCCTCGGCAGGAGGGCGGCTGCTGGTGCCCAAGACCAAGACGGCCCGGGTGACACTGGCTGTGGCTTTGCAAAGAAAAGACTAGGAGGCCGAGAATGGACACGCAGGCCATTTTGTTAATAGGACACGGCAGTCAGGACCACGAGGGCTCGCAGCAGTTTGATGAAATGGCGCGGCTGGTGGCGATGCGGGTGGAATCTACTGTACAGATGCCGGTTCACCGCGCTTTTTTGGAATTTGCCGAACCGGCGCTCGGCCCTTATATTGACCAATTGGCCGCGCAGGGCGTGAAGAAGATCACAGCGATTCCGGTCATGCTGCTCGATGCCGGCCACTGTATGGAGGATATCCCCGGAGTTCTGCACGGGGCTTTGCACCGGCACAGGTCTCTGGAGATTGATTACGGGGAGCACCTGGGCTTTCACCCTGCGCTGCAAGAGGTTCTGGTCCGTCGCCTGCAACCTTATCCGGCTGACAGCGGGACTAGTGTATTGCTGGTCGGGCGCGGCAGTTCCGACCCGGTAGCCAACGCGCATTTCTACCAGATTTCACGCATGCTGTGGGAGCGGACCGGGTATGAATGGGTGGAGAACGCCTTTATCGGCATTACTTTTCCCCGCTTGGAGACGGGACTCGCCAGGCTGTACCGGATGGGCGCGCGCCGTATTGTGGTCGTTCCCTACTTTCTGTTTACCGGTGCGCTGTTTAAGAAGATCGAGAGCATTGCCAGCCGTTTCGCCGCTGAGCACAAGGAGGCCGCGGTCTTCGTGACGCAGTATTTCGGACTGGATGAAGAGGTCATTGGCGTGGTCGCCGAACGGGTGACGGAGGCAGTTGCTGGAACCTTTACGGCGTCTGACACCGGGTGGATGCGGAAACTGGCTCAGCACCGCTACCCCTATTCACATCACCACACCCATGAACATGGGCACGGCCATGACTAGAGATGAGCGTCCTGCAGGGCGTGTGAGCATTGTTGGAAGCGGTCCGGGGGGTGAGTCTCTGGTATCCCCCCAGGTCCGCCGAATATTGGAGGCGGCGGACGTCGTGATTGGCTATCATGCCTATATCCACTTGGTCGAAGGCATGCTCCACCGGGAGCGCCAGCTGGTTGTGGGCAAAAATCTCACCGAGGAGATTGAGCGGGCGGCTCTGGCCGTGCAATACGCGCGCCTAGGACTGCAGGTCGCCGTGGTCTCCAGCGGCGACGCGGGAATCTACGGGATGGCTGGTGTGGTTTTTGAGTATATTGCCCGCCAAAATCTAGCGGATGCGCCGGAAGTGGAGGTGCTGCCAGGGATTTCGGCGTTTCAGGCGGCGGCCGCCCGGGTCGGCGCTCCGCTCATGCATGACTTTGCCGCGGTAAGTCTGAGCGATTTGCTGACGCCGTGGCCGCTGATATCAGAACGTCTGCGCCTCGCAGCCCAGGCCGATTTTGTGCTGGCGCTGTACAACCCCAAGAGCCGAAAACGCCAGAAGCAATGGGTCCAGGCTCAAGAAATCATCAGGGCCTGCCGCCCGGGAAGCACCCCGGTCGGGGTTGTGCGCAATGCGTACCGCGACCAGGAGTCGGTTGTGGTCACCGATTTGGATCATCTCAGTGACGAGCCCGTGGACATGCTGACCACTGTCCTTATCGGCAATTCGCAAAGCTTTGTGTGGAACTCCCGGATTATTACCCCCCGCGGCTACTACGCTCCCAAGCCAGACGGCCCCAGGGTGCTGGTTTTGGGGGGCACCCACGAGGCCAGGCTGATGGCACGGCGCATCCGTGAGCGTGGGGCGCAGGTCACGCTGTCATACCGGGGGCCCGCGCCCGCCCCGAAAGATGATGGGGTCCGCATTTATTCCGGGGACTTCGACGTGGACAATCTGACGCGGTTCTTGCGCGAGCGGGAGATACAATTTGTCGTGGACATGACCCACATGGATGCCAGCATCATTCACACGACCGCCCAGCAGGCGGCTGGGCAGTGTGCTGTCCCCTACCTGCGGTGGGAACGTCCTGAAAGCATCCCCTCCAACCCGCTGGTGCGGGAGGTGCCTAGCCACCAGGAGGCGGCACTGGCGCTGCGGGACCAAGCGGGCACAGTATTTCTGACAACAGGGATTAAATCCCTGGAAACATATGTGGCTGCGCTGGGGGCATATAGGGCCGCCGATCTGGTCGTGCGCTTGCTTCCCCGGGCAGGAACACTCGCCGTGGCCGAGAGACTGGGACTGGGCGCGCATCAGATTGTGGCCATGGTGGGACCTTACAGCCGTGAGCTCAACGGCGCTCTCTATGACCGCTACCATGTGCAGGCAGTCGTGACGAAGTCCTCCAGTGATGATTTGCACAGCAAAGTGGAGCCGGCTCTGGAACGCCTGATACCCGTGATAGTGGTGCGGACCGCTCCCGCAAGTTCCGGTAGCCTAGCGATGACCCTGCCAGAGATAGAAAGGGAAATTTTTGGAGGAACGCAGGGCGGTTGATTGTCTCCCGGCCCGCAAAGCCACACGATGCCGGAGGGTTGCGATGAAAGAGCTGTACCTGGGCGCAATGTACGAAGAGGTGGAAGTGGACGGGGAAGTCCGCCGCCTCCGGCAGGGATTTACGACAGGCACGTGTGCGGCCGCGGCCGCCAAGGCGGCGATTCTCGCCCTGACAGGCCATGCCCCTCTGAGCGAGGTGCCGGTGGTTCTGCCGTCCCATGCCCGTGCCCACGTGCCGGTAGCCGGATGGCGGAGAACCCCAGAGGGTATCGAGTGCCAGATTATCAAAGACGGGGGCGATGACCCGGATGCTACCCACGGTGCGCTGGTGTGCGCCACGGCAAGTTTCAGGGCCGACCGTTCCGTTGTGCTGGACGGCGGGGAAGGCGTGGGCCGTGTGACCAAGCCGGGATTGGGACTGGCCGTGGGCACGGCAGCCATCAACCGCATTCCCCGAAAAATGATTATGGATGAGGCCCTCGCCATTCAGGCGATGATGGGCGGCCAGGGCCAACGCGGGCTGAACATTGTCATCACCGTGCCCACAGGCCGGGAGATAGCGAGGCTCACAAGCAATTCGCGGCTGGGAATCATGGGGGGGATTTCCATTTTGGGGACCACCGGCATTGTCCGCCCCTACTCGCTGTCGTCATGGAAAGCCTCTGTGGTGCTGGCTGTCAAGGTCGCGGCGGAAAGCGGAGACCATGTTGTGCTGGCGGCAGGCAGCCGCAGCCGCGATTTTGCCCAGGATTGCTTTTCCCACGAGCCTCCCGAAAGGGTGGTGGAGATCAGCCGGTTTTTGGGACCGGCCTTGCACATGGTGAGTATTCGCCCGCAGATATCGCGGGTGACATTTGTGGGCATGATCGGCAAGCTGGCCAAAGTAGCCCAGGGAGCGATGGACCTGCATACTACTGCCTCATCACTGGATGTGGGTGGCCTGATCCACATCGCCGCGAGGGCGGGAGCGGATGCCGAAATGGTCCGGACCCTTCGCCTTTTGCCCACCGCGGCGGCGGTAGCGGAGGAACTGGGAGAGAAGTACCCCCAGTTCTTTACAATCTTGGCGGACCAGGCCAAACAGGTCATTGCTGCCAAGCTCCCCGCAGGCGTCTCGGTAGATATCTGGATTGTCGGGCCTGGAGGCAGCGCCATTTGCCACAGGTGAATTCCGGCAGAGCGGCGGTGCCCCGCCTTGAAGAACCGCCGCCTTCACACCAAGCTCCCTCCGGTGGCTGATTCTTGCCAACAAGCCTGTTGGGGGATGACTTCTGAAAACGATCCTGCTCCCCGGAAAACCTCCTTCCAAAATTGCCCTTTTTTTGTTTTGCGGCATAGATTAATTCTATAGTTCCCCATGCGCCCGTACAGACACCAGCGTGGCGGGAACTCCACGGCCAATTGCACAATAGAGTCACAGAAGACAAGAAAATTGTCGAACGGGAAAAGAGGACTCCCGCGATGGGTGACGAAACTTGTACCTAATGGATTGGCTGGCTGTTCCAAGGAGGGAACACGGATGACTTCACCGGACGCTGCCCATAGGGCACTGGCGTCGGCCCTTGATGCGGCCGACATCACCGCAGTTTTTCAACCGATTTTTACGATGCAGGGACAGTGCTTGGGATTTGAAGCGCTCTCCCGATTTGCGAACGGCTGTCCTCCAGATGTGGTCTGGGACTACGCAGAAAGAACAGGGGTCGCCATGCTGTTGGACCGTGTGGCCATCCGCACCGCGCAAGCCCAGGCCCTTGGCCTTCCAGGGAAATTATTTCTGAATATCCGCGCTGTGCATTTGAGCGCGGCAACAACTTTGCCCGCTTTGGGCACCCCCGACCAGGTTGTGTGGGAGGTGACCGAAAGCCATGTCACCGACCAAGCCGGCAAAACTGGAAGCTCGTGGCTGAAACAACAGGGCTACGCCCTGGCGCTGGACGATGCGGGTGCGGGCTGGTCCACCCCCCACCGCCTGGAGTGGCTGCGCCCGCAGGTGGTGAAATTGGACTATGGAGTGGTGCGGCAGTGGGCGAGAGGTTCTGTTGGCCCACTGCGCGAATGGGTAGCGGCAGGCCGCAATGTCGGGGCGCTGATTCTGGCGGAGGGAGTGGAGCATAGAGAATGGGCGCGGGCGCTGGCTGAGGAAGGGGTGGAAGCCGTGCAAGGATATGCATTCGGGAAACCGGCTCCCGCTGATCATTGGCGCGAAGTCCAGGAGGTATGGGGGCTGAGGGGGCGCAGCAATGATTGACGGGAGCTAGTCTGCCGGAGATTGTGGAATCGCGGTTCCTGATGACACGAGGCAGGTCCTTTGTCACGGGAGCGCTGCGGACAACGCCACTGCTAAATGGTCGTGGAAGTGGAGGCAGAAAGTATGGTGGAAACAACGAAAGGTCTTGGACCAGCGGCCGCGCCGAATTCTCCAGTGGAGGCCAGCCGTGCCGGCTGGGGCCAGCGGGCATGGAATCAATATCTGACATGGCCCCTGCGCCGCAAATTCGCATGGCAGCTGGGCGGGGCTATGGCGATGATTGGAATTATTGAGGCGGCAGCCCTCCTCTTGCTATTGAGTGCAGGCATCCGCACTTTGAGCATGATGGCGTGGGTTGTGGGCGCCTTGGGAATTGTCGCCGAGGTGAGCGGATCGGCAGCCCTGTGGGCCAATGCCCGCTACGTCACGACCCCAATCACTGACCAGATCGCCAGCATCCGCCGGGTTGTCGAGGGTGATCTGGAGACCGTGAGAGAAGCGCCGCCGGGCCGCGATGAGGTGAGAGTGCTCTATGATGCGGGGGAGACTCTGGTGCAGAGGCTCCGGACTGTGCTGTACCGCGTGTTGTATACAGGCTCCGCGCTCGTGCGCCAGACCCATGCGTCGTCAGACAGTGTGCGGCGTGTTGAGGCGACCATTCAGCGCATTGCCAGCCTGATGACCGAACTGCGCCAGGCTTCGATGGACGACGTGCAGTCTCTGGAGGTTGTCTCGCGATCCCTTGAGGAACTGACTGTAGCGGCGGACCAAATCGCACAGGCGGCTGAGCACCAGGCTCAAGATGCCGCCTCTGCCAATGAAGGGGTCTCGAATCTGGCCCATGCCATTCAAGAAGCTGAACGGGCGGAGGCCCGGGGCGAGGATGCGGTAGTCCAAACCCAAGGCCGCATTGACGATGCGGTTCAGGCCGTAGGCAGCGCGCTCGGGCAAATTGATGAGCTGCCTCAGGCGATCGCCAGTGCCAACACAGAAAGCCAGTCACTGGCTCAAAGGGTTCACGATCTAGAGCCCGTTGTGACCAGCATCCAGGAAATCGCTCAGCAGACACACATGCTGGCGCTGAACGCAGCGATTGAGGCGGCGCGTGCGGGAGAGGCTGGGAGGGGCTTCGCGGTGGTCGCCGAGTCCGTGCGGGCCCTGGCGGAACAGAGTCTTGAGGCGGCCCACCAGACGGCCGTAACCCTGCGCGCTGTGAGCGACGCGATTGAGCACGGGGCAGAGGAGACGGCCCGGACGGCTGAAATGGCCAACCGCGGGCAATCGGCGCTGTCCGGAGCGCGCACCGCTATTGCGGCGATTCCCGCGGCCTTGCAGGAACTGGCTAGGGCACTGCAGGAAGTAGGCCAAGAGGTGAGAACAGCGGCAGGCACGGCGGACGCTGTAGCGCAAAAAGTGACCAGCGAGGCGGCGTCGGCGGAAGAATATGCGGCGGCCGTCGAGGAGATGACGGCCACCATCCAAGGACTGCGAGCGACGGCAGGAGATTTGGCATCCACAGCGAAGAGCAATCTGCGCTTAACCCAGGCTGTTCCCGAGGAACTGGAAACCATAGCTCAGGAAATGGATATTAGCGTGGGGACGGTGTTGGCGATGACGGACACCGTGCAGGATCTCCAGAACCTGTTGGCGGAGTGGCGCCTGCCCGTGGCTACCAGAGCTGTGGATTCTTACACTGATTGGATGCGTTCCCTTCTGTCCGACTGGTCCTTGCGCATCAACCAGCTGCTCGAGGAGAAGCTCACGCTCCAGGATCTGACCTTCCACTATGAAGTTGTGCAGCCTCCGGCGCTTGCCGACCTGTTTGATCCGGGACCGGTCACGGTTTTTGACCCCCCGAAATATACCTGCGGCTGGGACCGCCGCGTGGACAAGACACTAAATGCCTGGATGGAGGAGGCGACGCAGGGTGCGCAGGGGAACCATCCCGGGGTCTTGCGCATCACCCTGGTGGATGTCAACGGCTTTGTGATTGCGGAACCTCGGGCCTTTGCAGGGAATCTGGTGGGGAACCCAGCGCAAGATCGTAAAAATCTGGTGAAACAGTGGCTGTTTGATTCCCCGGGTCTCATGAGCCTTCTGCGCCATGCAGGGCTCGAGGACGCTAAATTGGACCAGCGCCAGCTTCTTGCCGAAGAGGTTCGGGACTGCATGCTGCCGCGAGACTCCCGGCCTTTTGATGTCTTGACCTACCGACGGGTGACGGGAGACTTGATGCTGGATGTTGCCGTGCCCATTTACGCTTGCGGCCTATATGTTGGAGCGCTTATCGGGGGAGGCCCGACGTCCGCACTGATCTAGCTGGCATGAGCTTTAGTCTATTGTTCGCCCGGCGGACCACACCCACATTCAAGGAGGAATAAAACCATGGAACAACCGGTAGTGAGTGATTCTGCAGCACAGGCCCATACTCTCGTTTCTCTAATTGGCCATTTGCTGCCGGGATTTCGGCAATCGTATATGGAGGATACCGAGCTGGTATTGATGGACCGCGACCTGCGCGTCGTCGCCGTAGAACCCGGACAGAAGATTGACCTGGGATTGAAGGTGGGAGATATCCCCCCAGCGGGAACAGTCACCGAACAGGCCCTGCGCACGGGACGGGTTCTCACAGAACTCCGTGATGAGTCGGCGTTCGGGGTGCCGTACCAGTCCGTCGCTATTCCCATCCGGCAGGGCAGTGAAATACTTGCCGTGCTGGCTGTGGTGACGTCCACCCGGGCGCGCCAGTCGGTGAAGGCAGCCGAACAGGATTTGTGGCAGCATGCGGAGCACCTTGCAGCCACTGCGGAGGAGACGCATGCGGCGGTTTCCCATTTGAAAGACACGTTCCAGACATTGGCCCGCCAGGCTGCCGTGATTCAGAGCCAAATGGGGTCGGCCCAGCAGTTTACCCAGACAGGGACCGGAGCGGTGACCGCGCTGACAGAGCATAGCCAGGCTTTGGGCACGACGATGCACGGAGTCCGGACTGCACGGGAAGCGCTGGAAGGACAGGTGGCGACTATTTCCCAGTCCACCTCTCTCATTCAAGATATTGCCCGGCAAACGAACCTTCTGGCTCTCAACGCCGCCATCGAGGCAGCCAGAGCGGGGGACGCAGGCCGCGGTTTCGCCGTTGTCGCGGAAGAGGTCAAAAAGCTGTCCGAGGGGTCAAGGGATGCCACCCGCCACATTGAGGAGACAATTGGCGGCATTGGCTCCCGCCTGTCTGAGTTGAGCCAGGCTGTATCGGCTGCGCAAACGGCGCAGGGTGCCGAACAGGATATGAGCCGCCAGGTGGCGGCGAATTTCGGGGATATCGGCACAGCCGTGCGCGAAGTAGCCCAGGCTCTCAGCGCCATTCATGACCAAATCGGGGCGGCTACGAGTGCCATTGAGCAGTTGAGCGCAGCGGCGGCCCTAACGGCTGAGCAAGCCACGCAAGTCACGGAACTGGCTACCCGCTTGCAGTCGGCCGGGAATGGGCCGCCGGCGCGGCGTTCCGCCTCAACGAACAAGAATTTAAGATAGAGGAGGCCATCAAGTGGAAGAGCAGCTCTTAACCGTACGCGTAGGGCCCTACCTGTTTGGCGCTCCCGTGACAGCGGTGACTGAAATTCTGTCTCACCTGTCTGTCACCCACATTCCCCAGACGCCGGACCTCATTGCCGGAGTGGCGGTGGTGCGGGGCCAACCGCTTGAAGTGTGGGCTCTTTGGGCGCCGTTGGGTCTTGAGCCCAGACAGACCGCTTTGGCTCTGCGCTGGGAATCTGCGCGCGGCGTGTCTCTGGTGGCGGTGGACGCGGTGGAAAGTTTGTGGAGTCCGGGCCAGCCTCTGGCGCGGGATCTTTGGGACAGTTTGGTGCCCCCCGCTATCAGCCCCTGGGTCGAATCGGGTTACCGCATGGAGTCGGAATGGCTATGGTCGCTTGCTGCCGACTTGCCTGACCGGTTGCAATCGTCAATTCTGGGAGGTGGCCGGCTTGCTGCAGGGTAAGAGGGTCGACCCTTGGGCAGTTGCCGCAGGCACTGCGGGGAACCGGACAGAGAAGGAGGCAGCCAATGCGGTTTTCTGACGTGATATGGGACTCTCCCGATGAGCATGACCTCTTTGTGCAAGAGGCCCAAGAACTGCTGGCATCTTTGGAAGAGGGAGCGCTGCTGGCAGACCCTCCTCTGGATGCCCTGTTTCGGGCGGCGCATACGCTCAAGGGATCTGGGGGAATGGTTGGGCTGACAGACTGGGTCACCGGCGCCCATGATTTAGAAGATGCGCTGGACCAGGTGCGCGGAGGAAGCCGCACCTTTGATGAAGAGCTGCAGCGTGAGACGCTGCAACTGGTAGACCTGCTGCGGGCAGAGCTGGCAGGGGCCGCGCCTGGCCCCGCGGAATCCGCAAACCCGTCAGTGTGGGAATTGACATGGGACAAAAACGCGCCCATGCTCGGCGCCCGGGCCTACCAGGCGTGGCAAGCGGTAGCGGCGGCTTTTCCCGGCACGGCAAGTGATCCTCCCGAGGAGGAACTGTCGGGGTGGACGGGCACCAAGAGCCTGCTCAGGGTTCCAGCAGGAGCGGGTCCCAGTCAGGTGCGGAAGGCGCTTGCGGCTATTGACAATTTGCTGAGCGCTGAGCCTGCAGCAGAATCCGGGGGGGACGGGCCTTCTCCGGATGAGCGGGCAGCCGCATTAAGTCCAGTTCCTGCGCCGGGCGGACCGCCGCCAGCGGCTGCAAGAGAAGGGACTATCCGTATTGGCGCTGCGTCCCTAGAACGAATTTTGGAGGGACTAGGAGAGCTGCTTTTGGACCAGGGGCAGTTGGAGCATCACTGGGGCGGGACTGCGGATCAAGCCACCCGCAGCGTGCTCGACCATATGCGGCGGCGGGCGCTGGATCTGCAGGATCTGACGCTCAGGGCCCGCATGCTGCCTCTGGACACTCTGTTCCGCCAGTATCCACGGGCGATTCACGATATGGCAAAGCAACTGGACAAGAAGATCCGCCTGGAAACCCAAGGCGGGGAGACTGAACTGGACCGGCTGGTCATGGACCGCCTCCATGAGCCTTTGCTGCACCTGCTGCGCAATGCCTGTGACCACGGCATCGAGTCGGCCAAGGTCCGTGCAAGCCAAGGCAAGCCGGAGACGGGGACGGTACGGCTGGCTGCCTACGCGGCGCAGGGGCATGTTCATGTCCGCGTCGAGGATGACGGGGCGGGCATTGGCTGGGACCAGCTCCGGGAAAAAGCGGTGCGTCAAGGATGGATGAGCAGCGACGAAGCACTGCATGCCTCTTCGGACCGTTTGGCTGAGCTGCTGTTCCGGCCAGGAGTATCCACCGCGGAGAAAGTGACAGACTTGTCCGGCCGCGGTGTAGGACTGGACGTTGTCAAAGCGTTTCTGGATGAAATTCACGGCACCATCACAGTGGAGAGTGACAGACAGCAGGGCACCACTTTCCATCTGGAGCTGCCGATGACCATGGCCATTATGACGGCGCTGATTGTTGATGCGGGACCATGGACGATAGGGCTGCCAATCTTGACAGTGGAGCGGATAGACGTGGCCAAACAGGCGGGGGTGAACACGGTGTTGGGACAGGCCGCAGTGCCTGACGAGGATGCGCCCATTCCGGTGTATTCCCTAGCGCAATTGCTCGACCCTGCGGCGCCTCATGAAGATATTTATCTTATCCGAGTCAAGGATGGGAGGACCCAGGCAGCGTTGGCTGTTGATGAAGTCCGGGGTCAGCAGGAAGTGGTGGTCAAACCGGTGGCGGCCTTGGCGTCGATCACTCCCTGGCTCAGCGGTGTGGCGCTGCTGGGTGACGGGCGTCTGGCCCTCATGATTGATGTGCGCCGCCTGGTGCCCAACACGCGCAATGACCGTGAGCGCACCCGTGATGACGGCATCTTGCGGGCAGGCTCCAATCAGATGGAACTCCTGGTGTTTCAGCTCAGTGACGGGCAGCGTTATGGCATCAATGTCTATAAAACCCGGGAAGTGCTGCGGGCTGCCGATGTAACCAAGGTGCCGGAGCAGCATCCTTGGCTATACGGATTTCTCCGGCTGCGCGGCCAGACCGTGCCTGTCGTCAGCCTCCACCGGGCGCTGGGATTGCCGGAGCCGGGACCCGACGCGGTGATGCTGATGACGGAATTCAATCAGAGTGTGCAGGCGTTCCCGGTGGACATGGTGGACCGGATGGTCCGTGTCAGCTGGGACCGGGTGGAACCACTGCCTGCTGTGTTGGATTCGGCGGGAGCCGGGCACCGCCGTTTTACCGGAATCATTGACCATGCCGAATTGGGCCCTATACAGCTGATCGATTTCGAGCAGATTCTGGAACAGGTGGCCCCGCCGGAATATCCGCCCGCCGACATCAACGAGTATGGGCCCGTGACTGGGAAGATGGTCTGGCTGGCCGACGATTCACGCGTGGCCCTAAGCCAGGTGGAGAAAGCTCTGCGGCCCTTAGGGGTGCAAGTGCGCACGTTTGCTGATGGAGAAGCTCTGTGGAACGCGGTGCAGGCTGGCAAGCCCCTCCCGGCACTATTCGTTCTGGACGTGGAGATGCCGCGCCTTGACGGGTATACCCTGACTCAACGGCTGAAACACGACCCCCGCACCCATCAGGTTCCGATTTTGCTGCATACTTCGCTGTCAGGGCACTGGCATGCAGACCGGGCCCAGCAAGTGGAAGCCGATGCTATCGTAACCAAGTTCGAGCCCGCTATGCTGGCCCGAACCGTTGCCGGTCTGCTTCTGCCCGTGGGCATGGTGCGCGGTTCCCATGTGGAAGTGAGGTCCTAAAATCTGGGCATTGGCGCAAGGTTGTGGCGAGCCGTTGCCGGATTGCGCCCAAAACCGCCGTGCGAGAAGCTTGCGTGTTGTGAAGTCATGGCGCCAGATATGGCTAGACAAGCAGTTACAGAGGCCGCGGGCCGTTGGTTTGGTCAAGGCCGCAGGATAGGGCGTAATGGCTGCCGGATGGTCGGGAGAGTGAGTTCAGTTTTCCGGATGCCCGCAAGAAGCCCGGCTTTGGCGCTGAGCAGGAAAGCACTTCCGCCGTCAGGGAATAGGGGCTTGTGCAGCTATCCCGCGTTTCACGGACAGATGTGACAGTGTTTGTTCGAAATCCGTGCATCCACGGGCGAGTCGATTCCGGCCGCCACGTGGCCTGTAGTTCCCAACCGTGGGCTAAGTTCTTGCGCACGACGATCGGCGTGTAAACGTGCCCTCGCGGTGCCGGGGGACCAGCCAATGTCGCGGGAACTGTGCTGCTTGGTGGGGCCCGGGAGGAGAACAAAACTAAGGCGGCCAGTTGCCCCGGCTTGGGCCACCCAGTCCCGAACGTGGGCCCGCACCGCGCACCGATGTCATTTCGCCACCTGCGCCATGGTTATGAAAATCCCAGAGAAACAAGGGGAAAAAGACCGCCCGGGAAGGTTAGGCAGAGAAGCCATACAACCAGCAGCGGGCCACTAGGTTGCTCAGCGTCATTGTGCTGTCTGCGCGATGAACTCGGTAGAGCACGGCAACTGGGTGGATAGGGCGCCTCATTGGGGAACGGTGGAGTCAAGCAAGGTTAGTGGTGAAAGAGAATCGTGAGAATCGTCGCGACAGCGGAGGCCACGACAACGATAATGGTGCCCCAACTCCAGTACCGCAGATTATCGATTTTTTGATCCATCTCATAACGCACTTCATCGACCTTGGTGTCAAACTTCGTGTTCTGTGCGTCAAATTTTGCATCCATTTTGGATTCCAAGCTATCAATTTTGACATCCATTTTGGATTCCAAACTATTAATTTTGGTGTTCAGTTTGGATTCCAAGCTATCAATTTTTACATCCATTTTGGATTCCAAGCTATCAATTTTGGTATCCACTTTGGATTCCAAGCTATCAATTTTGGCATCCATTTTGGAATCCAAGTTGCCGATTTTGGTATCCATTTTGTCTTCTAGACGCCGTAATTCTTGAAGAAGATGAAAACCCCATGAAGCTGGGATGTCTCCACTGGAGGTGCTGGGCAACTCATTGTCGGACATAGGAATCCCTTCTTTCATGGTGCTGACCACCTTCGTCTTCTTCTGAATTATATCAGGATCGGCCCACCAAAGCTTCCGCCTCATGACACTCGCGACTCGCCGTGTTCAGACGCTAGTCAGCCTATGCTGTCCTGCCGCCCCTGCCCCGGCTTGGCCTTCCCAGCAACGTCCACGCACCATCTCAGGGCGCGGTATTATTGGAAAACGCCAAGTTCGCGGCTGATGCGGCCTCGTTCTCTCCCACCGAAGTGTCCGTGCTGACGCTGTGCAGCCAGTGCAACGACTCGCACGTGCACTCCGGACTTATCAAAATCGACTGCCGGAAAGCAGGGTCGTAAGAGGTGCGGACGGGGGGATGAGGGCTATCTTGTGTTCGGCAGGCCCCATCCGGGTTCGTGACGGTGTCCTCGTCGGAGGGGCTGCTCTCGCACTACGCCTCAATGTCCGCAAGCCTGAGGCCTAGGGACAGTTCAGGCTCCAAATCCAGACCAACTGTGCACAGCCAACAATCCCATAGGAGCAATGAACACGCCCAGAACATTCAACAGGAGCAAGGCCGGTAAAATTGTGAGAAGAATCGGGTCTGACTGCTTGCGGAGCGCGTCTTCCAGGGACAGGTGCTCTTCCATGTCCCAAGCCTGCTTCATGGCATCTTCTGGCGTTATTCCATGGCGGTAGCCATGCACGACCATTGTCGCAATCAAGTCGCCTTCCGGTCCCGGATATTGGGAGCGGAAGGCATCCATGGCTGGCTGTTCGGTTCGGGAGCGGACCAGCGCATGGGTTAAGCTGCGCATGGCACCGTCCAGTTCGGGAACGGCGAGGATGGCTTGGTCAATGGCTTGCCAAAAAGTCATGCCTGCCGTGAGAAAAAATGATACCACCCGCCAAAAGCGCACAAGGAGCCACCGGTTGCGGCGAATTTTGGCCGGATTCGGGGGCAGGTGCCAATGGGGAAGGAGAATCATGGCGTTGAGCATGCTAAGGCACAGCGCTGTCACGGCTTCGGGATGGAGAATCCATCCTGGCCACAGTCCCAAACTAGTCCAGCCAACCGCCTCCAGGTTCCACTCACGGTTCATCAGCGCATACACGGCCAAACCAGTGAACAATCCCGCCAGCAGCGTCATGATGCAGCCTCCCGTCGGATATAAATGGAAAATCCACCCAAAACCCCCAGTGTGCTGATTCCCAGCAGCGCAATGACCCCATCTCCAAGCGCTGTGGATGTCAAGATGGCATAGAACGTCGGCAATACGACCCGAAAAATAAGCAGCAGCACATAAGGAGCTAAGGCCAGGACAATCACGGTCGACTCCAAAGCCATCTCTTCCAGCCTTCTCTGGAAGCGCTGGCGCCGGTTGCGGCCGATGTGCTTGATCACTTCGTCAATGATCACCGGCAAAGGCCCCCCGTAGCGGCTGGCAAGGCGGGCCGACATTACGACAATCGCCATGGCCTCAGTCTGCCAGCGCTCAAGCAGGTCCGACAGGACTCTGTGGGGGTCGGGATGCACCAAAATCCGTCCGTCACTGCTGGCCAAATCATCTAAGGCCTGGGACAGCGTTCCTCGGTTTGCCAGGGTACGGCTCAAACGTTGCAGAAACACCTCTGTTTCCTGTTCTGAACGGTCCTGCCGCGCTCTTGCGGCGCGGCTGTTTAAAAAGTTGTCAAATCCCCACGCAGACATCAGCAGTGACAGGGCCAGCACATGCGGGTGGAGCCACAG
>DAHWJO010000120.1:0-10638 GCA_027344105.1 Sulfobacillus sp.
AGTGAAGTCGTGATAACCGAGTTCGTCCTGGATCATGCGCACTGCAGCTCTGTCAACCACGTCGTTCCATGCTATCTGCTGCGCCACCACCTTATACAGTTCGTCGATGGCAGCCAGGCGGGTATGAGCAGCGTCGATAAGAACCGCCTGGTAATCCAGATCGCCGAGGGTCAGGCCCAGATGCCGCAGAAAGTGGGTTTTCCCTGATCCGGGCCGTCCTTGAACGAATTTGAGTTTGCCGGCCCCCTGCTCAACAAATCCCGCCAAATACCATTTTTGGATGAAGGCCTCCATCCCTGCCGGATCTACGTACGTATCGCGAATGGCCTCGTCATCCAGCATTTCGGATGACGGGTCGTTGGCAAATTGCCACAGGGTTTCATTGAGATTCATCAGCGCTCTCTCCTTCGGGTACGAGTTCCAACGACCCAAAGGCCGTTTTAGTGCCCCCAGGCACGGGAATTGTGACGGCGTCCGCGGCCCGCCGGCCTTCCCCTAACACCAGGTGATACCCTCCATAGTGGAGGGTCTGGAGGCGCACCCGGTAGAGGTCAAAGGCAAACTGGCTAAGACTATAGCCCCCGGGTCCGGTCCGGATGGTCATCACCTCATAAATCTGCTTGAGCGGCAGGGCGCGGATCAGCGCCTGGTTGGGGTGTTCGGCCTGCCATTCATGGAGGACGATGTGATAGGCCCGCACCAGGGTTTTGAGGAATTGGTTGGCATTGAACCGTTCCCGGTACAGCTTGTCAATTTGTCCCAAGACGTGCAGGGCGGCGGCTTTCGGGTCCAACGCCCGGACGGTCCGGTTGTTGATCAAGACTAGGTCATGGGCAAAGTCGACTTTCACCTCCAAGGGAAACACCCGGAACGTTGGAAATTCGCCGTCTACCGCGTGGCCGCCTTTCTGGCACTCCCGGATAAAGACTGCGCTCCATGCCACGCTGTCCGTTTCGTATCGGCCCAGTTGAAAGGCCTCAAGACTCTTGGCTATCTCGGAGCCCAGCGAGAGGGCCTGGGCATTTTCGCCAAGCAGTTCCTCCACCTGCTTGCGAAGCTCGGTCAGATTGAGCAGTCCGGCTTGTTTGGCCAGCCTTTTGGATCGTCCCATGCGCTCAGCCAGTTTGGCGAGCTCTTCAATTTGCGGTGCAATAGTCTCAGTGAACTGATCCCAACTGTTTTTCACGCCGCTATTCTCTTCACGCTCTCCGACTGATTCCATATATTGTCTCCTCCCATTACTCGGTTGTTCAAAGTGGCCGTCTCCTCAGTTACGTCTTGACAGGCTGCTGCGGTCTCAGATAATGCACGTGCAGATGGTCATGCGCCGCAAGCTGTTGCGCTTGGTCGACTACCGACTGGTGGTGAGTAAAGTACAGAATCTGTGTCTGCTGACCCAGTTCGTGCAGAACTTCCAAGGTGGCCTGGGTCCTGGCGTCGTCAAAGTGTACAAGAATATCATCCATTACCAGGGGCAAAGGCTCAGAACCCGCCAGATGCTGTTCGACAAAAGCCAGGCGCAAGGACAAGAAGAGCTGGTCGCGGGTGCCGTCGCTGAGCTGGAATACGCGGCGCCTGCTGCCGTCTGCATGAACAGCCAGCAGATACGGCGCGCTGCCGTCGTATTCCACGAGCAGTTCTTCGTACTGGCGCAGGGTCATCCGCCGGAACAACTGTCCGGCACGGTGTAAAATAGCGGATTCATTGCGCTCGCGGAACTCCTCGATGGAACGCTCAAGCAGCCGTCGAGCCAATTCGACCCGGAGGTACTCGTTCCACAGCCGGTCCACTTCGGCTAAATGCTGCTGGCCCTGCTGTGCGAATGCGGCGGCCGCTTCATGGGTTTCATTAATGTGCGCAAAGGCCGTCTGCAGCGTCTGCAGGTGGTCTTTTTCCCGCTCAATGTCTCCCCTGATGCCATCCTGCTCCGCTTCGAGCGCGATCTTTTGCGACTCTAAAGTGTCTGGATCTCCCAGCTCTTCCAGGGACTGGACAATGGCGTCCACGCTCATGCCGTCAGCGGCCTGCCGGATTCGGCGTTCCTGGGAGAGTTTCTCCTCAGCGAGGTTGCGCCGCTGGCGCGATATTTCAACCTGGGCGCTCAACTGGGCAAGGTCCGCGGCATGACACTGCGCTTGGTAGTGCTGCAGCTGTTGCGCGGTCAGTCCGGCTTCTGCCCCGTGCTGGTCCGCTTCACCGCGCAGGCGCGCCTGCTCAGCTTCGATACTATGCAAGAGTTGCTCCGTCTCCCTGGCATTGTGCATGCGCTGGCGGGCTTGGCGCACCCACGACTCTACAGAGGCAGCCTCGGCCAGATTCTCACCGAGCTGCTCGGCCACGGCTAGGGCTTGCCGTTCAAATTGGTGGCAGATCTCTTCGCTGGTGCGGATAGCCGTCTCCATCTGCTCTATCTCTTGCACTCCGCGAAGCAGCTCCCTGAGGTGTTGGGAGTAGTGCAAGGCGTCCTGCGGCCTTGGGGGCAGAGATGGATAGGCGCGGAGCACGGACTCCCACTCTTTGCCTTGAAGTTGCAATTGCTGCTCCCACTTGGTTAGCGACTGGGTCCGGGCGTGGATCTTTGTTTCGAGCACGCGCCTTTGATCCCAGAGCGCGCGGCGCTTTAGATCCCGCTCGCCCATCGCCCGCGCGTAGTTCTCGCATTGTTCGAGCGCCTCGTTCAGGGTGAGCGCGTCCCCCGCTTGACAGTGTGCCTCTTGGGCCGCGGTGGCTAGAGCTTGCCGCAATTGGGCCTGGTGCTGGACCAATTCGGCCCGATCCGCCTCGCTGGCGTCCAGTTCCCCGAGCATCAACACCAAGGGGGCATGAAAGGCGCTCAGCCATTCCCGCATTTCTCCCGGGCTTTTGGGGAGGATTCCGCACGGTTGCCATTCCCCTGCCCATAACGTCTCAAGCTGTGAGAACTGGATGTCAAGGGATTGGCGCCTCTTGGCATTGTCCGCCAGAGCCTGCCGGGTCTGCTCCTGTTTCATCAGCAACAAGGCCCGGTTGGCTGAGCGGTCGGCTTCCCGCCGCATGGCGTCGACCACCCGGTCAGCGTTCGCCAAGCGCTGGGCAAAGTCGTCAGCTAAATCCTGCGGGCCGACCCCCTCGGGCAGCACGTGGTGCAGCCACGACTGTTTGACGCGGGTCCAAGCATCTTCTCTCAGGGACCGGGCCTCAAGCAGGTCTGATGGCACCGGCACCTCGCCCTGCAGTTCCAACACCTCCAAATCATTCGCCAAAGACACCGCTGCCGCTCTCAGAGTTTGATGGTCGCGGCGGGCGTCACTCCGTTCCTGTTCCAGACTTGCCCACTGGGCAGCATAACGTTCTAAGGTGTCGTGAAGCGGCACCGGCAACATTTTAAGCCCGCGAAGAGAGCCTGCATACAGTGTCTGTTGGCGAAGCCGCTGGTCTATTGCCTGCTGTTTGAGCTCAATGTCCCGGTTGGCCTGGGCGATCTTCCCCTGAACATTGCCCTCCTCGCGGATTGTTCGGATCAGCCTGCTGAGATGCGACACGTCATAAATCGGCCCGAGCGCCTCTAAGTCCTTCTCCACCTTGGCAGAGTCCTCGATGAGCTCTTCGCGCTGCGCCTTTTCCAAGGCGTAATTTGCATGGGCGCCAGCGATTTCCTCGGCGAGGGTATCAATGCGGTTGAGTGCCGTCAGAGGCAGTCGGAGCTGGTCGATCTGCGTCCAGGAAGTGCCTGGCGACAACTCCTGAAGGCGCTGTTCCGTTTCGGCCTTGCGCTTTTGCCTCTGTTCCCGGGCTGCCGGGAGATCGGTGTCCCGCAGGGACAGAAACTGCATGAGTCCTTCGCTCAGCCTCTCGATGGAATCGGCCATGGATGTTGCCTTGGGATCTGGATGGAGTGCATGAGCCCGTTGGGCCTGCCTCCGGCACTCCTCCTCTGCGCGCGCCTGGCTCTGCGTGTTTTCTCCGTGCTTTTTGAGCAGTGTCAGAATGTTTTCCTCGTCATGCGGCGAGACACTGGCCGGCCCCAACTCTTCAAGCTCTTGCTTCATGGCCAGCCATTCGCTAATCATCGGGCGCACCCGCAAGAGGCGGGCCACCTTCTGCCAGGCGGCGTCTGCGTCGGCTAGCTGGTGTTCCAACTGTTCGGCGCGCTGCTCGCTCAGAAAAATCTCCTGCCGCTGCCGGTGCCATTCCTCCGCCCGCAGGCTGGACTGCTTGAGGCTTTTTTGGGTGTCAATAAAGGATCGCCACTGCTTATTCAGCTCTTTCGCCGAGCGCGCATTAAAGCTCGGGTCGAGGAGCTGCGCGGAGCGGTCCGCCAGAGTGCCCAGCAGTTTGGTCAGGTACTGGACGCCCCCCCCGGCTTCAAAGAGAGAAATGCCAGCCTGGCCCTGCGAGTCGAGCAGGCTCTGGCCGCCTGCCCGCAGGCGCTCGTGGTCAAAGCCAAACAGCAGCGCAAACGGCTCGCGGGTATATCCTCCAAGATATCGCGCCAGCGTGTCTTCCGGCAGTTCCGCGTGGTCAGCGTCTGTGAGGACCAGCCGGTTGTAGCGGCGTTTGCGCTCAATGCGGTATACGGCCCGGTCCGAGCGCTCGATGACCCCCTCGAGGCGGGAGCGGCTGTCGTAATGGTCGCGGAAGGATTCTGCAATGGGCCCCCCGAACAGCAAGTCCATGATGAGGGCCAGCAGGGTGGATTTTCCCGTCTCGTTGGGTCCGTGCAAGATGTGCAGCCCGCCGTGATCCAAATCCAGCTGGAAGGCTTCATAATGCAGCACCTGGCGGACAGCAATGCTCCGTATTTTCACGGCTGGCCCCCTCCTCTGGCCAGCATCGCCACCAGCACATCGCGGGCGTCGGATACCAAGTCCCTGACCTCCTCGGCAGATGCGATGACGGTGGAGCCTTCGGAGCGGACGTAATCCGGCATGCGCATCTGGATTGTCTGCATCTCGCTGGCGAAAAGCTCAAGAAACTCAGGACGGACTTCCGTCTGCTGAATAATGCGGTCCAGTTCCGAAATGGCGTCTGTGCGGTCAGGCAATGATTGGCCGCTCTCTTCGCTTTGGGTATCAAATATCACTTTTTCCACCCAAATTCTGTCGATGGCACTCTGCTGGGCGGCATTGACAATCTCATTGAGGTAGTATTCCGATTCGGCCAAGAGGGAGCCGTGCAGGGCGGTTTGGCCGGTCAGCCGGATGCGGAGGGCCAAAGGGTAGCCGGGATTGGCGGCGGTGGTTTGTTGGAACACAGACATTACGCGGCCAACCACATCCTCCGCACGGAGGGTCCCCGTCAAGTCCACCTCACACAGAGCCCAGCGCAAGACGTCAAGAGATCGGTGCTGCAAATCAATACGGCCGGAATCGACCGTGACCAGAGTGCAGCCCTTGTCTCCGATTTCGCGGATGTGCCGCCCCTGAAGGTTGCCTGGATACACAATGCACGGGCTGGTGTCCCGAATCACCTGCCTTGTGTGCACGTGCCCCAGAGCCCAGTAATCGTATCCCTTGGCAGTCAGGTCGTGGACTGTACAGGGGGCGTAGGTCTCATGTCCTTCGTGTCCCTCGAGGGACGTGTGCAGCACGCCGATATTGAAATACCCCGGCACCGGCAACGGGTACTGGGGAACCAGGTTTTGCGTCACTACGCGGTCCTTGAATCCCTGACCGTGCAGCGCCACCTGGAGGTCGTCGATGACGAAGGTCTCGGGCTGGTCACTAGAAAAGCGGTGCACGCCACCCGGCAGCAGCAGTTTGCGGCTGATGGTGCTGGCGGCGTCGTGATTGCCGCTCACGATATAGACCCTGATATCGCGGGCGGTCAGCCGCGCCATGCAGGCATTGAAAAATAGTCCGGTGGAATAGTCCTGCCAATCGCCGTCAAATACGTCGCCAGCGATCACGAGAAACCGCACGTGTTCCTCGATACACAGATCCACCAGGTTGTCGAGGGCACGCCGGGTGGCAGAACGGATGGCCTCTGCCGGAGCGTCCTCGCGTAAGGACAGTCCGCGGAGCGGGCTGTCTAGATGCAGGTCAGCGCAGTGAACAAATTTAAACATCAAATACCTCCCCATCCGTCAAAATCCGGGAAAATCTTCTCCAATTATAGCAGGACGCGCTGTTTTAGAGGAAAGGGGTAAAGCTCGCAGGCGGCGAAAACAAATGCGATTAGTTTGACTATAAAAAAACCAGAGAAAGCTCTTTACGTAAACGGAAAATGTCTGTATTTTTAGTAAAGAACAACAGTCAGACAGCGAGGCGAAACGATGTCATCCCAATTTGTCCCACAACCTGAAGAACTTTTTACCATTACGGGAGTCACGGCCGAATTTGATGTCACCGCGCGCACCTTGCGGCACTACGAAGAAATCGGCCTGATCTCCCCCCTTAGGCGGGGCAGCCAGCGCTTATACACCGTCCGCGACCGGGTGCGCATCCGGCTTATCCTCCGCGGGCGCCGCTTGGGATTTGCGTTGGGGGAGATTCATAAGATGCTCGACCTGTACGATGCGGATCCGACGGAGGTGACCCAACTCCGTGAGGTCATCCAGCGCGGTGACGACAAGTTGCAGGAACTGTCCGCGCAGGTCGCCGAGCTGCAGGAAGTGATCACGGAACTGATGGAACTGCGAGCTAGGATGAAAATTCGGCTTGATGCAATTACCGCAGAGGGGGAACCATTGTGAACAACATTTCCTATGCCTACGGCACCAATCATTTTGACGACGACGTCGATATTCAGGCGGTTCTGCGCCATTTTTGGCCCGGGCATGCGGCGCACTGGTCACGTCTCCAAGAATTTGGAGCGTTTGCGGGTCGCGATGTCTATGAGGCGGTATACCATATTGATCATGAAGCACGCCCAGTACTGACGGCTCATGACCTTGACGGCAACCGGATCGACCGGGTGCGGCTTAGCCCCACCGAGAAGCGCATGCTCAGCGCGACTGCGTGGATTAACCGCGCTCCCTATGAGGGCCAGGGATGGCCCTATCACTATGCCCTCCTTTATCTTTTGGGTGACCCGGGATTGGGATGCGTCCTGACAATCACTGGCCAGACGGTGTATGCCCTTTACAAATACGCTGGCGCCGGCGTTGCCAACCGGGCCCAAATCACCGAGGACTTGCTGGCAGGGCAGGCCTACGGTGCGACCTGGATGACCGAGTCTCAGGGCGGCAGCGACCTGGGGGCCAATGAGACCACCGCCACGCCGGCGGGAGACGTCTGGCAGTTGACCGGAGACAAGTACTTTGCGAGCGGCGCCGGCCTGACCGATTATGCCATCACCACCGCGCGTCCCGATGGGGCGGCTGCTGGCCCCAAGGGCCTGGCTCTGTTCCTCCTGCCCCGGATCAACAGAGCTGGCCACCTGAATTTCCATGTGCGCCGCCTCAAGGACAAAAGCGCGACCCGCGCTGTGCCTTCCGGCGAGGTGGAACTGAATCAGAGCGAGGCCTACCTTATCGGCAGGGCTGACGAGGGCATCTACTATACTCTGGAGAATTTAACGGTCTCCCGGCTCGCCAATTCTGTCGTGGCGATGGCCACCGGCAAAAAGGCGCATCTGGAAGTGCTGCAGAGGGTCACCCGCCGCCGGAGCTTCGGGCAGGTGCTGCAGGACCACCCTCTCATCCGGCGCGACTTGACCGACTTGGCGGTGCGCTCTGCTGCTGGCCTGGCTTTGGCATTTTACAGCGTGCAGAAATTCAATGAGGCTTGGGATGACCGCCCTCCCTATACTCCCCGCTATCATATGGCGCGCTTTGTCACGCATTTAGCCAAGAACCGCACGGCGGAGCACGCCGCAGCTATGACGCAGTCAGCCATGGAACTGTTTGGAGGTCTGGGCTTTTTGGAGGAGTACGCCGTAGCCCGATGGCACCGGGAGGCACTGATCACCCCTATTTGGGAGGGGCCCAGCAATATTCAGGCGCTCGACTTTCTGGAGACGGTCACGAAGCAGAAAGCTCACCGCACATTTTTATCTGAAATGATTCCTATTCTGGAGGGTTTCGGAACACCCAACACCAGCCGCGCTCAAACTGTGATGGAGCAGGCTTTAAGCCACCTGGAGCATCTGTCGGGCCGCGAAGCGCAGTGGTATGCCAAACACGATCTGCAGCGGGTCGCAGACGCCACCCAGGTGGGGCTGCTGTACCAAATGGCCGAGGACCAAGGCTCCCGGTACGAGAAACTGGCTGACCTCTACGTTGCGCGTTTTCTGAATCATGACGAGTATCCCAGTTGGGTTGATGAAGATCCCAGCATTTGGGGAGGACCGGACCATGCGTAAATGGGTCGTTCACGAAGTGCTGGCTGACGCCGCCTACCAGTATGGCTCCATCCCCGTGGTCAGCGGCGCGCGCCGCCTCACCTATGCCGCGGTGTACGAGCGCAGCGTCCGCCTGGCCAACAAGATGGAGCAGCTCGGCATCGGGCCGGGCACGGTCGTGGGGGTCATGGACGTGAACAGCCACCGCTACCTGGAGCTCAAATACGCCCTGTCGATGACGGGAGCCGTCATCCACACCATCAATTTCCGCTTGCCCGCCGCAGACATGGCTTTTACCATCCACCATGCCCATGACGAGTGGCTGTTCGTGTGGAGCGGGTTTGGCGAAGTGGGCGCCCAGATGGCGTCATTGGTTTCACAAGTCGTCTGGCTGGAAGGACAGCCAGACGCGCGGGGAAGATCGTATGAGGAACTCATTGCGGGCGGGAGGCTCGAACTGCCCGCCCAGGCTGAGCGCGTAAGAGAGGATGACACCTACTCGCTCTTTTATACCACCGGAACCACCGGACGCCCCAAAGGGCTACGCTACAGCCACCGCGAGATGCTCGCAGCTTCGTTTCAAATCGCTCATGATTTGGGTTTGCACGATACCGGAGCGGGTCTCTGCGCAGATGACGTGCTGATGCCGCTGATTCCATTTTTTCATATCCACGGGTGGGGTGTGCCGTTTATCGCGCCCTATCTGGGCTCGGCTTTAGTCCTGCCGGAAAAGGCCGGGCCGGGGGAGCAAGTGCAGTTGATTCGCGAAAACCGGGTGACGTGGAGCAACATGGTACCCACGCAGCTGTTCATGCTTTTGCAGGAGTCTGGCAAGGACCGCGGCGCCGTTCTGGGGCTCAAGGTGCTGACGGGAGGCAGTCCCCTGTCGCGCGGACTGGCAGAGAAAGCAGCGGAGCTTGGGGTGCAGTTTTCCTTGATCTATGGAGGGTCCGACCAGTTGGGCAGCGCTATTTCCACGGCGGCGGGGCTCGCGGGAGAGGAGCGGCTGGAGCGCTTGTCGAGCCGCATGAGTCCTTTCCCGATGGTGCGTGTGGAAATTCGTGACGGGGCAGGCGCCCCTGCCCCGTCCGACGGCGCAACCCTCGGTGAGGTGTGGGTGCAAAGCCCGTGGCTTCCTCAAGGCTATGTGGACAACTTGGATGAGACGCGCTATGCATTTCAATCGGGATGGTTCCGCACAGGGGACTTGGCCGTCAGGTATTCCGACGGCAGTTTTCAGGTGATGGACCGCCTCAAGGATGCCATTAAGAGCGGCGGGGAATGGATTGCCGGCAGCGTCATCGAATCGGTCATATCGGAAGTGCCGGGAGTCGAGGCGGTGGCTGTGATAGGGCAGCCCGATGCGCAGTGGGGCGAGCGTCCCGTCGCGGTGGTTCAGGCCGCACAAGATCTCACCGCCGGGACCATCCAAGAGTACCTGCGCCAGGCCGTCAGCCAAGGGCGCATCGCCAAATTCTGGGTGCCCGACCGTATTCACTTTATCAGCGCCATGCCCATGACCAGCGCCGGGAAACTGCACAAGGCCGCGCTGCGCCGGCCGGGGGCGCTCTCCTCTTCTTAAGGCTGTTCCCTGGCGCCGGGCTTCTGCCGCGAAGTCCTTGCCCTGACAAATTCCCAGTTTTCCAATTAGGTGGTGTTTTTGTGGCAGGGCAATGGGATCGGCGGTTGTCTCGGCGCCTCACGGCGCGGCGCATCCAGGGGGGTCTCGGGAGCCCCGGCAACGATTCCAGGACTTCTCGAGGGAGAGAACGCATGAACGCCAGGCGATGCCCGATTCGCCCGCCCAGTGTCGATTCTCATGTTATTTGGCCGGAAACGTACGTGTTTTTCTCAACTTCCTCGACCGCACACGGACTCGCTGTGGACGCTCTCTCTTGAGGATACCGCCCGGAGCAGTCGGCGGTCCAGAGTCCGCGTAGCCGCACCCGTGCGCTCTGGACCACCGCTACCGCGGGCACAAGTGCTTGTCAAGAGCCTCCACCGGCTTGCCTAGCGACCAAATACCTGCCATCCCTACCCGGCCAGTTAATTTGAGACTTCGGTGGCCAAATAGTGTAAGACATAACGCCCAGGGCGAATCGGGACGGTGTGATTGACGGCGCTCTTCCGAATTTATGGCCCGGCAGCTTCCGTCACGCGGCAAATCGGCAACGGCGGGATGCGGCGGCGAAAGTCGCGCACGGCCCGGAGCAGCGTGCGCCAGACCACGTCATGGTGTTCCAACCCCCAATGGCCCAAGCGCCACAACGCATGCGTGCGATAATTTTTCACCGTATTAGCGCGCCACTCGCGGGCTTTGCCCGCGGTTTCCCTAGCCCACCCGGCGACATTCCACCCATAATACGCCCACGCAAA
>DAHWJO010000121.1:0-10586 GCA_027344105.1 Sulfobacillus sp.
ACGCGGGCGCTGGCCCCGAAGCCAAGGCGGGCAATATTTTCATCGAGAAGGGCCAGTCGGCTGGCCGCCATATCAACCGCCGTCACCTGGGCCTGGCCCCGGGTTTTCTCCAGAATATGGCCGGTTTTGCCGCCCAGCCCGGCGGTGAGGTCCACGATCTTCTCGCCGGGCTTGGGGTCTAGCACCCAGGTGACCAGCATCCCGCTCTCATCCTGGACGGTCAACAGCCCTTGCTGAAACGCCGGGATGTCCTCCAGCCATAAAGCCCCCCTCACCCGCACCGCTTCCGGGACGTAGCGGGACGGCTCTGCTTGCGCCCCGGTCTCCTGCAGCGCCCGCAGCGCGGATTCCCGCGGCATGCGGCCCAGATTGACGCGCAGGGTCAAAGGCGGCACCTGATTGTCCACCCACAAAATGCGCCGGGTCTGCTCGGGCCCAAACCGGGCCTCCCAGCGCGACACCAGCCAGTCGGGGTGGGAAAACTCCACGCCCGGGGTCATGTTTGCAGGCTTCTGCGCAGGGGCCCGGCGCAAGATGGCGTTGACCATGCCAGTCGCCCGGGGCGCGGCTGACTTGGTTTGCTCCACCGCCGCATTCACCACCGCGTAAGCGGGCACCCGGTCCAAAAACCCTATCTGAAAGAGTGCGATGCGTAAAATATCCCGGACCTGCGGTTCCAGTTCTCCGCGCAGAAACGGCTCAAGCCACGCATCCAAGTACCGCTGATTGCGCAGCACGCCGTGAACAATCTGCGTCATGAGGGCCCTGTCCGCCGCCGACAGGGGGTTTTCCGCAGTGCGCTGAGCCAGGGCATCGCCCACCCCCACGCCCTGCCGCACCCGCTCCAGCACCTTCAGCGCTTCGCTGCGCGACGGGCCCGCTCCAGTCATGCCTTCCTTCATTCGCATACCACCTCGCCTCGCGCGTGCAGTCCCCGCATAAAATCCCCCGGGGTCATTTCCTTGCGCCCCGCCGGCTTGATCTTTTGGACTACCAGCACGCCGCGGGCCGTGCCGACCCGCCACACATTCCCGGCCAGTGTAACAGACCCCGGAGTCTCTTCCCCCTCATCGTACGCACTGTCCGTGATTTTGATACGGACCCCGCAGCATAGGGTATAAGCTCCGGGGTCGGGACTCATGCTGCGGACCAGACGGTCAATCTCCCGGGCCGGGGCCGTCCACGCAATGCGGGCATCGGCCGCATCAAACTTCCCCGCATAGGTGGCCCCCACCCCGCTTTGGGGGGACAGGGCCAGGCGGCCTGCCAGCATCTGGTCCAGATTCTCCAGGACCAGCGCCCGGGCGGCTTGCGCCAGCTCTTCCGTCAAGGATCCTAAGGTCGCAGACGGTGCGATAGGCACAGCCGCGCAAGCGGCGACGGCGCCTGTATCCACCCCCTCGTCCATCGCCATCAGAGTCACCCCCGTGCTCTGGTCCCCCGCCCGGATGGCCCAGGCAATGGGATTCGGGCCCCGCCACCGGGGCAGCAGGGAAGCATGCAGATTGAAGGCGCCGCGCGCTGGCAGCTGCAAGAGCCATGGCCTTAAAATTTTTCCAAAGGCGGCCGTGACAATCAGGTCCGGAGCGAATTCTTCCCAGGCTTCCCGGCGCTGGGGCAATTTTTCCGGCCTGTCCGTATCGAGCCCGCTCGCCAAAGCAAGCTGCGCGACAGGGGACGGCGTCAATTTCAACCGCCGTCCCTGGGGAGTATCCGGTTTCGTCACCACCCGTATGACAAGGTCAGGGCGCTGCAGCAACCCTTGCAAGATAATCCGGGCATAATCCGGAGTGCCAAAAAACAGTAGACGCGCCACGCTTAATCCAACACCACCTCTTCATCATCCGCCCGCGCTGTGCGCGGCACCACATTGACGGCCAGGTCCGTGAACAGCACCCCGTCCAGATGGTCAATTTCATGCTGCAGGCAACGCGCCATCAGGCCGTCGCAGTCGACCCACACCTGGCGGCCATGGCTGTCTTGTCCCGTTACCCGGATATTCTGGGCCCGCTCCACTTCTCCCATCAGGTCCGGAATAGACAGACACCCTTCAAATCCGGTCTGGACTCCCTCACGGTACAGAATCTCCGGGTTGACCAATTCCACAAGCCCTTCCCCGACGTCTGCCACAATCACCCGCCGCGATATCCCCACCTGCGGTGCCGCCAGTCCAATCCCATCCGCCTTGTACATGGTCTCCGCCATCTCGCGCAGCAGAGTTTGCACCTCTTTGTTGACACGGCGCACCGGCTTGGCTTTCTGGCGGAGCACTTCGTCTCCCACTACCCGTATATCCAACATGGATCCTCACCTCATTCGTCCTCATATCTCACTCTTTATAGCATATAATACGGGTCAACTGTAATACGGCAGGAAAACTCGGTCTGCTCCACCAAGGCCAGCGCCTCGGCCACTTCCTGGCACTTGGGCCCTTTCACCAGCACATGGTAGCGGTAGCGCTCGCGCAGTTTGGGCAAGGGCGCCGGCACCGGACCGAGAATTTCGCAACCGGCCGCTTCCAGTCCCTTCACCATATCCGCCACCTTGCGGATATTCTGCTGCGCGGTGCTGTCCACCGGGTCGGCCACTTCCAGCAGCCACAAGTTGGAAAATGGCGGGTATTGCAGTTCCTGGCGGAATTCTATTTCCTGGCGGTAAAATTTGTCATAATCATGGGTGGAAGCGCTCTCAATGGCAAAGTGCTCGGGGTCATACGCCTGCACCACCACACGGCCCGGCTTGTCCCCCCGCCCCGTCCTCCCTGATGCCTGCACCATGAGCTGGAATGTGCGCTCCGAGCGCCGGAAGTCGGGAAGGTGCAAGGCGACATCGGCCGCCACAATGCCCACCACAGACACGTTGGGAAAGTCCATGCCCTTGGCAATCATCTGGGTCCCGACCAGCACATCGGCCTTGTGCTCCACAAAATCAAAGTACAGTTTGTAATAGCTGTCCCGGGTATTGAGAGTGTCGCGGTCGGCGCGGGCGACTCTCGCGGTGGGCCAGAGCTTCCCCACCTCTTCCACCACCCGCTCCGTACCCGCGCCAAAATAGCGGATTTTATGGCTGTGGCAGGCAGGGCACGCAGCCGGCGGTTTCATGGCGTAAGAGCAGTAGTGGCAGACCAGAGAGTCCTCTTGCTGGTGGTATGTGAGGGTGACCGCACAGCGCGGGCACTCAATGGCCCGGCCGCAGTCCCTGCACAGCACAAAACTGGCGTACCCGCGGCGGTTTAAAAACAAGATGACCTGCTCGTCCTGCGCCAGAGCCCGGGAGACGGCCTCTTGCAGTTCCCGGCTGAATATCGAACGGTTGCCTTCCTGCAGTTCTCGGCGCATATCCACCACGCTCACAGGAGGCAGCGCCCGGGACCCCACCCGGGCCGTCAGCCGGATCCAGCCGATGACGCCCTGGCGGGCAAAAAAAGCCGTCTCCAAAGACGGTGTGGCGCTTCCCAGAATCACCTTCAGCCCGGACCGCTGCGCCAGCCACAGCGCCACGTCGCGGGTGTGGTAGCGGGGGTGCTCCTCCTGCTTGTACGTGCTCTCATGCTCCTCATCCATCACAATCAGCCCCAAGTTTTGAAAGGGCAGGAAGACCGAGGAGCGGACTCCCACCACAATGCGCACCCGGCCGGTGCGCACATCGTGCCAGGTTTTCGTCCTCTCCCCCGCGCTCAGCCCGCTGTGCCATAGCCCCACCATATTGGCGAAGCGCTCTTCAAACCGCATCACCGTCTGGGGCGTCAGCGCAATTTCCGGGACCATCACCAGTGCCTGGGCGCCCGCGCGCAGCGCGTCCTCAATGACCTTCAAATAGACTTCGGTTTTGCCTGAACCGGTCACACCTTCCAAGAGCCACACCGATCCCGGAGCCGATGCCACAATCAGGCTGACTGCGCGCTCCTGCTCCCCAGTCAGCGTGAACGGGGAGGGGTTGACGGACGCCGGGGCGGACGGCAAGGCCACCTGCGTCACCGTCACCGCGCCCTCCCTGACAAGGCTCCGGAGAGGCTCCGCCATGTCAGGCATCTCCTGCAGAATCCGCTCTTTAAGGAGGGGACCTCTCTGTTGCAAAACATTCCACAAAGTTTGGCGCCGTGACGCGCGCTTGTTTCTCGACCCGACCGCTTCAATCAGTTCCTGGGTCGGGTCCTCATGGCCAAGGCCGCGGGGGAGCATGGCTTTGTAGGCTTGCGACGGGAAGCACAGATATTCGCGGGCCATCCACTGCCCGAGCTCCACCATCAGGGGGCTCAAAGCCGGGTAGGTGTCACTCACTCTGTCGATGGCTTTGAGACGGCTGGGGCCGGGATTCTCCACCTCTTGGACGTCCACCACAATTCCTTGGGCCCGGCCCCGGCCGAAGGGCACCTGCACCCGGCACCCTTTGGCCACCTCCATGCCGGGCGGCACAAGGTAAGTCCAGGCCCGGTCAAGGCCGCGCGCCACCCGGTCGACCACGACATCCGCCACCATCATGTCTGGCGCCGCATCAAGATCATCATTTCCGCCACCATATAGGCGGCTGTCGCCTCGTCTTCCGCGGTCAGGAGCACGGTCACCAGCCCGCCCGCAGCCGTGGCTTTGAGCGCTTTGCACTCCACGCGCGCATGGAGTGCGGTCCCGATCGTCACGGGCCGGAAAAACCGCACCCGGTTCATCCCATACAGGGCCAGCACTTCCGGAGCCTGGAGCGGGACCAGCCCAAACACCAGGGACAGCACCCCGAGACCGTGCAGTATCCGCTCACCGTAGACCGTCCCCTTGGCATACAGCGCATCGGTGTGCAACGGATAGTGATCGCCGCTCCAGTCGGCAAACGTGTCCAGATCGCTGGCAGCCACGGTCCTGGCGGGGCTCAGGTAGATATCTCCAACCGCCAGCGCCTCGAATGCCTGGTCAAACATGGGTCCGGTCTCCCCTCTCCTCACGCCACTCTGCCAGCAGGTCCGCAACTTTTTCCGCCAACTGGTCCTTGCTCATGCGGGCCAGGGCGCCCTTTGTCTCGCCGGCGCGGAGTACGGCGGCAAAATACCCGCCCGCTCCAAATCCTTCGCCGTTTCCCACTTTATTCGCGACGATGGCGTGCAGGTGTTTGCGCCGGGCTTTGGCCAGAGCCGACTCGACCACATCGTGCGTCTCGGCCGCAAATCCCACCAGCAATTTCGAGCCATGGTAGATCTGCCCCATCTCGGCCATGATATCGGGGTTGGCTTCCATCGCCCACGTCCGGCTCAGCTCGCTTTTGCGCATTTTCTTTCCGGCGGGCTCGGCCGGCCGGAAATCCGACACAGCGGCGGCTCCAATCAGCACATCTGCCCCCGGCATGGCGCTTTGCACCTCGCCCATCATCTCCCGGGCGGATTGCACGGCAGTGTACCGAACCCGCGGCCAAGCCGGCTCCGGAACCCCGGGCCCGTGAACCACATGAACCTCGGCGCCGCGGGCGCTCAGCTCCTTGGCGAGGGCGATCCCCATAGTTCCCGTCGACGGATTTGTCAGAATGCGGACGGGGTCGAAATGTTCCCAGGTGGGTCCCGCGGTAATGACTACAAAGAGCCCTCGGAGCGTCTGCGGCCGCTGTGCCCTCCACAGCGCCTCCATCAGTTCCTGGGGCTCCGCCATGCGGCCTTGGCCCAACAGTCCCGACGCCATGCGGCCCTCATTGGGGCCCACCACTTCCACGGCGCGCCCTTCCAACAGGTCCGCCATCCGCCTCTTGGTCTGCGGGCTGGCCCACATTTCGGGCTCCATGGCGGGTGCCGCAATCACAGGCCCCTGGTAGCCCTGGAACACCAGCGACAGCATGTCCGGGGACAGCCCCAAGGACAGGCGCGACAGCAGGTTCTGGGTCAGGGGGGCAATGATCATCATCTCCGCCCAGCGCGCCAGGCGGACATGCGACAAAGGCCCCATGGGCTCGTCCAGTGCCGAAATCCCCACCGGGTGCCCGCTCAGAGCCCGAAAGGTGAGGGGGCCCACAAAGTCTTTGGCGCTGGGTGTCATCACGGTGTATAATTCATGGCCTTGTTGAACGAGACGACTGGCAAGATCACAGCTCTTGTAGGCGGAAATCCCGCCGCCAACCCCTAACAGTACATGCATTCCAATTACTTGATGCCAATAGGCGGGACATCGACGGTCACAATGCCGCGCCGGATCTCTTCGAGGGCAATCGTCACGGGCTTGCTGGCACTCGTCTCCACCAGCGGCTGGCTTCCTTCCGTAATAGCGCGGGCCCGCCTGGCCGCAGCCACAGCCAGCGCGTACTTGCTGTTATGGCGATCAGTAAGATCCTGTACAGTCACACCTTTTTTGGTCACGATGAACCCCTCTCTTCCTCAGCATCCTCGTCTTCATCTTCATCTTCTTCCAGCTCCACCGCCGACGCTTCCCGGCTGGCTAGCCGGTTGGCCACCGTTTCAGGCTGGACTGCTGACAAGATGACGTGGTCGCTGTCGGTGATAATCACAGCACGGGTGCGCCTCCCGTAAGTCGCGTCAATCAGCACCCCGCGGTCACGGGCTTCGGTGATGATGCGCTTGATCGGTGCCGAGTCTGGACTCACAATGGCCACGATCCGGTTCGCAGAAACAATATTGCCAAATCCGATGTTGACGAGTTTTATATCCAAACCGTGGCCCTCCCGACGTAATGTCCCAGTGCAGATATCGTTTTAAATCATATCACACATAGCCTGCCAGGGAATCACTGGACGCCCCCCTTTCTCCCAAGATATTGACAGGTCACGAGGGCCTGGCAAAAGCTTGCCGGGCCCACCGCGCCAGCACCGCCAAATCCCGGTCGCTGACCACGGTAATGGCGTAAGAGCCCTGGCGCAGGGCCAAAGTGCTCCACAGTCCGTCGGTCATCCCCGTGTACCCCGGGAACCCGCTGACAGGCTCGGTGAAGCGCCATGCCGGAGAATGCGCCGCAATTCCGGCCGACACGGTCACCATCACCTGGCTTATCCCCCGGCCGTAGCGCACCATCTCCTGGGAGCCTGTGCGCTCCACGGAGGTTCTCGGCAGCGGCCCAAAGCGCGCGGGAACGGGAAATGCCTCAAGAGCCGCCGAGACTCCCTGGGCCGCCCCCGACGCAGGCTTGACGGCGGCCCCCGGATTACCCGCCGAATAGACCACGGCCTTCGCCTCGAAGGCCACCCGCCCCGCCCGGTAGAAAGCTGCGCCCATCGGCTGGCCCGTGGCCGCATGAAACCAGTAGATAATGGCGGAAAAAGGGGAGCGCACTGCCGGGCGGGCCAGTGTCACCTGGTATGCCGGCACTCCCGCCAGAGTGGTCTGGCGGACTTTGCTCTGCCAGTCCCTGGCTTCATATGCTTGGGGAATAATCCAGCTAACAGGCCCCCAAAAGCCCCGGGGCGCCGTGACAGCGGCGGCGCTTTGGAAACCGTCCGCGGTGATAGCGCCGTGCACGCAGGCCGCGTCAGCCAGCACGGCGCCGGCGGGCGTCAACACCTGGATCCTCCAGTCCCGGGGAGAGTGGTCATAAAAATTCACCAGCCGCCTGCGGCCTTCTCCCGCGCTTAATCCCGATCCTGCACCCGTCCCTGCAATCTGCAGCGTCTCTGAGAAATTCCCCGCCGCCGCCGCACTCCTGGCCCGGGCAAAGAGGACCTGGGCATCCTCACGCGGCAAAGATCCCCGCGCCTGAGCAAAAGGCGCCAAAAACAGCCCGCCCCCCATCACCACGGCACCGAGCATGCTGAATGCTGTCCAGGTATTGACCCGGCCCATAAACCCACCTCCTTTGGCTATTCTGCCCGGAACTGGAGCAGATATCCTGGGTTACGACAGCCTGTGGTATACTCAATATCCAAACAATTTAGAGGAGAATGCCCGTGCTAAGCGCCATCCATACCGTTACGCAGTGGCTGAACCAGGTGGGCTACCTCGCCGTGTACCTGGTGCTGTTTGTGGAAAGTATCGGGGTGCCGAGCCCGTCAGAGATTATTTTGCTATTTTCCGGCTATGAAGTGTGGCTGGGGCATTTCTCCTACCCGGTGGTGGTGCTGGTGGCGGCGGCCGGGAGCACAACCGGAGCCACGGGCGCCTATTTCATCGCCCGGCTGGGAGGCCGCCCGCTCATTCTCAAGCATTTCCGCTGGATCTTCCGCACCCCTGAGCGCCTGGCTTACTGGGAGAACTACTTTCATACCAGAGGGGACAAAGTGGTGCTCATCGGCCGCATCATTTCCGGGGTGCGCATGATTATTTCCTATCCGGCAGGCATCTTCGAAATGCCCTATCCCCGGTTTCTGCTGTTTACCGTCATCGGCTCCATTTTGTGGCCCCTGATAGCCGTCACCGCCGGCTATCTTCTAGGCCCCCATGTAGTGTCCGGGCTGGAAGCCGCCAAGCGCTACGAAGCCCCGGTGGCCGCAGGCGCTGTCCTGCTGGCGGGAGCATGGTGGTGGTGGGACCGCCAGAAGAAAAAACGCCAGGTCCTCCCCGCTCCCGAGGAACCGTCTGGCGGCCAGGTTCAGGAAGAGGAGAAGCCCTAGCCGGGCGACTCTCTAACGCAATGCAAATGTCCCCTCGCAGACTTCCTGCGCCGGACCGGTCAGGAAGACATTGCCGCTCTTGTCATCCCATGACGCCTCAAGAATTCCTCCGGGCACTGTGACTTCCACATTGCGGGAGACCCGCCCCGTCAACACGGCGGCGACCGTCGAGGCGGCGACGCCTGTGCCGCAAGCCATGGTCAGCCCGGCTCCCCGCTCCCAGTGCCTGATGCGCAGGCGGTGGAAGTCGACGATCTCTACCGAGTGCACGTTGGTGCGCCCAGGGAACATCGGGTGGTGCTCGATTTTTGTCCCCATCTCCTCCATGACCCTCGGGTCCCACATGGGCCCGAAAATCATCACGTGGGGGTTTCCCATGGACACGCAGGTGACAGTCACCATGCTGCCATCCACTTCCAGGGGCTCCTCAATGCACGTCGCGCCGGCGGTGCCAATCATCCCGATCTCGCTGCGGCTCAGGCGGGGGGTGCCCATATTTACCCGGATGACGCGGGCCAGCCCGCCCTCGGCCGCAATCACCTCCGGGTACAAGAGCCCTGCCCCGGTCTCAATCGCCTGGCCTGGCTCCAACTGGCCGCGGTCGTAAAGCCATTTGGCCAGAGCGCGCAAGCCGTTGCCGCACATTTCCGACTCAGACCCGTCGGCGTTGAAAATGCGCATCCGCACCGGCGCGCTCTGGGACGGCGCAATCAGAATGATGCCGTCCGACCCCACCCCGAAGTGGCGGTCGCTCATGACCACCGCGTAATGGCTCCACACGCTGTCCGGCTGCTCTGCCATCATGCGGGTGTCGATAAACAGGTAATCATTTCCCAGGCCATGCATCTTGGTAAAGCGCAGGGGTTCCAGGCTGCTCAATTTTCCCACCGTCCTTGTTGGCGAAGTTGCTACGCGGCAAATTTTTGTCTCTCAGTATAGTCGTTATCCCTGCTGCCGCATAGCCGTCACTGCATCTTTTAGGAGGGCCGCGCTGATGTCCGCAAGCGAAGCCCTGTCAGCGATAAGGTCGGCGAGAAAAGAGTGTAGCTCATGGCTGCCATCACGGGATAAACTATGCCCCCGACAGTCCGCCATTTCAGGACATACCTTTGAGGATGACATCCTTGACCCTCAGGAAGGACTCATCGGCCGCCCTGATACCGAGCGCGTGTTTCAGGAGTGGGCTAGCACACGATACGCATTCACCTCATTGACGGGTTTCGTGACTTCCCTGGCGTACAATGGGCCTTATCGCATTCAAGCGAACACAAGACTTGAGTTTATGCCCGAGTGGATCGAACGACGTTATTTACCTATTCTGATCAGGGTGGACAGTCTCCGTGAAAAAGTGCTGACTCTCTCCGAACAGGCAATTGGGGAACATATCCGTCACAGCTTGTATAAACAAATCTTGGACATGCGTCGCCGGCTATATCCCTACGCAATCACGCACGACACCCAGGACGAGCGCATTTGGAACGAAGTCAAACGGGCACGCAGGTTGGACGAGGTGTTTGAGCGAGTTAACCAGCAGTTTCAAGATTATGCGCTTTGGTGGTATCAGCAGTTGCCATATTTCCTCATCAAATATGAACATCCGCCATGCGTCTGACCTTTGTCTCCCTCCGAAGAGGGGAGAGTCCTTGAGAACGGGGACTCTTCTCAGCGTGTGCATCGCTCCCACTGCGGTCGCCCGTATCTCAGGAGGCGAAGCTCAGAACATCCCGTACCACGCGGGCACTCCAGTCAAGCATCTCCTCAAGGGGTTAGCTCAACCCGAGACCTCTGTTGTTATACGGCACGTGCCGTCAGAGGCTTTAGGTCATCCACCGCGTTCTTGCGGGGATACGTAAAGGTTTTCGTCCATTTTTTGTAGAGGTTCATCATCCCGACGAAATCCGCGTCCGCGTGGTAAGCGTGAGCAGGATTTTGACAGACGAAATGATGCCCTTGGCGCGAGCCTACCGTGGCACACCACGGACACATTTGCGACGTCCAGGCGGGATTGCGTTCGACGGTGAGAATCCCTTCACGAAACGCCAAGTCCCGCACCCAGCGCA
>DAHWJO010000122.1:0-10558 GCA_027344105.1 Sulfobacillus sp.
AACTGTCCGATCACGCTGGCTACACGCCCTTGCATTGGCAGGGGCGTGTAGCGGATGCGGACGCTGGTCAGGGTACTTTGCGCCGTGTTCTGGCCGAAGAACAGGGCTCCCAAGGCTAATCCCAGAGACCACGCATCACGCGCGGCCAGCAGCAGCACAATGCCGGCGACCGTGAGAAGACGCCCGGGAACGATAAGCCATAGCGAGGACCAACCGGCGGGCCAACGCGACACCACGAGACCGGAAATCCCCATGGAAACGCCAACAATGATGGCCGGCACCAAAAGATGCCCCATCAAGTGATCCTGCCTGTCCACAAAAAACACTAACAGTGCCAGCACGATGCTCAAGCCTCCATTGGAAAATACGGCCTGAATCAAATAATACCGCAAAAACTTATCGCGGAAGAAAAATTTGATCCCGTCAACAAGCGCGGTGACGGAGAAGCTGGACTGGTTATGGAATAGGGGCCTGGGATCCGGCGGAAGAATCCAAACCGTCACCGCCATCAGGCCAAACGTTACGGCATTGCCAATTAAGTACCACGAGGTAGGAATGCGGTGGAGCGCCATGATGCCCACCACAAGCCCGGCGATAAATCCCGCGGACGTCATCGTGCTCAATATGCCTTCCCCCCACCGGATATCAGCATCGGGCAGAAGGTACTTCACATAGGCATTGTGACTGCTGAGGTCAACCAGATTCCCAATTTGCACCCCTAAATCGGCCAAAACCAGAACGTAATAGCCCACCGCCATATGGTGGAGGAACAAGGCAGGAATCCACGAAATAGCCGCCATGGCCACGTTCGCCGCCAACATGAGTTTGCGCCGGGAATAGCGGTCTACAGTCAGACCCACCACCACTCCTAGCAGCAACTCGGGTATGGCGCTCACATCGCCTACCAATCCATTTTCAAAAACATTGCGCGAATAATTGGCGACAATGAGCAGCAGCACGATCATATAAGCAGAAGAGCCGACCGTGGTAATCAAATCCCCGGCGGCGAGAACATACAGATAACGCTTGCCATTGGCCATAACCCAAACTCCCTTGTCCCTATTGTAAACTACCGCGCAGCGAATGGTGTCAACTTGCGCCCGGGTCACGGCAAAAGACGCGGGCACTGTGCAGTGCCCGCGGTCCTGTCATTTGGCTGTCACTCGCAGAGCCCCTGAAAATGCAGGTGGAGGCTGTTCAGGTTTGAGGACGTGGGGAAGGGGCTGGCGCCCGCCTGCTCCGGCTAAAGTGAATCCAGCGGGCGCCGCCATAAGCTATCAGACAGAACGTCGCCACCAGAAAACCTACGGGGAGGCTGGTGTCATAGCCAATAACAATGGAAACCCAGACGGAGCTCAACGCGACGACCACAGCATAAGCCATAGCACGGCCCGGACTTTTCGCCAAGTACCATCCCGCCGCAGCGGGGCCAATCATCAGGCTGAAAGCCAGAAGGGCGCCCACCACGGGCACGGTTAAACTGGCCGCGAGCGCGACAAGTACGGTAAAGGTAATATTCATGACCGTCAAGGGAACGCCGCGGGCAGCAGCGAACTCTGGCACAGTAGACGACAAGAGGAGGGGGCGAAATACTGCCCCGACCACGAGGAGCAATACAGCGCTGAGAATCGTGATCGCAATCATCTCGGAGGCACTGACCCCCAAAAGCTGGCCAAACAGGAGGGCAAAGACTTCAGGCGCATAAGCGTTGCCTACGGTCAGAAACAGATCCCCTAGCGCCAGCGCCATAACCAGGATCAGGGCCGTGCTCACCCCTTTCTCTCCTTGACGCCGCATGGTCCCCATCCCTAACGCCATAGCGACGGCGAAAACCGATAGTCCCAAAAGAGAGCTGGCACCGACCAGAAATGCCGCCGCCGCACCAGCAAACGCGCCACGGGGAAGAGCGTGCGCCACAAAAGATTCACCGCGCAAGTTGACAAAAAAACCGATGACAGCCGAGATGATGGCAATGGCGCTCGCACTGACCCAAGCGTGGATGAGAAAGGGATACGTGAACAACCCTGGCTGAAAGACCTGATGCCAGATCTGCATCATTGAGAATCACCTCCCTTATCCGCGCGCCGGCTCGGGGCACGGGGAATGATCTGGCTGACTAAGTAAAGGAACACCATGATCGCCACAATGAAAAAGCTGACCGGCCATCCCCGTCCCGCCGGGGGCCATGTGAAACTGTTGTAGGCCAGCAGTATGCCTACCCATGTATCTGCCAGGGCGAAGACGGTGGCAAGCAGCAGTGTATAGCCGAGTTGCCGTGTAAAGCGGATCGCAGTGGCTGCCGGCCCAATCAGCAAGGCCGTGCTTAGCAGCGCACCCACCACCAGGGCTGACTGCTCAACCGCGGTAATCATGGCAAGAAGAAACAAAAGGCTCACAAGGCGCACTGGCACCCCCCGGCTTAGGGCCGCATCCTCACTCACCGAAGACAGCAGCAGCGGCCGGTAAAGAAAACCGATTAACATGAGAGCGAGCACTGAAAGGACACTCAAGGGCCATACGAGACGCGGTGCCACGGTAAAGATCGACCCAAACAGGATTTCTTGCGTAACTCCTGTGGAGCTCGATAACTGCGTGATGAGGTAAATAAACAGGGCGCTCAATCCCAGCATGGAGGAGAGCACAACCCCAGTGGCAACATCCCGTTCACGGGGGCGGCGGCTCAACACATCCACGGCTACCCCCGCAACCAACCCCCCTGAGAGAAATCCCCAGATGGCCTGGATTCCTATGAGGGCGGCTCCTGCCGCCCCTGTGCTCCCAACGTCCCCTAAAGCATGTCCCAAAAAAGACTGGCCACGAATTACCACAAATGTCCCGACCACGGCAGACGTGACCGCGACGGCACTACCCACCATCAAAGCGACTTGCACCTCGGGACTTTGAAAGAATCCCGCAGCCACAATGTATTGAAGCCCGTGCATGACATCCTCCCCTTACACCCGTCAATGCGTTCCAGATCGCTGCACTGCGCAGCGGGCTACCCTTCAATCACAGATGCGGCGAGGAGGGCTGACCATGAGCCACTCCCTCAAAGTGGGTGAGGGGAACCACGGAGTCACTGGCGATCACGAGAATTCTCCCGCGGACTCGCAAGACGTCAACAGGCTGCCCGTACAGGCGGCTCAAGACCTCGGGCTGGACCACATCATCGACGCTCCCGACCACTGCTCTCCCTTGAGCCAGATACAGCACTTCGTTCATCACAGTCAGCAGCGGATTCATGTCGTGCGCGACAAACAGCACGGTCACTTGACGTTCACGCGCTATCTCGTCCACTAATTCAATGATCTCGTGCCCGCTGCGGATATCCAGATTGGAGAGGGGCTCGTCCAGCAGCAAAATGTCAGGGTTGGTCAACAGTGCCTGCGCAATGAGGAGGCGCTGGCGTTCTCCCCCAGACAGCGTACCGACGGGTTCGTTGGCGTACGCCGACGCTCCAACACGGTCGAGCATCTCTTGAATTCGCTGTTGGCGCGACCGGCTCGGCAGCGCAAAACCCCAGCGTTCCCCGTCGAGCCCTAGGCCCACCAAGTCTTTAGCACGCAGCGGCAAATCCGGGTCAGCGGCAAAACTCTGCGGCACATACCCAATACGGCGCCTGCCTTTGCCGACCGGCATTCCCAAAACCCGAATAGTGCCTGTGCTCGGGTGAATCAGCCCCAATATGAGACGGATCAAGGTGGTCTTGCCAGCTCCATTGGGTCCAATCACCCCGACAAAGGCCCCGCGGGCAATGGAAAAATCGAGGCCCCGCAAGATCGTGTGGCCACTTAAAACAACATCGACCTGGTCCATGGTAATAGCCGGCTCAACTGCCATTGCGCTCACCGCCTTTCTTTTTGTCTCAATGAAGGATCGCGGTCGATGCATGATTTTTCAGCGCCTGATAGACAGCGCTTGTCTCCGTAACCATCCATGACTGATACGTGTAGCCTGTGGGCATGGTCTCATACACGCCGACAACCGGAATGTGATGGCTCCGGGCTATAGCGAGCAAAGCCGTCGTGGTAGAGTCAACTGCTTGCTGATTATATACAAAGACTTTGACCCGGTTTTGGGTCAAGAGGCTCTCTTCGACTGCCACATCCTGCGGCGACGGGTCGACGCTGTTCATAATGGCAGCCTGAAAGGCCCAGGGCGTGCGAATTGTCAGTCCGCAGGCCTGCAGGAGATAGTCTGCCACGGGTTCGGTCACGGCGACCGGAGCTCCCGCATAGGCCGTGCGCACTTTCTGAATATCGTGAAGCCACGGGTTCAGAGATGCCACAAATACGCTCGCGTTGTGCTCAAAATAAGCATGTTCCCGAGGATCAAGGCGGCTTAGGTCCGCCGCCACGATGGGGGCCAGGCGCCGCATCGTGCTAGGATTGTACCAAAGATGGGGATTGGACGTATCCGGCCCGTAGCCGAGAGCTTGCGAGGCCGTCAGCACAATGCGCCCCGGAACCGGCGAGGCGGATTCAAGGCGGTTCATAAATGAATCATAGCCAATTCCATTTTGCACAATAAACTCAGCACCGCTAACCCACCGCGCATCGGTGGTATCGGCCTCATAGGTATGAGGGTCAACGTTGGGATTGGTCATTATGCTCTCTACGTGGACGTATTTGCCCCCGATTTGCTGAATGAGGCTGCCGTATTCATTTTCTGCTCCCACGGCGGCAATCACACCTCCAGCGTTATGGCTTGACGCTCCAGGCGACGTGCCACATCCCGCCATTAGACCGCTTAGGAGCACAATCCCAGTGCCCAGCGCGGCATTCTTCCATTGCGCCATGATCTGTCTCCTATCCTTCCTTCTATACCGCTCTAGCTTCAACTATCTACCGGCTAATTATAACACGCCGTTTATATGCTAATGCAAATTATTGGCCGTTAAATTTGCAGGATCCTTCAAATGGCCGTCTTGCCTGGCGCGGCTCGAACGATCAAGAAGATGATGGGGCTGAGAAAGACAAGATCTGAATGCGTTTCCGGCCCAGCATGTCAGGAATAGATCCCATATACTTGGTGGGGCTCACCTGGGTCTATCTGCTGAACTATGTGCGAAGCGTCCACACGGGATACGGGCTGAGCAAGGTGGCATAAGGCCTATAACCCCGACCTTATGCCATGCCACCATCTCTAAGAAGATGCAATAATGCGGATGGGCGCGGGACAGACTCAATCCTGCCCGAGATAATAATGTTGCAGGAGGTGGAGTGATTCGTCAAACTCATAGACCAGAGGTACTCCGGTCGGGATATTCAACGAGACAATATCGGTGTCTGAGATGTTGTCAAGAGATTTGACGAGAGCGCGCAGGCTGTTCCCATGCGCCACGATAAGCGGATTTCTTCCACTTGCCAGTACAGGCACTATATAGGTGTCCCAAAAGGGCATGACGCGCTGAACTGTCATGGCCAAGCTCTCAGCCCTGGGCAGGAGGGAGGGGTCTATATTCCGGTACTTCCTTTCATTCTGCGGCAGCCGGCTGTCTCCGTCCGGAAGCAGGGGAGGCACAGTATCATAGCTCCGCCGCCATTCAGCTACTTGCTGATCGCCGTACTTTGCCGCTGTCTCCGCTTTGTTTAATCCTTGAAGGGCTCCGTAATGCCGCTCATTTAAGGTCCACGTCTTGACCACATCGAGCCATAACAAATCCATTTCATCCAGAACAATATCCAACGTCTTTATTGCGCGCTTCAATAGCGACGTATAGGTTATATCGATTGCCAGACCGTGCTCCTTGAGAAGCCGACCTGCCCGGTGAGCTTCCTCAATGCCCTGAGGGGACAGATCCACATCCGTCCAGCCTGTAAAGCGGTTTTCCAAATTCCACTGGCTCTGGCCGTGCCGCACCACTACGAGGGTCGCCATGCATCATCATCCTTTCCGTGTGGAACCCGGGCAAAGCTGGGTTAGGGTACCACAGTGCCATATAAAATCGAACACAGACCAGTGTATACTTTTCCCAGAAAAACCACTATGGCATTCTTTCAGCACCCTCATGTTTTGCAGAACTCTTAGCGGTTACCTCCATATACTGGTAACAACAAGTGACCTTAACAGCAGGAAAGGGATGTGATGCAGCATGAGCACGCCGCGCCGCCGGAAAACTCTGCAACCATTCTACCTATACCGGCGCGAAGATGTCAGCGGGGTCAGCGGCACCGGAATTGTCGCGGTGGGCGTCATCCTTCCATCAGGGCAGGCTGTGATGGAATGGTGCTCGCGGTGGCCCACGGTGACCATTTTCCACACTATTGACCAGGTTGAGCGCATTCATGGGCACGGAGGCCGCACAAGCATCGGCTGGGGACTGCCCCCGAAAATTGTAGAGGCAGGACCGCGTCAGACGATGGCAACGTGGTGGAATCGCTATACCGCCCGCCTGCGCTGGATCCATCTGGAGCGCGCGGCCATTGAGCTTCTGAAAATTCCTTCAGCAGCGCAGGCAGAATCTGTTGCCAGCAAGGACCCCAAACAACCGCCGAAATCTAGGCAACAGATATGCCAGCCACCGCATACGGTTGCCAGGGAAAAGTCTAGAAGGCATCACCACTCCCATAGAGCCTAGCCGCTCTAGGAGCCCCGCGGCAGCCATGCTATGCTGGAAGTGAAGCAGGAACTGCATACCTGAATCCGAGCGGACAAAAGGGGAGAGCCATGACTGAGAAGGAAAAGATGTTAGCAGGCGACTTATACGACGCGTCCTCGCCATTGTTGGTTCGCGAGCGGGAAAATGCCCGGCGTTTGACTCGGCTGTACAATGCAACCGAGGAGACAGATTATGACAGCCGGCGGCGGCTGCTCGCGGAACTCCTTGGAGAAGCCGGACCGGATTTGGTCATAGAACCTCCATTTTATTGCGATTATGGATCCCATATCACGCTCGGCTCGCACGTCTTCATCAACTTTGGCTGTGTGGTTTTGGATGTCTCGGCAGTCCGCATTGGTTCCTATGTGCAAATAGGCCCCGGTGTGCACATTTATGCGGCCCGCCACCCCCTCGAGGCGGCGGCAAGAAAGTCCGGTCTAGAACTAGGATCGCCTGTTTCCCTCGCGGATAATGTGTGGATTGGAGGAGGCACTATCATCAATCCAGGGGTCTCAATTGGCGAGAACACCGTAGTAGGGTCGGGCAGCGTCGTCACTCACGACCTCCCCGCCAACGTTCTGGCCGCCGGCAACCCTTGCCGGATTATCAGACCCCTTACTTATTAGTTAGTGCGCACATAATTCTTCACTGATATTGACAGCCGAGAAGTTTTTGCCTATGATTCGCATCATGGAAAGCACTTCGATAGAAAGTCAATTGCATCATCATGGACTTAGGGCGACCGTTCCCCGGACTGTGATTATGAGTGTGCTAGTCAAATCAGCCGACCACTTTACCATCGATGAACTCTGGCACAGGGTTCAGGAAATAGTGCCCGAGATCGAATTATCCACGATTTACCGGGTGGTCCAAGCCCTCATTGACGCCGGACTGGCGGGGGAGACGCGTTTGCCGAATGGCATCCGGGTCGTTGAGGGTCTAGCGCTGAGCCATGCCCATTGGATATGCAGCGGTTGCCAGCAAATAGGACATTTCAGCGACAGCACACTGGAGTCGCTCATTCTCAACCTAAATGCCTCGCTTCATGACACAGGCACGGTCCAGGGAATTCAAGTTGTAGCATGGGGCTTGTGCTTGCAATGTCAGGGGAGTCCAACCAAAGCGCCCCCCCAGTAAAGAACGGGAGTGGCTGGACTTTTCGCAATTCTTCATGGTAGAACGAATCCAGGAGGGTATGCCGTTAATGATCAGCAAAGAAAAACCTCCGCGGTATTCGTGGTTGAGCTTGTCCGACCTGTCTGGATTATCGATTGCCAGTGTTGCGCCCTTATTTAGTTTAGCGGCCGCCGGATCCGTGTTGCTGCGTTTGGCCGGGGCCGACGTAATGTGGGCGGTTATGGCGATTGCAGCCCCTTTCATTTTAAGTTCATGGTTGTTTCGCATGCTCAACCAGCACTATCCCAATACGGGGGCCTCGTATCACTGGTCCCGCCGCATTCTGGGTTTTGGCATATCACGGTACCAGTCGTGGATCCTCATGATGGCGTATTTCTGGTCTATCCCCCCCATCATCATCCCTGCAGCGGAGGAGTCTCTCAGTTTGGCAGGAATTTCCCAACCGCCCTCGTGGCTTGTTATTGTGGTCAGCGGTCTGTGGATCTCCTTGTCCGCATGGCTGCTGCTTCGCGGCAGCAAAACTGTGGCACGGCTGACCAAAGTATTCATGGCCATGGAATTGATAGCAGTTGCTGCGTTTTCCGTTTTCGGTCTGACGCACTGGCATACTATTGCCGGGAACCAAACAACTCCGTCCTGGCATAATTTCATTATCGCCATGGTGATTGGAGCAACTATCGTGGACGGATGGGAAATCGACAGCTACGCCGCGGAAGAGGCGGACGATCCCCGGAAGACGCCGGGAATGGGCGGCATTGTCGGTGCGCTGATGGTTCTCGTCTTTTATCTGGCCATGTTTCCTTTAATGCTCCACGGCACGTCCTTGGCAAATCTCGTCAGCCATCCCGATGTCCTGACAACATGGGCCCAAGCCTTGTCTCCCCATCATTATTGGGTTGCCATTATCCCAATCATCGCCTCGACAGCAGGTTCGCTATGGCTCACGACATTCATTCTCAGCAAGGCTCTGTACGCTATGGCTCGTGACCGGATGTTGCCAAGATTCTTGGCTTCACGGAATCATTTCCAAACAGCGACGTGGACCGTCCTATTACCTTTGGGATTCGGCTGGGCTGTTATTGCCATGCAGCTTTTGTTTTCCTCGTTGGCGGCCGTCTTTAACCTTGTCCTGAGTACTGCAGGGTTTTTCCTCATCTTAGAATTCCTCTTTGACAGCATCAGTGCCGCAGTCTTTCTTACCCGGATTCACCGCGGGGGAGTCCATGGTCTTGACCACAAGCACAGTGGGTTGCAAGCAGTGTCATACCTCACCACTGCCTGGTTCGCCATGACCGTTGTTGTGTTTCTCATCTATGGTCCAACGGCTATCGGTCACTCAATAGACACGATGATCGCCATCATGCTTGCCGCTGGCCTTGCGTTTACATTGTGGCGCTTTGAGGGTCGATGGCGCGGATATCACGTCTTCAATCCGGACACCCGGGAATTGACGGTGGAACAGGGTGAGGAGTGATCGGTGTCCTGGAGCTGTCATTTCGTTGGACGTCCCAGCAGTCCTATAGGTTCCCACGCTATTTTGCCATCATAGGCGGGTCTGTTCTCTTGGCATCGTGCACTAGGGAGCCCCGTGGCAGTAGGGCCGGGAGAAGGGTGTCCATCGCACGCCGCTTGGGATACCTTGCGGGCCGCATTGCGCCATCAAGTCGAGACGTCGTGGATACGATGGAGCAAGTACGGTAGACAGGCATCGGGTGGATCGTCCTCGAAGGATTCTTGCCAGTCAAAGTGCTGCGCCGCTTTTCACAGGGCACGGTGGACGTCTGGTCTGACGACACGTACTTATGGGCCAACAGTATCCGCCCATCAAGCCAGCGCTGGACACGGGATTATGTACAATCTACCGCATGCACCGGAAATTTCTACTGTCTGTGGGTGTTGCCAAATCAATCCTCGACCCCTGTGAAGTTGGTGACTTGCCGCTCACCATTGGTGAGAATGCGTTGTGTTGCGGATGCGTAGGCTGGAACCGGGACCGATAACACAGGGATTAAAGCCGGAGACTCACCTGGCTTATTCTCCGGACATCGCCATTCGAAAAACCCTCTGCAAGTGAGGAGGGACTCATCAGTATGGGCTATTTAGGCTGGCATTTCTGAAAGTCAAGATCTTACAATAGATCGGACAAAAGATATATCCTATTATTACTATGATCTGGTTAATAGGGTATGTGATCTAATCACCTTGGTGCCCAGGAGACCGGAAGCACGGTTTTCGTAATGCCCTGGTCCATCGACCGGGCACATCCCACATAACAATCAAAAGAGGGAAAAACACCGTGGCCAAAACCGTAACACTACCGAGGTGCGTTGGGCGGGCCGAGGAGTGCAGTCTACGGCGAAGATTCGGCAGCATCAAGTCACGGTCGATGAACCTGTCGCATGGGGTGGGACCGGCCGCGGCGCCAATTCCGTATGGCGCGTGGGCGGATGGCGCAATGCGGCTTTCGCAGGGATTAATATGTTGGCAAATGGTTTGACGTCATGGATTCGCGCCATACGCCCCGTGGGTTCTCCCCTTGAAGCCCTCCTGCAAATTTGGGTTCAAATAGGACGTTTGGGTTGAACCTTTTATGGGCACCATGGTATCAGCAGCGATGATGAAATAATTTGCTGTGCCTTATAGACATCTTCTCTTCGCGGTGTTATGATACTAAAGCTGTCCGAGAGGGCAGTGCGACACGCTTCTGGTCACGCGGTCCGATGCCGGATTGCCGCGACTATCCTTGGAGGGTGTCACCCGGTCCTTGAAAACTATATCGTCATGGAGAAGAAGCAGGACAATGTTATACCAGTCAACGCA
>DAHWJO010000123.1:0-10543 GCA_027344105.1 Sulfobacillus sp.
TGACCTGCGCCAGGAGGATGACGGAGAGTTTGTGGTGCTGACGGGGCCCGAGGTGCTGGATCAAGTGCGGGAATCCTTTGAAAAACAGGGAATCAAGGTAGAAGATGTGGAACTGGTGCACCTGCCGAAAACGACGACGGAAGTGACGGCAGCTGACGCGCATGTGCTGGTAGAGCTGATCGACCTTCTGGAAGACCATGATGACGTGGAAAAAGTGTTTTTCAACGCAGAGTTTCCGGAAAACTTTGAGGTGGACGAGGCCTAGGCCCCATGGGTCTTGCCGCGCGCCGAAGTCCGGTCTCGGGCGCGAGTGGTGGATTCGCCCCGGCCGCCCGAGGTCTGGGCCGCAAGCGGCCGGGCGGCAAGTGGGTCCGCACCCGCGAACAGCCAGGCGCCCCCAAAAAGAGGAGATCCTGAGGCACGCGTGGTATTTACCCTGGGGTATATGGCAGGGCGCTTCGGAAAGCGCCGGCCTCAAGAAGCAAAGAGAGGGGACAGACCCTTGAACCGGGCAGCGTGGTGAGAATGTTAGGAATTGATCCGGGTACAGCCATCTGCGGGTGGGGCATCGTCGACAAAGTGCGTCATGAACCGTCTGCGCAAGATTATGGGGCGGTGGTCACCCAGGCCAATCTGCCAGCGGAGCTGCGGCTCAAGATGATCTATACAGGGCTCATCGAGATTATTGACCGCTACCAGCCCGAATATGGAGCCGTGGAGAAACTGTTTTTTGGCCAGAACTCCAAGACGGCGCTAGCCGTGGGGCAGGCCCGGGGTGTGGTCCTGCTCGCGCTCAGCCAGCGCGGCATCCCGCTGGTGGAAATGTCCCCGGCCGAGGTTAAGCAGACGGTGGCAGGCTATGGCCGCGCGGACAAGAAGCAGGTGCAGATGATGGTCACCCGGCTTTTGCATCTGGACGCCGTGCCCCAGCCCGACGATGTGGCCGATGCCCTGGCGATTGCGATTACTGGACTGGAATGGGTCAAGTACCAGGAGGCTGTCCGTGATTAGCGAACTGACCGGCACCGTGGTGCATAAAGAGGAAGACGACTGCATTGTCGAAGTGCACGGGATAGGATTCCGGGTGGACATGTCCCGGAGCAGCCTGGCCGAGCTTCCGGATGTCCGGGCCGAGGTGCACCTTTACACCCACCTGGTGGTGCGGGAGGACAGCTGGCGCTTGATCGGCTTCTTGGACCGGGACGAGCGCGAGGCTTTTCTGGATTTGATTGCGGTGGGGGGAATGGGCATCCGCACGGCGCTGTCGGTGCTGAGTGTGCTGGGGGTGGGCGGACTTGAGGATGCGGTTGCCCAAGACCAGTGGCAGCCGATCAAAGACGCGCCAGGGGTGGGGGCCAAACTCGCGCAGCGCATCTTGCTGGAACTCTCCGGAAAATGGGAGAACAAGCCGCGCCGCTCCCAAAAGGATGCTCAAGTCCCCAGACCAAGGGGGCTGGATGATGTGGGGGAGGCTTTGGTGGCTCTGGGCTATTCCATTGAAGAGGCGGATGCAGCCTCCCGCCAAGCCGGGAGCACAGGCGACCTGCCCGCCCGGATCCGGACCGCCCTGCGAGCTCTTGACCGCCGGTAGGGGGTGGGATTTTAAGGAACAGGAAGCGCCGGCGCGAAACCACCGGGCAGCCCTCCAACCGGTTCCGTCTCCCACAGTTAACGAGGGTAAGAAAGGCAGGCGTGGATATGCAAGACCGGGTAGTCTCCGGCAATCAAGGGCCTGAGGCAGACACTGAGCGGACACTGCGTCCGGACCGCCTGCGAGAGTATATTGGACAGGATGATCTGAAGGAGAGACTGTCCATTTTCATTCAGGCCAGCCTGGGGCGCAAGGAAGCGCTGGACCATGTGCTGCTGTATGGGCCGCCGGGCCTGGGCAAAACGACCCTGGCCCATATTATTGCCAACGAGATGGGCGTGGGCATCCGCTACACGTCAGGGCCAGCCATCGAGCGTCCCGGTGACCTGGCCTCAATCCTGACCAATATCGATGACCGTGAAGTGCTGTTTATCGATGAAATCCACCGTCTGTCGCGGCCTGTGGAAGAGGTTTTGTATCCGGCCATGGAGGATTTTGCGCTGGACCTGGTGCTGGGCAAAGGGCCGGGAGCGCGTTCGGTGCGTCTGGACCTGCCCCATTTCACCCTGGTTGGGGCGACGACCCGTCCGGGCATGCTGGCATCACCCCTGCGGGACCGCTTCGGCGTGCTGCTGCATCTGGACTTTTACGATCCTGCCGACTTGGCGGAAATTGTTGGGCGCTCGGCCAAGGTGCTGGGAATTCCCATGAATCTCGAGGCGGCCCATGAGATAGCGCGCAGGAGCCGCGGAACTCCTAGGATTGCCAACCGGCTGCTGAAGCGGATACGGGACTATGCCCAGGTCCGCGGTGACGGGCAGGTGTCGAAATTGCTGGCCGTGGAGGCCCTGGAACTGTTGGAAGTGGATCCCCAGGGACTGGATCAAATCGACCGGCGTCTGCTCCTCTCCATAGCTCAGCGCTACCAAGGGGGCCCCGTGGGGCTGGACACGCTGTCGGCGGCGGTGGGGGAAGAGGCGGGCACGATTGAGGACGTGGTGGAGCCGTACCTGCTCCAGCAGGGGTTTCTGCAAAGAACCCCGCGGGGCCGGGTGCTCACCCGCCAGGCGTACCAGCATTTGGGACTGCCGGTGGCTCCCGGCATGATGGGCGACTGAACACGACCGAGACCGTTCGAAAAGGGAGGCGAGGCTGTGGGACTGCGCATTGGACCCGAGGCCGGCGGCCCTCTGCCGCTTCTCGTGCTCGCCCAAAGCGGAGATCATTCTGCCCGCGACCAACTGATCGGGCAGTTTATGCCCTTTATTTTGAAAGCCGCCAGCCGGGCGGCTGGCCGTTACCTGCAGCCGGGAGCCGACGAGGAGATCTCTGTCGCGCTGCTGGCCTTCAACGAAGCCATCGACTCCTATAACGGGGCTAAAGGCAGTTTTCTGGGGTTTGCGCAGACGGTGATTAAGCGGCGGCTAATCGATTATTTCCGCCGTCAGGCGCCAGCCCACAGGGAGATTCCCCTCAGCGAACTGGAAACAGAAGACCAACCCGGCCACCTCCTGCATGCGCAAGTAGACCTGATGGCGCACATCAGGTGGCGGGACAAGCAGTCCGATGAGGCCCGCATTCAGGAAATCAGCGAATTCCGGGAGTTGCTGAACAGCTTTGCCATCCGTTTTGAAGATTTGCCGAAAATCTCCCCCCGGCACCAAGACGCCCGCGAGCGGGCCTTACAGATCAGCCGGCTGATTGCCAGCACTCCCCGCTACCGTGAACATTTATGGGACAAAAAGGCGCTGCCGCTGAAAGATCTTTGCCGGGAACCGGGAATCAGCCGCAAAGTGGTCGAACGCCACCGAAAGTATATTATAGCGGTCGCGGTGATTTTGCTTTCCGACTTGCCTTATTTGCAGACTTATGTGCGGGAGCGGTTATCAGATGAATAAGTCGAGGGAGGGGCGCGCCCTGGTCATCGGGGTGGAGAGGCACCATGCCACTCTGCTTCTGCCGGGCGGCCAGTTCAGGCGGGTCAGGATGCCAACAGGGGATTTGGCTGTCGGCCAGGAATGTTTCGTGCCTGCCAGGCCCCCAAGCGCTGCGGGGTGGATATCGGGCGCTGCGGTTCTCTTGCTTTGCGCCAACCTCTTGGGAATGGGTGCGGGACCCAGGGCTAGCGCCGTAGTCAGTCTGGATATCAATTCCAGCATCAGCCTGGTGGTGGGGGGAAAGCAGCCGGCGGTGATTCAGGCCTCCGGCAAGGATTCTGCGGGCCGGGCACTGTTGGACCAGCTGCCCGTAGACGGGATGCCTGTTGCGCAAGCGGTCACGGACCTGACGGCCCAGGCCAAAACAGACGGCTATCTGTCCTTGCGCCACCCGTTCATTGTGCTGGCCGCAGCCTTTCGGGGACGGGGCCAGCAAAAGTGGTTTGAGCGGGTGTCGGCTGCCGAGGGGCAGTTTTTGCGTCAGCACGGCGACTGGCGCGGCAAGCTGGTGGTGCTGTCTGTGATCAGCTCCCACCCCCTGCAGCAAGTAGCCGATGACCCTGACACCATCGGGCGGGCCCTTTTGTGGAGGGAGAGCCATCCGCGCGGGGGAGGGCATGAATCAGCGGCGCTGCCCCAAGCCGCGCCGCTGTCTACTTTGGTGGAACCCGTCCTCCCCCGCATCCCCGCCGCCCCGCCGGGGCGTCAGGCGAAGCTGGCCCAGCCGCATCCCCTGGCCCCCCATTATCCCCCAAAGTCTGCGGCCCGCTCCCGGCTGGCGCCGGCGGCGGCCGCGCCAGTGCGTCCGCGGGGGACGGCCGGCATGGTGCAGAGCGTCTCGAACATTGTCCCCAATGTCCACCGCGCAAAGCCGCTCGGCGGGGCGCCCCCCGCCCAGGCCGGGCAAGGTGCTGGGCCCGCCGGGCCAGGTTAAGAAATTACGGGGCTAAAGCCTCCCCTTGCACTTGCGGATGGCGTGGCAAATCTGCAACAATAGGGGCAGTAGAATTTGGGATGAAATGGGGAGATTGTTACGCACACACACGGGACTAGCGCACTGTACTGGCTATTTTTCGCAGTCTTGATTGGAATGACTGTCTGGATGTTCATGCAGCAGTCGAGAAATCAGAAAAATCGTCAGAAGTTGCAGAGCAGTCTGCAAAAGGGTGACCAGGTGGTGACGGTTGGGGGCGTGATTGGCACGGTGGTGCAGGTAGACGACAAGGTGCTGGTGCTGAAAATCTCTGATGACGTGAGGATCAAGGTCCTGAAGACGGGAATCGGCGGAAAATACCAGGAGTCCTGAACAATTCCGGTTTTCTTTCTGGGGTGTGCTATAATACGGGCGAATTCGGGACCATGCCGGGTTCGATGAGACACACTTGGGGAGGCGGAAACAGTGGCGGATTCGTCACTTAACCCGTACTTGCGGGCACAACAGGCGTTCAAAGAAGCAGTGGATACTCTCGGACTAGAACCAGCAGTTTATGAGATTCTCAAACAGCCACTCCGGTCGTTCGAAGTGGCAGTCCCTTTTATTCGGGATGATGGCAATTTGCAGGTGTTCAACGGCTACCGCGTGCAGCACAACGATGCGTTAGGGCCCACCAAAGGCGGCCTGCGGTTCCACACGGCCGTCAATATGGATGAAGTCAAAGCGCTGTCCATGTGGATGAGCGTCAAGTGCGCTCTGCTCAAACTCCCTTATGGCGGGGCTAAGGGCGGCATCGCCTGCGATGTGGACCAGTTGTCGGAACAAGAGATTGAACGCCTCAGCCGGGAATATATCCGCGCCGTCAGCTTGGTGATCGGGCCTGACAAGGACATTCCGGCCCCAGATGTATCGACCAACCCGCAGATTATGGCATGGATGGTGGATGAATATTCCCGCATCCGGGGAGAGAATACATTTGGGTTGATCACGGGCAAGCCGCTGGTCATCGGCGGGTCGGAGGGCAGGGTCGCCGCGACGGGCCGGGGCCTGGTATTTGCGACCAAGCAGCTCGCCACGGAACTGGGATCGACTTCAGCGCCAGCCGCATTGCTATTCAGGGGTTTGGCAATGTGGGCTCTGTGGCCTCTGAAATCGCATTTGACATGGGGGCTAGAGTGGTAGCCATTTCCGACAAGGACGGGGGCCTTTATAATTCTGACGGAATAAATATTCCTGACCTATTAGAATATAAGAGAGTCAACCGGCGCTTGGCCGGATACCCGCATGCCGAGCCCATTTCCAATGAGGACCTTCTCGAACTGCCGGTGGATATCCTGTTTCCGGCTGCTTTGGAAAACCAGATTACCGCGGACAACGCCCACAATATCCGCGCCCGCATCGTCGGCGAAGGCGCTAACGGGCCGACGACGCCGGAAGCCGACCGGATTCTCTTTGACAAAGGCATCATGGTGATTCCGGATGTGTTGGGAAATTCCGGAGGAGTCACTGTCTCGTACTTTGAGTGGGTGCAGAATCAGACCCGGTTCTACTGGAGCGAGCAGGAAGTGAATCAGAGGCTCGAGGAGTATATGTCGCGGGCCATGGCCGACATGCACACGATGCATGAGCGCTTTGGGGTTACGCTGCGCAAGGCGGCCTACTTGGTGGCTGTCGAGCGCATCGCCCAGGCTATGCGTTACCGGGGCTGGCTGAAGTAAACCGCGGGGTCCCGGGAGGGACCCCCATTTCAGGAGGCTTTTTGGTGGACAAGGAACCCTTGCACGAGCTTCAGCGCCGGCAGGCGGCTATCGAGGAAATGGGTGGGCCGGCACGGATTGCGCGGCAGCACTCTCTCGGGAAAATGACCGCCCGCGAGCGGGTGGCGGCATTGCTTGATGCGGGCACGTTCGAAGAGATTGGAGCCCATGTCCGGCACCGGTCCCGGGCATTTGGGATGGACCAGGCGGAAATTCCGGCGGACGCGGTGGTCACGGGCGCGGGCCGCATTGATGGCCGCCTGGTCTACGTCTTTTCTCAGGACTTCACGTCCTCGGGAGGGTCCTTGGGAGAGATGCATGCTCAGAAAATAGTGCGCCTTCAGGATCTCGCTCTGAAAACGGGAGCGCCCATTATTGGACTTAATGACTCCGGCGGGGCGAGAATTCAGGAGGGAGTCGATGCCCTTTCCGGGTACGGGGAAATTTTCAAGCGGAATACCTGGTCGTCAGGCGTGATCCCGCAGATTACGGTGATCATGGGGCCGAGCGCGGGCGGCGCGGTATATTCGCCAGCCTTAACGGACCTGATCGTCATGGTGGAGCATAGGGGCCAGATGTTTATTACCGGCCCCCAAGTCATCAAGACGGTGACCGGTGAAAATGTGACTGGTGAGCAGATTGGCGGCGCCGCAGCGCAAATTGGCAAGTCTGGAGTGGCCCATATGTCAGCCGGCAGTGACGGGGAAGCATTGCAGCTCGTCCGCAATATTCTGGGTTACCTGCCTAACAATAACCGGGAGTTGCCGCCGGTGATGGACTCCGGCGATCCCTTGGACCGGGCCGAAGCCAGTTTGAACCAAGCTGTGCCCGTGGATTCCAACAAACCTTATGACGTGAAAAAGGTTATCGAGACGACTGTTGACCGGCAGTCTTTTTTGGAAGTGCAGCGGGGATACGCCGAGAATATGGTGGTGGGATTCGCGCGCATCGGGGGGCATGCCGTCGGGGTGGCCGCCAATCAGCCCCGCATTTTGGCCGGGACGATGGATATCAACGCCTCGGACAAACTGGCGCGCTTTGTGCGGCTGTGCGACAGTTTCAATATTCCCCTGATCACGTTTGTGGACACTCCCGGGTATCTCCCCGGAACTTCCCAGGAATTTGGCGGCATCATCCGCCACGGAGCCAAAGTGCTGTACGCCTATGCCGAAGCGACGGTGCCGAAGGTGACGGTGATCTTGCGCAAGGCTTACGGCGGGGCGTACCTGGCTATGTGCAGCCGGTCTTTAGGCGCGGATTGGGTTTTTGCCTGGCCCACTGCGGAAATAGCAGTGATGGGGCCTGAGGGCGCAGCCAACATCATATTCAAAGACGCGATCAGCGCCGCGGAGGACCAGGTGGCCATGCGCCGGGCTAAGGCGGATGAGTACCGGGAGGAATTTGCGAATCCGTACGTGGCCGCTGCCCGCGGTTTTGTGGACTCGGTGATCGAACCGTCACAGACCCGGGCTCACATTGCGCAGGCGCTCATGGCCCTCGCTAATAAGCGGGATGACCGCCCCCATAAGCGGCACGGAAATATTCCGCTCTGAGGGGCGCAGGAGGGTGAGAAATGCCGGAAACACCACTGTCAGAAGAAATTATCGCGGCCCTTATGGCCGCCGTGCTGATGGCAGACCCGACCCTGGGGCCCGGAGTCTCCATCAAAGTCCGTGAAGTGTGGCCAGCGCCGTCTGAATGGCGGTGGATTGGCTGGTAAACAGGCCGCATCAGTGCGCGCTTTCATTTTGGAGGAGGTAGTGTATGGCGGTGCGTAAATTTCGGATACGGGTGAATGGCACAGTGTATGAAGTCGAGGCGGAGGAAATTCAGGCGCAGGGGACTCCTCTCGCGGAGCCGCCAGCGCAGCATGTCCCGGCACCCCAACCGGTGGTGCAGGCGGAAGTGGTGCGCAAACCCGCTGCGGCCGTGCTGCAAAATGGAGAGACAGTGATTGAGGCGCCTTTGCCCGGCACCGTTCTGGACGTGAAGGTGGAGGACGGCGGGCTGGTGGAAATCGGACAGGTGCTGGTGATTCTCGAGGCCATGAAGATGGAAAATGAGGTCACCTCACCGGTGGCTGGACGCGTGACTGGCTTGAAGGTCCACAAGGGCAGCGCCGTGGATGCGAATCAGGTGCTCCTGATTATCGACGGGCGTTAAGATGGCGGGCAGGCGGCGGGTGGTGGTTCTTGCCCCCCATCCGGATGATGAGGCTCTGGGCGCGGCGGGATTTATCCACCAGGCTGTGCGCCAGGGATATGATGTGCATGTGGTGCTCATGACCTCGGGCGATGGTTTCGTCCAGGATGCGGAGCGCTACTATCTCTCCCTCACTGTCAGCCCGGAAGAATATGTGCATCTGGGCTATGAGAGGCAGATTGAAGCGCTGAGGGCGATGGCAGCATTGGGGGTGCCAGCGGAGAATGTCACGTTTTTGGGATTTCCCGACGGTGGCCTGGATTATCTCTTTTTGCATTATGATGCGGCTGAGCCCTTTGCCAGCCCGACCACAGGATGCACGAGTGTCCCCTATATTGAGTCCCCCGCGTACCGCACACCCTATGCCGGCGCAGACCTTCTCAATATTTTGAGCCAAGTGCTGGCCGACATTCAGCCAGACTGGGTCGTCACCCCGCTCCTTTTGGACCAGCATCCCGACCACTGGGCAACTTCGGCGTTTGGCAGTCTGGCGCTGATGGCCTGCCGCGCCCGCCAGCTGCCGTGGGCGCAGCACGCCGTGCACCTCGGGTATTTGGTCCACTGGAATGGCTGGCCGCTGCCCTTGGCCTACCGTCCGGAAATGCGCGCGGAGGTGCCTGCGGCCTTGACTTCCTATCCGGGGATACAGTGGGAGGAATTCGGCTATGACCCGGCGGCAGTGGAAGCCAAGAGGGCGTCCCTTCTCTGCTATGACAGTCAGGTAGAGCTGATCAAACCATTTCTCCTGGCGTTCGCCCGCAAAACCGAAGTGTTCGGGCGGCAAGTGGCCATGCCGGTGGAATGGGAGGCCAACTGGCCTCAGCCGCGGGCCGAGTCTCTCAGCAGGCTGTTACGGCGGGAGTCAGGCATACTGGCGAGCCACTGGCGCCACGGCGAGAGTACTGACCAGGTGCGCATTACGGTAAAACTGGACGGATTGTGGTCAGCGCGGGCCGTCGTGTACTCCTTCGGCCGGACCGTGGAGTTTTCCGGATGGAACGCAGGAGGGCAAGGCGAGACCGACCCCGGTCTGACACTGTCCCATAGGGAAGATGGCCTGGAACTAGAATGGCCTTCCACCCGGAATGAATCCCGGCGGGAATGGCTGAAAGGGGTCGTCTTTTACCGGAACAACAAGATGGTAGGCAGGACTGGCTTTTGGCCTTGGGTATCCAGTACGGATCAGGGAAGGGTGTAGAACATGATCGCATGGATTTCTGTGGATATGGAAGGCATCAGCGGGATTGTCGACCGTGACCAGCTGCTGCCTCAAGGGCAGCGCTACGCGCAGGCGCTCAGTTTTCTCGAGCATGACGTCCTGGCCGTGATTGGCGCTTTGCAGGACGACCCTGCCGTGACCCGCATTATTGTCAACGACTCCCACGACGGGATGATGAATGTGTCCTGGGGGAGCATGCCCGCAGGGGTCACGCTGATATCAGGAGGCACTAAGCCGTGGTCGATGGTACAAGGGGTGGAGGCAGACGACGCCGCCTTCTTTGTCGGCTATCACGCCATGGCTGGCACGCCGCAGGCGGTGATGGACCACACCTATTCCGGAGAAATATTCCAGGTACGCCTCAATGGGGTGGAAGTGGGGGAGACCGGCATCAACGCCGCGATGGCTGGCCATTACCAGGTGCCTGTCGGATTCGTGAGCGGTGATGACAAGGTTTGCGGGGAAGCTTTGCGCCTGCTTCCCTGGCTTACGGCTGTGACCGTCAAAACCGCAACCAACCGGCGGGCCGCGCAACTCGCAAGCGGTGCGGAAACGGCGAGCCTTCTCCGGGCCGGGGTGCATGAAGCTCTGGATAAGTGGCATGGCGGCCTGCTGTCGCCCTATGTCATCTCATCTCCTGTCACGTTGGAAGTGACCCTGATGACGACAGACATGGCGGACCGTGCGCTGTATTGTCCCGGAACAGTGCGGACCGGCGGCCGCAGCGTGCAGTTCACTGGCCCTGCCATGCCCGAAGCCTACCGGGCATTTTACACGGTGATGGCCTTGGCTTCCGGGCGGCCGCTGTACTGAACGCTCCGGCGGCACATCGCCCTTGGGCCTCAGCTGGCAATTTTTGCGGGTAGGCAGGGGCGCTATGCCGCAAGGACGTTCCGCAGTCTG
>DAHWJO010000124.1:0-10451 GCA_027344105.1 Sulfobacillus sp.
GCTTCCTCGCCGCGGCGCCTGAGCCACTCGTTCAGCGCCGTTTTGTGGTCCCGCCCCGTTTCCCGTTCTTCAACATCGGTCAAGGCAAACCGCAAGACGTCGAGAATGAAATTTCTCGCCTGTTCCAGCCCGCCATCAAGGTATATGGCGCCAATGATGGCTTCCATGGCGTCGGCCAGCAGCGAGTGCTTGGTACGGCCCCCGCTGCGCTCCTCCCCCCGGCCCAGCCGGAGCAAGGAGCCAACCCGCAGGTTCCCGGCTGCTTCGGCCAAGGTCGCCTCACAGACAATAGCGGCCCGGCCCTGGCTGAGCTGGCCTTCCGTCCAGCGCATGTTGTTGGCATATAGCCACTCTGTCACCACCAGTTGAAGAACCGAGTCTCCTAAAAACTCAAGACGCTCATTGTGCGTTTCCTTGCGAAATCCCTCATTCGCATAGGATGAATGCGTCAAGGCTTGTTTAAGAAGATTCTGATCTTTGATCCACTGAGACAGGTCGTTCAAACTCATGAGGTGTACTCCCTGGCTATCAGTGCGGCATTTTGGCCGCCAAATCCGAAGGCGTTGGACATGACAATATGCACCGGCCGCTGCTGCGGGCTGTTCGGCACGTAGTTCAAGTCACAGTCGGGACTGGGCTCGGTGAGATTGACCGTAGGCGGGACGGTTTGGTGTTGAATCGCGAGAATCGAAGCGATCATTTCCACGGCTCCCGCAGCCCCCAGAAGATGCCCCGTCACAGACTTGGTCGAGGATACCGCTAACCGGTAAGCATCTTCTCCGAAGACGTCTTTAATGGCAATGGTCTCCACCAGGTCACCCTTTTGCGTGGATGTTCCATGCGCGTTGATATAATCGACGTCTCCCGGGCTGATTCCGGCGTCTGCAATCGCGCGGCGCATGGCTTGCGACGCCCCGCGCCCCTCAGGGTGCGGCTCCACAACATGGAAGGCATCCGCTGACCGTCCGTACCCGACCATCTCCGCGTAGATCCGGGCTCCGCGCGCTTTAGCGTGGGACAGGCTTTCCAAGACAAGGAAGCCTGCGCCTTCACCCATGACAAACCCGTCGCGGCCCACGTCAAAAGGACGGCTGGCGTGGAGCGGGTCGTCATTGCGCGTGGACATAGCCTTCATGGAGCAGAATCCCGCAAAGGCAATCGGCAACACAACCGCTTCTGTGCCCCCTGCCAGCATTACATCCGCCTCTTTATACTGCACGGCCCGCAATGCATCTCCCAGAGCGCTGCCAGACGAGGCGCACGCCGTCACCAGGGTCACATTCGGCCCCTGGAGATTAAACCGCATGGCGACCTGGGCGCCGGCAATATTGGCAATCATTTTAGGAATAAAGAATGGACTGACACGGCCCGGCCCGCGGTGCAGCAAGATCTCATGCTGCTCTGTCAGGGTCTCCATCCCCCCTATCCCCGTGCCGACAGCCACCCCGCAGCGTTCGGGATCCAGATCGTGCAGTTGCGCGTCATCATAGGCATCCTGTGCCGCGGCCACGGCCATCTGCACAAAGCGGTCCATATGCCGGGCCTCTTTTTTCTCGACATATTTGAGCGGGTCAAAGTCGTGCACCTCAGCGGCAATGCGCGTAGGAAAGTCCGAAGCATCGAATCGTGTTACCGGTCCGACACCGCTCTTGCCACTGATAAGTCCTGCCCATAAAGTCTCCAAAGTGGACCCCACGGGCGAAACAACTCCCATACCCGTGACCACTACCCGTTCCCGCTGCATTCGCTGCTCCCTCCCCCAGTCGCGGAGAATTTTCTCCCCATCCCTAGGGTCATTAGTTAGGCATTTTCCCGAATATATTCCACAGCATCATTCACTGTAGCAATTTTTTCGGCTTCGTCATCGGGAATCTCGAGACCGAATTCCTCTTCCAGCGCCATGATCAACTCGACAATATCCAGGGAATCCGCTCCGAGGTCATCGACAAAAGACGCTTCCGCAGTCACTTCTTCCTCATCCACACCCAGTTGATCCACAATAATTTCTTTGACTTTGTCAAAAACCTGTTCTTTGTTTGCCACTGCTGACACCCCCAAAATTAGTCCATTACCAGTCCGCCATCGACTACCAATGTCTGGCCTGTAATGTAATCCGCCTGAACAAGAAACCATACAGCATCTGCTACATCTTCCGGCCGGCCTGCGCGCCCCAAAGGCACCTGGCTCAATAATTGGTTATAGGCTTCTGGCGTCATCTGATGAGCCATCTCGGTATCAATGATCCCCGGCGCCACCACATTGGCCGTAATCTGCCGGGATGCCACTTCACGGGCCACTGAGCGCATCAGCCCAATCACACCCGCCTTTGCTGCAGAGTAATTGGCCTGGCCAGCATTCCCTAACAGTCCCGCAATCGACGAAATCGTCACTATCCGGCCAAAGCGCTGTTTCAGCATGGGCCGCAATGCGGCGCGCGTGCAAGCAAACACTCCCGTCAGATTCGTCGCAATGACGCGGTCCCAATCTTCCATTCGCATGCGCAGCACTAACGTATCCCGAGTAATGCCAGCATTATTCACCAAAATATCAAGATGACCCCAGTCCTTGACCACTGTGTTGACAAGGCTTTGAGCCTGGTCTGCATCAGAAACATCGGCAGGGTACAGTGCGCATTGGCCGCCATGAGACCGGATCAGATCCTGGGTTTCCTGTGCCGCGGCCGTGTTGCCTCGGTAGTTGACGGCGACCGCGATACCTTGCTGGGCTAATTTCAGAGCGATGGAGCGGCCAATTCCTCGTGATCCGCCCGTCACTAACGCCGTTCTCTGGTCCCAAGACACCCGCAAACCCTCTTCCTATCGGTCATATAGCTACCAGGCAATAATTCTTAGCTATTATAGCCTGGCCCCTGGACGAGTTCAAGAGCTTTCCGCAGACTAGTGTCGTCTTCTACATTAGCGACTTTTTGCCGGCGGTCAATCTTTTTTACCAAACTGCTCAAACTCCGTCCCGGCCCGAACTCTAAAAACCCCTGAACCCCGAGAGATATGGCGTGTTCCACGCTCTGCTGGAAGCGCACGGGCTGCGACACCTGGGTAATCAGGCGGGGGATGGCCTCCTGTGGAGTCTGGCAGAGCTCCGCGTCGACATTGGCCATCACGGGAAATGCGCCCCGACTCATGCCGATTCCCGCCAGGGCCTTTGACAGCACCGCTCCCGCGGGCACCAGCAGGCGGGAGTGGAAGGGCGCCGACACTGGCAGCCTCACCACCCGGGCGCCTTGGGCCCGGGCCGCTTCCTCTACCCGCTCCAGACCCGACACCAGTCCGGATACGACAATCTGCCCGGGAGCGTTGTAGTTTGCCGGCTGCACCCAAGCCGCCTGGGAGGCGTCCTTGCATAGCGATTCCACCTGGTCCGCCTTGAGACCCAATATGGCGGTCATGCCCCCGAGCCCCCGGGGCACGGCTTCCTGCATGGCTTGGCCCCGCAGGCGGGTTACGCGCACGGCGTCGTGCAAGGTCATCACGCCCGCTGCCACATAAGCCGAATATTCCCCGAGCGACAGTCCAAATCCCACCGTCACGGAAAGGTCCGGCACAGCGGAGCGAAAAGCCCTCCACGCCGCCACGCTGACCACCAAAATCGCCGGCTGCTGCACCTCGGTGTCCTGCAGGCGGGTTTCCGGCCCGTCAAAAATGATGTCCGAGAGAGGATATCCCAGGGCATCATCCGCCTCTTCAAAAACTTGGCGGGCACTGCCAGACGCTTCCCACAAACTGCGCCCCATCCCTACGTGCTGCGCACCCTGTCCGGGAAACATCACAGCCCAACCGGCCATATGCTTTCCTCCTCCTTAACGGCCCCAGCGGATCACGTTGGATCCCCACGTCAGGCCAGCCCCAAAAGCGCAGAGCACCACCACATCCCCGTCATGCACCCGGCCTTGCTCACGGGCCTCTTGCAAGGCCACAGGTATGGTTGCCACCGAGGTATTGCCGTAGCGGTCGATATTGATCACCACCCGCGACGGGTCGAGCTCAAAGCGCCTGACGGCCGCATCGATAATCCGCAGGTTCGCCTGGTGCGGAACCAAGAGAGTCATATCCTCAACGCCCAGACCGGCCTGCTTCAGCCCTTCTTCCACTGCCTCCGGCATGGCTTTGACCGCAAATCGGAACGTCTCGTTGCCATTCATTTTCAGGTAGTGCTGGCGGGCTGCCACTGTCTCAGCAGATGCGGGCAGCTTGGATCCCCCGGCCGGCTGCACCAGCAAATCTTCCCCCCGGCCGTCGGCCTGCAGGTAAGACGCCAGGATGCCGCGGTCGGTATCTTCGCGGCCCTGCAACACAAACGCCCCAGCCGCATCGCCGAAGAGCACGGCAGTGGTCCGGTCCTCATAGTCGGTGATGCTGGTCAGCTTGTCGGCCCCGATGACCAGCACATTGCGGTACGAGCCGCTCTGAATGAGCGCCGAGGCCATTTCCATCCCGTAGATGAGACCGGTGCAGCCTGCCTGCACGTCGACCCCGGGAATGGGTTTTGAGGTCAGCTGGTGCTGGACCCTGGCCGCGGTGGAGGGGAAGATGGTGTCGGGCGTGTTGGTGGCGCAGACAATAAAGTCCAGGTCCTCCGCCACAAGTCCCGCGTCCGCCAGCGCTCTCACACTGGCCTTCGCGGCCATCATGGACGTCGTTTCGCCGGGTTCGGCAATGTGCCTCTCTCTGATGCCGGTACGGGACACGATCCACTCGTCAGACGTGTCCACAATTTGCTCCAAGTCTTGGTTGGTCAGAACCTTCTGCGGCACGTACGTTCCCAATCCCGCGACAACGGCTCTTCTGCTCATTGATTAGCCTCTTCCTTCCTGACACGCTCGCGAATGCGATCTTGCGTGTGTTTTTGGCAATAATTGTAAGCGAGTTTGGTCGCGCTGTAAAACGCGCCGTCCCGGCTCGCCCCGTGCACTTTATACACAATCTGGTCCAGCCCTAAAAGAGGCGCCCCGCCGTACTCCTCATAATCCAAGCGGCGCTTCAAGTCCATCAGTCCGTCCTTCAGCAGCCAGGCGGCGATTTTCGACTTGAAATTCGCCAGCAGCACTTTCTTGAACTCTCCCATCAGGTCACGGGCCAGGCCTTCGGTCAGCTTCAGGGCAATATTGCCGCTGAAGCCGTCGGATACGACGACATCAGCCCGTCCCTGCAGCAGTTCCCGGGACTCGATGTTCCCCACAAAGTTGAGGTCGGTCAGTTTAAGGCGCTCATAGGTCTCCCGTGCCAAGGGAGTCCCTTTCCGCGGCTCCTCCCCCACATTGAGGAGCCCAACCCGGGGCTTGGCGATGCCGTAAACCTCCTGGCAGTAATAAGCGCCCATCACGCCGTATTGCACCAGCTGGGAGGCCTTGGGGTCCAAATTGGCCCCGACATCCAGCAGGAGCACTCCCCAGCCCTTCATGACGGGCATCAAGGCGGAGAGCGCCGGCCGCTCAATTCCCGGCATCCTGCCGAGAATAAAGAGGCCCGCGGTCATCAGCGCGCCGGTGTTTCCAGCCGAGATCACCGCCATGGCATCCCCCGACTTCACCAGCTTGATGGCCTGCACCATGGAGGAATCCGGCTTGCGCCTCACCGCCTGTACGGGGGCTTCGCCCATGCCGATCACGTCCGGAGCGTGGTGAATGGTCAGGCGCGTCTGCCGCGGCTTGTCATGCAGCAGAGATTTAATTCGCTCGTGGTCGCCAACCAGGATAATCTCCAGGTCACTGATTTCCTCGAGGGCCCTGAGCGCGCCCTGCACAGGAGCCAAGGGCGCGTTGTCGCCGCCCATCGCGTCTACCGCGATTTTCACGAAAGAGCCCCCTCCTTGCGATCCATTGAGACATTGGCTTTTCCGTTGAAAGGATCCGTCAGCACCACAAATTTTCCGCGGAAAACCGTGTTCTCCCCCACCCGGCTGATGACCAGCACAACCCAGCGGTGCCCCTGCCGGCGAATCACTTCCGCGCCCGAGATAATCTGCTGCCCCGCCTGCACCATATGCTTGAATTTCGCGTTGGCCAGCCCTGTCACCGCCGTTTCGCCATCCACCACAGCCAGCGCCAGGGAATCAGCCTGGGCGAATATAAAATGGGACTGCACCACACCCGACAGCGCAAAGGCCATGGATTCATCCGTGCGCAGGAGCGAGCGCCCGCTCTGCCCGATCACCAGGTCAATCAGGTCACCCACCATGTCCTGCCGCTTGAGAGTCCGGGTGTGGACCACACTTAAGCGGGCCAGTCCTTCGGACCGCAGCCGCAGTTCGGGAATGCCCAGGTGAAGGCGGTCCAGACGCACCGTGGGCACGCTGACCCCGAAGCGCTGGGCCAAATCCTCATCCGTCTGCAAGGGATTGTCCCGAAGGGCTTCCGCCAGCTTCCGTTGCCGTTCCATGCGGTTTAGCCGAGCCATGCGCCACCCCCCTACTTGTGATCGAATAATATCACTAAGTCATAATTATGGCGATAAAAAGATTCCATGACCAAAAGCCATGGAATCCTGTCTTATGCGTCGTGTTGTACCACTATCCGCCCGTTATAAAAGCCGCAGTGCGGGCAGACGTGATGGGGAAGCCGGTCTTTGTGGCAACGCGGGCACTCTACCCACTGAGGAGCTGTAAGCTTCCATGCTGACCGCCGCCTGTGAGTGCGTGAGCGGGATAATTTCTTCTTCGGAACTGCCATCGAATTCTTCCTCCCATAATCAAGACCAGTTGGGTGTTGCTAGTGGTGCGATGAGGACGGGTCATCAGGAAACTTGAGCTGACCAAGAAGAGACCAGGGACTGTCGTGAGGCTCCTGGCAGTCGCATGTTTCCCGATTGAGGTTTGTCCCGCACATAGGGCACAAACCCTTGCAGTCCGGCTGGCAATAGGGGGCATATGGCACAGAAACGCCAAACGCATCCGCCACAATATCGTCCAGGACAATCTTATCACCTTGAAAGCGGTAATAGTCCTGATCCGGATCGCTCGGGCCCGGTTCCTCACGAAATTCCTCGACCGTGGTGAATGGCACCGTCAGGTCAAACGGCTCCAAGCACCTAGAGCAAACCGCCAGAACGTGCGCTGTCCCGGAGATCTCCACAATCAGAGCCCCTCCTGTATTGCGCACGCTGACGTCCAGTTCGGCAAGCCCCTGCAAAGGGTACTCGGTCCGCTCCTGGACAGCGGCGGGCCATTCCTCGAAAAAATGCTGCCGCTCTTCACGGCCAGCCCATTTCTTAACGTCCAAAACCCGGATATGCATCTAAACCCACCTCGCAAAACTGAAAAAATTATATCCAACATAGTCCTTGCCTGTCAACTTCCGGTCACAGGCGCCTGTGAAAGGCCGCTTCCACCACCGCCCACAGCACCAGTCCCGCACCGAGTAGGGCCCCGTACTCCCCCAAAGGGACATGAACCGCGCCGCCGGCATGGTCCCTATGCGCCACAAACGCCGTCCCCAAAATGACCGCGCAGAGAATAAGCGTCAAGGACATGCGGTTCGCCAGCTTTTCCCAGTGGGAAAAGATCCGTTCGATATTTCTGCCCTCAATCACCAGGCGGAACTCCCCGCGTCCCAGCGTCTCCAGGGCCTGTTCCATCTGCTTGGGCAAGATCATGCCCCACCGGGCCCAGTCCATTGCCGCTTCGGAGAGGGGGGGCGCCCAGGCTTCGGGGCTCAGCCGGCTTAACACAATCTTAGCGGAAAACTTCCGCCCAATCTCCACCAGGGACAGGGAACTATCCAGCTTGCGCACCACCCCGTCCGCGATGACGGCCGCACGCGCCAGCAGGGTGTACTCCGCCGGGATGCGGATATGGTGGCGTTGGGCCAGCTGCAGCAAATCACCCAGCGCTTGGCCGATGCGGAAATCGCCCAGCGCCGTGTCGTAGTACCGCCGGCGCAGGGTCTCGACATCGTAATACAGGGCATTGGAATCCAACTGTCTCGGGCCCATGCCCATTGCCAGCAAGGCCTCCACCACTTTGTCGGAACGGCCCCGGCTCATTCCCAGCACCAGGTCCAGCGACCGCGACCGCATGGCGGGAGACAGCATGCCTACCAGCCCCCAATCCAAAAAGATCAGGTGCCCCCGCCTGTCCACATGCACATTGCCGGGGTGGGGATCCCCGTGAAAGAACCCCTCCACGAAGACCTGCTGGTACAAAGACTCCACAAACCGGCGGGCAATGCCCCCGGGGTCCAGCCCCATGCGCACAAGCCCGTCACGGTCACTGATTTTAATCCCATTCAACTCTTCCATCACGAGCACGTCGGGAGTGGTCAGGGGCCAGAACGGCACAGGAATATCCTGCTCCGCGGTCTGGCAGTGCTTGTGGGCTAAATCGGTATTATGCGCCTCGACGGTGAAATCGAGCTCGCTGCGCAGGGCCGCCACCAGTTCCGCCACCACGTGCCCCAAGTCATACTGGCGGGCCCACTCCAGCCGGCGCGCGGCCAGGTCGGCCAAATTTTGCAAAATGGCAAAGTCCGATTCACTGCGCCCCACAATATCCGGGCGGCGCACTTTGACGACGACCCCCCGCCCATCTCGCATCACCCCCCGGTGCACCTGCCCTACCGACGCTGATGCCAGGGGCTCCGGCTCCAAAACCTCCAGGACGTCTGCGTAGGGGCGTCCCCATGCGCGGTCCAGAGTCTGCTCAATTTCCTCAAAAGGAACCGGGGGCACCCGGTCCTGCAGGGTCTCCAGGGCGGTGATCAGCTTGGCCGGCAGCAGGTCTGGCCGGGTGGATGCCAACTGGCCCAACTTCACATAGGTAGGTCCCAGGTCGGCCAGGACGAGAGGAATCCGCTCAGGCCAGTTGGCATCGACATCCGGACGGAAAATGCCCAGCAGCCGCCTGGACCACGGCAGGTGGGCCGAGAGGCCAAGGCTGTCCAGCACCATCACAAACCCGTGCCGCGCCAGCACTTCAGCGACTTCGCGGTACCTGCGCCAGTGCCTGGGCCTAATAGGCATGGGCTGGACCAGAGTCAAACATGCCGCGGACAAGAGCCGTCCCGCTCTCCACCATCACCCGGCCCTGGGCGATGACCGTGTCAATCTTCCCCGCGTTCAGCACGACGCAGTCTGCCGGCCCCCCCGCCGCCAGCCGTCCCGCCTGACCGATCCCCAGAATATCGGCGGGGGTGGAGGTGATGGGACGCAGGCACTTCTCCCATGACCATCCTGTCAGGTCATGCAGAGCCGCAGCCTCCTCAAACAGCGTAGTTGCGGACCCCACGTCCATGCCAGCCAAGCGGCCGTCCGGGTCAAACACCGGAATGGATCCCTGCGCGTCCGAACTGAAAGAGATCCGGTCCCAGGGCACTCCCGCCTGCTCCAGGTCCTGCGCCGCCTGGGATGCCCGGACTGCTCCCGGGTCGTGGGCATCAGGAAAGATTCCCGTGGTCAGGTCGCAGTAGCCTCCCATCTTGCCCCATCGCACTCCGTCCTCCAGCAGGCGCCGGCGGCGGTTGAGGTGCGTGGGCACGAAAGTGGCCAGCGGCACATCGTAATGTTCCATCAAGCGGAACAGGATGGACAGTCCTTGGGGACTGTCGCCGACATGCAGGTGCAGTACGCCGGCCTTTCCGGCTAGAAGCCCCCCCACCCGGGCCTCGGAGGCCAAGGCGGCCAGCGCCTCATCCCCCGCCTGGCTGCCCCGGTGATCACTGATGGCGATCTCCCCGATTCCCAGCACCTTGTCGATCAGGATAATATCGTCCCGCGCAGACCCGGTAATGGTGCGCGTCGGCACCTGGTATGCGCCGGTGTAAATCCAGGCAGACACTCCCATCGCGCTTAAGGCGCGGGACTTGGCCAGAAGCGACTGCACGGAGCGGGTCGTCCCGTCCGTGCCCAAGACCCCGACCACCGTGGTAATTCCCGCTTCAGTGAGTTGGGACAGGGAAATTTCCGGAGTTCTGAACATCGGCCCCCCCTCCCCGCCCCCGCCCGCAATATGCACGTGCTGGTCGACGAACCCGGGGCACACCATCTTCCCAGAAGCCTCGATCACGGTTCCCTCGGCCCACCCAGGAATCTCCAGGGCGGGGCCGATGGCGGCAATCTTGCCGCTGATCATGAGAATGTCCTGCTGGCCTCGCGCGCTGGGATCAAACAGCTCGCCATGGCGGATCAGTATAGCACGCACCGTCATTCTTTATTTCCACTGCCCTTCTCTCCGTGTCCCAAAACCAGTTCAATTTTCTTGGCGATTTCCTGACTTTGCCGGATCACGCTGCGCAGTTTCTGCAGATTCGCCTGCAACTCCTCGCTGAGTTCATACTGCGCCTGGGTCAGCACTTCCGCCACCGTCTGGTCCTGCCCGCTGGATGACTTCGGCTGAATTTTGGCCTTCTTGGACTGAGATGACTGCCCCACTTGGGAAGCGCTGGTGGACCCCTTGCCGCCGGAACTGCCAGATGACGATTGCTGGGACTGCGCGGAGGACCC
>DAHWJO010000125.1:0-10368 GCA_027344105.1 Sulfobacillus sp.
GTGATAGGGATTCTCTTCGGCAAAGTCCTTGGTGCGGTCATGGTCAGGAGTGGACATCAAAAAAAGTCCTCCGGGTTTGAGGACGCGGGAGATCTCTTCGATGAGTGCTGGCTGCTCATGTTTGGACACGTGTTCCAAGACCTCAAACATGATCACAGCATCAAAAGACGCATCCTCAAAATGGTGGCTCTTCAGATCACCCAGCAAAAATGTTAAGTTGGGTGCGGGGTAGAGATCCGCAGCATTTTGAACCGCCCACGGATCCACATCAATTCCGGTCAGGCTGTCGACGATGTCCGACAGGTAAGCGGCTCCGTAGGCGGTTCCAATACCCACTTCCAGCACCTTCAGATCCTTGAGCAGGGCGGCTGCGGTCTGGTAGCGGTGCCAGTGAAAAAGCAGTTCCACATAATCATGGGATGCTGCGGACAATCTTTCTTCTGCCATACGCTCTTCCTTTCCCATTCTCTTGTCAGACGCACGCTGTCCGGATATGCCAGCCCGGGGTCCCGGTACCGCTGGCGATCAGGACCGCCGCAGTTTAAAAGTGGTACCATGGCTCATCTGAGCCATGGTACCATACGAAGCTGGCACAAGGGAAGGAGGTCTGGATTGACAGGATGTGAAGACGGGGCGGTCATGTGCTTTAACCCTGCGGTACGGTCAGGTGGAAGGGGCCAAGCGGATTTTCCAAAAACACCAGGGCCGCTCCTGCGAGAATTCGGCACACCACAGCAGCACCGGTGGTGGTCACCCGGCATCGAGGATTGGCGCTTCTAGGAAAGCCGGAAGAGACAATGCACTCAGGGCGTAGCAGTCCCTGAGGGGATTCCATGCGGCACCGTTCCCGGCAGGAAAAGCTTATGGCCGCGGCGTGTCAGCATCCCGGGCACCTCTTTCCCGTGTGATTGTGCCCCGTTCTATTAAATAGCGAAGATTCCTCCAAGGGCTTCCAGGCATGGCATCAAACGGGTGTCCCGCCTGAACGGGTCGGGCTGACCACGAGGAGGACTTTCCCGGTGCTCTGCCGATTTTCCACCCACCCTTGGGCGGCTCTGGCCTCGGACAAGGGAAATGTCCGGCCGACAGTCATCTTCAATCGTCCTGTCGCAAGGTAATCCATGACATGCTCGGCCGTGTCTTGCAGCAGCTCAGGCCGCTCGTTGCGAGTCGTGCCTAAGCTGAAGCCCAGCACGGCCCGGCAACTGGCATGCAAGTCAGTCGTGTGGACCACACCAGGCTGGCCGCTGGCATTGCCAAACACGACGAGGCGGCCGTACGGAGCTAGACATTGCAGGCTTTGTCCCGTCACAGAACCGGCGATGGAATCCAAGATCACGTCGGCTCCGCGGCCGTGAGTGAGGCCGTTGACTTGGTCGGAGAAATTGCCGCTGGTGCAGCAGAAGGCATGATCGGCACCGGCGCTGAGGCTGATGGGGATTTTGGATGGATCTCCCACGGAGCCGATCACCAGCCCTGCTCCCAGAATCTTGGCTAATTGCGTGGCGGTGGTGCCAATGCCTCCTGCGGCGGCATGCACTAAAACGGTTTCTCCAGGCGCGAGCCGGGCTACGTCATGAAGCAGCTTATAAGAGGTAAAACTGACAAGAGGGCACGCGGCCGCCGTGTCCCAGTCGATCTCCGGCGGCAGGGCAAAGGTGAGGGCGGCGTCCGCGCAGACGTATTCCGCATACGACCCGTTTTTAGGGAAGGCGACCACCTTCTGGCCGGGGTGCCACCGGGTGACGTTGGAACCTACGGTTTCCACAACGCCTGCCGCATCCAACCCGGGAACGAAGGGAGGCTGGCTGGCTCCGTGATACTGGCCGTAGCGGGATTTGATGTCAGCAAAGTTCACGCTGGTCGCATGGACCTTGATCAGCACCTGGTCTGGCCCAATGGCGGGGATTGGAATGTCAGCGATTTTTAAAACCTCTGGTCCTCCGAATTTCGTGACAATTACCGCCTTCATTGGATTCCCTCCTAATTCTCCTTAAGTTATGGCCCGGACTTCTCTATGATCTCACACCGCGCCCAGATGGGCCACTGCCAGTGTCGGACTTGAGGACTATCTACCGGAGCACAATCAGCAGGCAACCCAGCACAATGGCAGCGGATACGAACACAGATCGCACGTGCCATGGTTCTTTCAGGACAAGCCAGCCGGCGAAGGGCGCAAAGGCGATGGCGATTTGCCGCAGGGCCAGGACAGGGGCGACCGCTGCACGCTGGTAGGCATACAGTACCAACAGGTAGGAGATTACGCTGCCAATGCCCGACAGGGTCGCGGGGCCAGCAGGACTGCGCTGGCCAGAACCGAGAGCCCAGGGAGCCAGCACAAGGGCGGTGCCAAGATATTGGGCAGAAATATAAGGCCAGGGGGAGATGAAGTGCACGCTATGGCTGTCGATGGCAGAGTACAGGGCGATCAGTGCAGCGACACTGAGAACCCACGCCAGCGTCGCCAGATTCCCCCCATGCCGCAGCGAAGGGATGATCACGGCAGCTGCGATGAGGCAGGCGCCGGTGACAGCATACACTCCGGGGATCTGGTGGAACACGATCAGGGCTAAGGGAATGCTGAACAGGATCCCGCCGCCCCGAGCCGCCGGGTAGACGTCGCGCAAGGCTCCCTTCCGGTAGCTTTGGGCGAGGGATGCGAAATATAGGGAGTGGACGGCGACCGTGGCCAGGACCCACGGCCATACCGTCCCGAAATTCCAGGGAATTCCCAACACCAGGGTGCCGGCAGCGGCAAAGAGGCCGCCCGTCAGCACCAGAAGCCAGACAAAGCGCAAATTTCCTGATGTGGAGCGCATGGCTGTGTTCCAGCCCAGGTGCAGGAAGGATGAAGCGCTCGCCAGTCCTGCCGCAAATAGATTCATGTGGCACCCTCCTGCTACTCTATAATCATACACCGCCAGAGGGCTATTCCCTTACGGGGCGCCTGGTACAAGCCATGATTTTGGGGAAGGGCGGCGTGCCGCCTGCTGAAATCCTGAGACGGCTCCGGTGCTGGGCGAAACTGTCAGGGTGCGGTAAGATGGCAGCAAGCGGTAGGCACACGTCTCTTGATGGGGTCGGTCAGCGATGAGGAGAATCTCATTTCACACAAGGAGGATGTTATGGCGAAGGGTCATAAAAAACACAAAGACGGAGAGCCCAGCGCGGCTGAGGTGAAGAGTTCCTATGAGAAGGACCTGAGGGATTTGCAGGTGGAGCTCCTCAAAGTGCAGATGCATGTCGCTGCGCACAGCAGCAAGATTCTCGTGATTTTTGAAGGGCGGGATGCAGCGGGGAAGGACGGCACGATCCGCCGCTTCGCTAAGCACATGAATCCCCGCCAGACGCACGTGGTGGCGTTGGACAAACCATCGCCGCGGCAATCGACCCAGTGGTATTTTCAGCGCTATGTCCCGCACTTGCCCTCAGGCGGGGAAATTGCCCTGTTTAACCGGAGCTGGTACAACCGGGCAGGAGTTGAGCGTGTCATGGATTTTTGCACCCCCGAGCAATATGAGGAATTCATGACAACGGTGCTCTATTTTGAGCAGATGCTGCGGCACTCCGGCATTCAGATCTTCAAATACTATCTGGACATTCATAAAGACGAACAGAAGGCCCGTCTCGATTCGCGGCAGGACGACCCGCTGAAACGGTGGAAAATGAGCCCGATGGATGCCAAGGCGTTGAAACGTTGGGATGACTACAGTGTGGCGCGCAACCAGATGTTTATCCGCACCAGCAGTCCGGAAAGTCCCTGGGTTGTAGTCAGGGCGGATGACAAGCGCGAGTCGCGCCTGCAGGTGATGCGGCACTTTTTAAACGCGATAGACTATGACGGCAAAGATGAGACAATCCTGCACCCGAACCCCGAGATGGTGTTCCCGTTTATGGATGATGACCTGCGCAACGGACGCATTGCGCCCTGAACCCGTCTGAGGTCTATGCTCCGCAAGACATACAGACACCCGCTCAGGCGTTGACAGCTGGGCGGGTGTCATAATATGGAAGCAGCCCCTTGATAGTGGTAAGCTGTTCTTCGACTTGCCGGAAATCTTCGTCCGTTTTGGCCAGAGAGACCATGCCGTGAAACAGCCCGACATGAAATGCCACCAGCTGTCTCTGGTACACGGTGCCGGATTTGCCCAGGCCATCCGTTTGGATGGGCTGGATGGAAGAGTACTCGGCAATCAGTTCCCTGCGCCGCCGTTCCGCTTGCTGAGAGGACATTGGGAAGCCTCCTGAGATAGAATTTATGACCATGTGATAGTATTATATCCCAAATTCATGAGCATAGACTATTTTTCTCAGTAAAATTTACCGGATGAGTTGTTGGGCGGAGCAAAACAGCCACTGCCTAGCGTCCTCGGGAAGCGCGCAGGCGCTGCAAACTCCTCCGGTTGCCTTGCCTCTGCCGCGTTCTTCCCGCTCTTCGGATTGCGTCTCCCGGCCACGGCTTGGCGGGAGACGCAATCCGCTCTGGCTAGAATCCGCGCCGTGGATCATTTACCATCTCTAGACGGCCGCATTCGGGGCACACGAAGACATGTACAATGACGTTCTTTTCCGTCATCTGGTCAAACATGGTCTCATCGCGAGCTCCCAGCAGCATGTCGGCGGCTACCCCCCAGCCGCGGTTCATGCCGCCGGTGCGAAGAGCGTGGGGCCCGTGGTACTGCATGGTGACGTTGCAGCTCTGGCACAGGTGATCCGGCATGTTTTGGGCAGGTTGTCCCTCGGCCATGTTCTTGAGCGACTTGAAAAAGCTCATCGGAATCATCCCCTTTGGAGAAAAATTTGTTCTCCTGGATTTTAGCATAGCCTGCAGGTGGGATCAGGACGGCACCCTATTTTGTGTCCTCGGGAAGGGACGTGCGGCCACCCACCGACCGGCCAAATCCTTCGAGAAAATTTAAGAGGGTGCGGAGGCCCTGCGCGGTATCAGGATTTTTCAGAGCGCCCAACAGCTGGAATATGCCCATGCCTTCTCCTGGCCGGGACGGCTTCGTGCCCGCCATGCTCTCCAGACCGTTTCCTAAGGCGTGCAGCGCCATATCCCAGCTCTCTTGGGACATCGAGCCCATAAAGGCGGCCAACTGCTCAAGGTTGTTGATCGCGTGCTTGACGCCGACCTGATTCATTTGCCCCACTGTGATGTGGAGAACGGGATCTCTTTGCTCCAGCAGTCCAGTCAGGAAGCCGAGAATTCCCGCGCTGCGCAGAGCGCGGACAAATCGGAGGAGGTCCTCTGTTGTGGCCGTGTCTTCTGCCGGCCGTGCTTGCTCCTTGGAACTTGTGCGAATGTTAGTGATGGGATGGGCCATGGGTGGTGTCCTCCGATCCTTGGTGTGGTTGGGCCGTTACAAGAGGGATATAGTCCGGCCTTGCCCATTTGCGGGCTACCTCGACCCCTTTTTGCGGGTGGCGTTGTTTAAACCGCCAATTGCTGCGGGGCAAGGGCGAGCCCTGCTGAGGCTGTTCTTCGACAATTTCCATGTAGGCTTGGGTGTCTTTGTAGGCAGGAGTGTGAGTCTGGGTATCAATTCCTGTGCCTGTAATGTCATTGACGGCGCCGGGACCTTGTGAATTCATCGGCAGGTAAAGATTGTGCCCGCTCACCCGGCCGGTTACCAGTACGGGGACCTTCAGGGACCCGGTGGGAGAGACCAGACGGACCACGGTGCCGTCGTGCAGGTGCCGCGCTTGGGCCAGTTCAGGGCTGACCTCCACGAAAACCTCGGGAACCAAATGGCGGATGCCTTCGGACCGGTAGGTCATGTTGCCTTCGTGAAAATGTTCCAAAAGCTGCCCGTTGTTGATGTGCAAGTCGAATTTCCGGTCCTGCTGGGTGGGCCCCGACAGTGTTAAGGGGACCAGGCGGGCTTTCCCGCCGGGATGGCTAAACCGCTCGGTATATAGCAGCGGAGAGTCGGTGCCGTCTGGCTGGACCGGCCACTGCAGTGTGTGGTATCCGTCCAGACGGTCATAGCTCACCCCAGCCAAAAGAGGCGTCAGCCTGGCCGCTTCGTCCATAATGTCTCGGGGGTGGGGGTAGGGCGGCCAGTGGGCATTCAGTTGAGCGGCGACGTCTTTTAGAATCACCCAGTCGGGCCGGCTGCCCTCCAGCGGGGCTAAGGCCTGGTAAAAGCGCTGGACCCGCCGTTCCGTATTGACGAAGGTGCCCTCCTTTTCCAGTGATGGTGAAGCCGGGAGAATGACGTCGGCGTACTGCGCTGTCTTGGTCAGAAACAGGTCCTGCACGACCATGAAGTCGAGCTGCTCGAAGGCCTGCCGGGCTTCTTGCGCATTGGCATCCACTAGTGCGGTGTCTTCGCCGACGACGTAGAGCATTTTGATCCGACCCTGCAAGATGGCGCCGGCAAGTTCCTGATTATTGATTCCGCCGGTCTTTGGCAGGTCAGTTCCCCATTCTTTTTTAAAGCGTTCCCGGACTGCGGGGTCCGCCAGGTCCTGGTATCCCGGCAGATAGCCGGGTTTGGCGCCGAAATCGGATGCGCCCTGCACATTGTTGTGACCCCGCAGAGGATATGCGCCCGTGCCAGGCCGACCGAAATTTCCTGTGAGCAGCAGCAGGTTGGCAATCGCCAGGGATGTTTCAGAACCATCCTGCTGCTGTGTGACGCCCATCGCCCAGAGAATGGCCACAGACCGGGCGCTGTGGATCATCCGGGCTACCTGCATGGTCGTTTCTTCAGGGATGCCTGTGACAGTGTGGGTGTGGGCGAGAGTATACGGTGCTAAAAATTCGAGGTACTCGCCCAGTCCCTCCACATGGGCTTGCAAGAACGCTTGGTCAATCCATTGCTGGTCGGCCAAATATTTGGACAGTCCGAGAATCCACGTACCGTCGGTTCCGGGGTGGGGCTGCACAAACAGGTCGGCCCGAGCCGCCATTTCATGCTGGCGGATATCCACGACTACAAGTTTCTGCCCGTGGAGCTTGTGTGCGCGCTTCACCCGGGTCGCCACCACTGGGTGCGATTCAGCAGTGTTGGAGCCGACAATGATGACCAGTTCGGCCTGGCCGATGTCGCTCATGGAGCCGCTGTCTGCTCCGTAGCCGACAGTCTGGCGGAGGCCGTAGGTAGCAGGGTCCTGGCAGTATGTCGAATCATTGTCGACGTTGTTCGTGCCGATCGCCTGCCGCGCAAGTTTCTGCACCAGGAAGGCTTCCTCGTTGGAGGCTTTAGAGGACGCGATGAACATGAAGCTGTCGGGACCGTGCTGGTCTAAAACGCGCTGCATCCGCTCGCCGATGACTCGGTATGCTTCCTCCCATGTTGATTCATGGAAAGCGTCTCCATGGCGGATGAGGGGGTGTGTCAGCCTGTCGGGACTGTTGACAAAGTCCCATCCGAACTTGCCTTTAATGCAGGTCGAAATGCCATTGACCGGGGCTTCGGGAGTCGGCTCGACTTTGAGAATGGTGCGGCCCTTGGTCCAGATGTCGAAGGAGCACCCCACGCCGCAATACGTGCAGACCGTCTTGGTCATTTTTATGCGGCTTTTACGCATGGCCGACTCGATATCGGAAAGGGCGAAGACCGGGGGCAAACTGGGTTCAATGTCCTCAACCCACTCGATCATCGGCTGCAGTGTGTCAGGGGGGAGGTTGGTCAGGTAACCAGCCTCGCCGATCATGCTCTTTTCCATGAGGGCGTTGCAGGGGCAGACTGTGACGCAGTGGCCGCAGGAAACGCATGAAGACTCGCCAATGCTGACTCCGTCATCCCAAATGACGCGGGGGCTGTCCAAGCTCCAGTCAATGGAAAGGGTCTCATTGACTTCGAGGTCCTGGCAGGCTTCTACACAGCGGCCACACAGAATGCACTGGTCCACATCATACCGGTAGAAAGGATTGGTGGCATCGATTCTTGCGTAGGGCTTGGGTTCAAAAGGATATTTTTGATGGGTCAGCCCTATCTGTTTGGTCGTGTTGTGGACCACGCAATTGCCATTGTTATTGTCGCACACGGTGCAATAGAGCTGGTGGTTGCGCAAGAGGCGATTCATGGCTTCTTCCCGGGCCTGGCGCGCACCCGGGGCCACAGTGCTCAGCACCATGTCCGGGGTGATTTTTTCCTGGCACGCCCGCACCAGGTTGCCGTCTGTTTCCACAATGCAGGTGTCGCAGGTTTGGATCGGACCTAAATCAGGATGATAGCAGACATGGGGAATATCCCGCTGATGGTGCAGCATGACTTCAAGAATGGTTTCGCCGCGGCCGCCTGTGAGGATCTGGCCGTCAATGGTAACTTTCCATGGATCCTGACTCAAGTGGCCCACCTCCTGAATGCGAGTCGCCCTGAGAAGAGGGCAACCTGTTGTTCATTGTGTGTGGCGCTTCGGTTTTTATTCTGGGAAATTGCTCCATAAAGAGCACTGGTGGGGTACGGGGCTTCTTCAGGATGGAATAATGCGGCCAAGCGGCTGTCAATAACAGGGCCATTGTGTCCTGTTGCAACCGTGCGCTATTGGCTATCCTGAGCTTAGGATGTGCTGAGAAAAAAGTTTCACCAAGGTAGTTTGAGTAATGAAATGGAGGGCGACTGATGGGAAACCACTATGATCTTATTGTCATTGGAGCAGGCGGCGGGGGCTATCCTGCGGCGTTCCGCGTGGCCAAGAGCGGGCGGAAGGTTTTAATGGTGGATGAGAAGGGGAATTTAGGCGGAAATTGTCTGTATGAGGGGTGCGTGCCGTCGAAATCCGTGCGGGAAGCTTCGGTGATCTGGCATCAGATTGCCGGCGTCGGATTTTTTGGCCTGGAAGCTCAGGGAACGCAAGCAGAGTGGTCAAAAATTCGCGACTATAAAGACGGGGTGCAGGCGAGACGATATGAGCAGCACAGCCAGGAAATTGCTGGAGCCGCCAACCTGACGTTTATTCGGGGCCAAGCGCACTTGCAGGATGCCAGCCATGTGGCTGTGGATGACTGGGACAGCCAAAACAGTTTCACCGTCTCCGCCAGTGATATTTTGATAGCCACGGGGTCGGAAGCCGAAAATATTCCCATCCCCGGATTTGACTATACCTGGAATCATCACGATTTATTTGCATGGAAAGACGCCCAGCCTGCCATGCCCGAAGATATTGTGATCCTGGGGGGAGGATATATCGGTGTGGAGAGCGCATCCATGCTGTCCGACCTGGGTGTGAAGGTGACTGTGATAGAAATGGCGCCCGCGATTTTGACAGGAATGGACCAGGATTTGGTCCGTGTGATCACGGAAAAACTTGGTCAGCGGGTGAAAATTGTTACAGGGGTGCAGGTGGAGGCCATCACGCAAGGCAATGGACACCAGTACGTGGTCAAGGGCCGCTCCCTGGGGGATGGGAGTTCCGTGGAGTTCTCGGCGAGTAGGGTGCTGGCAGCGGTCGGGCGCCAGCCTAGTCTGCCTAAAAATCTGAATCTGGATCAGGTGGGAATTGAGTACAGCCGCCACGGGATTGTGGCGGACGGGCGCATGCATACCAATATTCCCCACATCTACGCCGCCGGTGATGTCAACGGCCAGTCCATGCTGTTCCACTCTGCTGTGCGCATGAGCGAAATTGTGGCGCAGGATATTTTACTGGGAGAGGCCATGGATGACTTCTTCAATCCGTGGGAAATGCCGACCACGGTGTTCTCCCGTCCGGAAGGACTCGCGGTGGGGATGACGCGTGAACATGCCGCAGCCCGGGGCATTGCTGTCATGGAGCACACCCGCGACATGGGCAGCGAAGCCTGGGCGCAAATTGCGGGAGAGCTGGAAGGATTTATCAAACTGGTGATCAGCCGGTCAAGCGGCCGGATTGTGGGGATGCACGGGGTGGGCGTTGATGCCTCGGCGCTGTCGGCCGCTGCTCATATGGCTGTGCGCATGGGCCTGACACCGGCCGAGCTCGGCCGGATGACATTCCCGCACCCGACCCAGTTTGAAATTCTTGACCGTTTGGCCCGCTCCGTCTAACTTCCCATGGGTGGGCATCACGCAACTGAAGCCTTTCAACGCAGCAGCCACGCCGCTGGCTGCTGCGCTTATGCGCCCTACAGTCGCCGTTCACGCCCTATTCTTCGGATTGGAGCTTCCTTGGGCGGTGTCTCATGAATCTTGCCGTATTGCTGCCCGGGTCCTTGTATTCTGGCGGGGCGAGCCGCTGGTGCGCCTGCCAGAACTGCTGTTTGTCTCTTGGCTCCCGGAGGGATTTGAGACGGCGGGCCGGTCTGCCGTAGGCCTCCCGAGCGTCTTGTCGGCGGCATTTGCCCGGCTGACCTCCCCCGCCGAACAAATCAACAGGGATTAGCGGAATGAGGCAGATCAGATTGCATACAGGCGGGCTGGCGTCTTGCGGCCCGCC
>DAHWJO010000126.1:0-10357 GCA_027344105.1 Sulfobacillus sp.
GAGCTCGGAAACAGGAAGCGCAGACCATTGCAGGGGACCAGACCAGACCGTATAATAGGTCCGATTAGTATTGTCGGATTCTGTCTCTTTATCCTTGTCTTCTTTAAAGATTTTCAGAACATTTTGCGTAGCGGGAAGGAGAGAGCGGTGTGCCGCATAGAGTACTGGATGTTCGGAATTTGAGCACCTACTTTTTCACGGAAGACGGGGCGGTAAAATCCGTAGACCAGGTGAGCTTCCATATTGACTCGGAAGAGACGCTGGCTGTCGTTGGAGAGTCAGGGTGCGGCAAGAGTGTGACATCGCTGTCTATCATGCAACTGATTCCCTCGCCCCCCGGGAAGATTGTGGGAGGGGAAATTCTTTTTCAAGGCGAGGATCTCTTAAAGAAAAGTGCGGAAGAAATGCGGAAAATCCGCGGCAACCAAATCGCTATGATCTTCCAGGAGCCGATGACTTCTTTGAACCCGGTGTACACCATCGGAGATCAGATTGCCGAGGCCGTTCTCTTGCACCAGAAGGTGGATAAGAGGCAGGCATGGGCGCGGGCCGTGGATATGCTCCGGGAAGTCGGCATCCCCTCGCCCGAAAAGAGAGCCCAGGAGTATCCGCACCAAATGTCCGGCGGCATGCGCCAGCGCGTCATGATTGCCATGGCGATGTCTTGCAATCCCGCACTGTTGGTCGCGGACGAGCCCACCACGGCCCTGGATGTGACGATTCAGGCCCAGATTCTGGACTTGATGCGAAAACTTAAACAGGAGTTCCATACCGCGATTATGCTGATTACCCATGATCTGGGTGTGGTAGCGGAGATGGCCGACCGCGTGGTGGTGATGTACGCTGGCAAGATTGTGGAGGAAAGTCCAACGGTGGACTTGTTCCGGGAGCCTTTGCATCCGTATACGCAGGGGCTTTTGGATTCCATACCGCGGCTGGACCAGCCCACTACGGAGAAATTGCACGTGATCGAAGGCACTGTGCCTAACCCGCTGCACCTGCCCAAAGGGTGCACATTTGCTCCACGGTGTCCCAAGGTGATGGATATTTGCCGGGAAAAGCCGCCGCTGCTCACTGAGGTATCGGACGGGCGCAAGGTGAGCTGTTGGCTGCATGTGGACCCGCAGCATGAGGATCCGCCGAAAGACGGGTCGGGGAAGGAGGTGGCATCATGAGCGCTGTGATGGAAAATGAACCGCATGAGGTATTGATGGAGGTCCGCGACCTGACCAAGTACTTCCCGATTACCGGGGGGCTGTTTTCGCGGGTGGTGGGACACGTCAAGGCCGTGGACGGAGTCAGCTTTGATTTGAGGCGGGGTGAGACACTGGGGCTGGTCGGGGAGTCCGGGTGCGGGAAAACCACCACGGGCCGGGCTGTGCTGCGGCTTATCGAGCCAACGTCGGGCACGATTAAATTCGAGGGCAAGGATATCACCCATGTCAACAAGCAGCAGATGCGTGCGCTTCGCCGGCAGATGCAGATTATCTTTCAGGATCCGTTTGGGTCTCTGAACCCGCGCATGTCCGTCGGGCAGATCATCGAGGAGCCGCTCGTTATTCACCATATGGGAAGCCGCAAGGAGCGGGAAGCCCGGGTGCGGGAGCTGCTGGATGTGGTGGGGCTGGCTTCGTACCACCTGCGGCGTTATCCCCATGAGTTTTCCGGAGGGCAGAGGCAGCGGATTGGAATTGCCCGGGCCCTGGCTCTGAACCCCAAATTGATCGTGGCTGACGAGCCGGTTTCCGCCTTGGATGTGTCGATTCAGTCCCAGATCCTCAATCTTCTGGAGGACCTGCAGGCGGAATTTGGCTTGACTTATCTCTTTATTGCCCATGGGCTGAACGTGATCCGCCATATTTCTGACCGGGTGGGTGTGATGTACCTCGGCGCCATGGCGGAGATTGCCAGTTCGGAGGATATTTACCGGAAGCCGCTCCATCCTTATACGGAAGCGCTGTTTTCGGCCATTCCGATTCCCAATCCGGACATTAAGCGCGAACGGATCATCTTGCAAGGAGACGTGCCCAGTCCGGTGAATCCGCCTGCAGGCTGCCGGTTCCACACACGGTGCCCGATTGCGCAGGAGAAATGCCGAATTGACCGTCCCATCCTCAAGCAGAGCGAACCCGACCACTGGGTAGCGTGCCACTTCCGGTAACAGATTAGATAAGAGGCGGGAGAACGAACCCGCCTCTTATCTAATTACCCGGCGAATTTGCACTAGAGTCACCACAGGGGGACTAGGAGGAGTGGACCGCCACCAGGGCAGGGTGGCAGTCCACTGTCCGGTCGCCAAGACCGTTTCCCCTACGCGCAGGTGTGCCGGCAGAGGTACGGCGGGACCCACAGCGGACGCTGCCTGCGGATCGTCAAACACAATGGAATCCACCTCGATTTCAATAAAGCCTGCATCGAAGCTTTCTCCGATATGGGTGACAGTCCCCGTGCGGGTCAGCGTATACTGCCCGGTTTTGCGGGGAAAGAACATCCCAAGGATCACCACACACAGCCCTAGCCCAGCCACTGGAATCAGAGCGCTCCTGCGCACGCTTCGTCCCCCTCTCTTGCCGATCCCGGCAGACATTGGGACCCGCGGAGTTTGCCTATCTGCTCTCACAGTAACTTTATTATACGCCAGGCGGGTCGGAGGCAAAGCCCAGCCGCGGCGCAGCCGGGCGGCTTTTGGCACAAAACCGCCCGGGTCCTGCGTTTTACTCTATTCTGGAGCATGGTATACTTTGGAGGTTATGGAGGGATATGCAGTGGCCTTGTCAGAAGAACAAGTGAAACATGTGGCGCGGTTGGCGCGCCTGCGTTTGGAAACTGGAGATATTGCCCAAGTGACGAGAGATCTTGGCAGGGTTTTGGATTATATGACGCAGTTGAACGCAGTGGACACAGAGAATGTCGAGCCAACCATGCATGTCATTGGACTGGCGATGCCGCTGCGGGAAGACCGGGTGGAGCCGTCTCTTACGGCCGAGGCCGCTTTGAAAAATGCCCCGGATCCGCGGGACAATATGTTCGGTGTCCCCAGAATTATGGATGGAGGGGACTCTTGATGCGGATCTATGAGATGACGGCGGGAGACATTGCCTCGAAAGTGCGACGGAAGGAGCTGTCGGCCACCGAGTGCATGGAGGAGATCGCGGAGCGCATTGGACGGGTGGAACCCTTTGTGGGGGCGTTTTTGCACCTGAACCTTGATGAGGCAATGCGCCAAGCGCGCGCCATTGACAATTTGCCCAGCGGTGAGCGGGAACGGCTGCCCCTAGCGGGCGTTCCAGTAGCAGTCAAGGACAATATGGCGACGCAGACCATGCCGACGACGGCGGCATCAAAAATTTTGGAGGGATTTGTGGCGCCCTATGATGCGACAGTGGTTTCCCGCTTGCGGCACGCGGGAGCGGTGATCGTGGGAAAAACCAACATGGACGAATTTGCCATGGGATCCTCGACGGAGCACTCGGCTTACCAGCTGACCCGAAATCCCTGGGACCAAGACCGGGTGCCTGGGGGGTCGAGCGGCGGGTCGGCTGCGGCCGTCGCTGCCCAGATGGTGCCCGTGGCTCTCGGCTCCGATACCGGCGGCTCTATCCGGCAGCCTGCGAGCTACTGCGGGGTGACGGGATTCAAGCCTACCTACGGACGGGTGTCGCGCTACGGTCTCATCGCCTTTGCCTCAAGTTTGGACCAGATTGGGCCATTGGCCCGGAACGTGGATGACGCGTCCCTCATTTACGAGGTGATTGCCGGCTATGACCCGCTCGACGCCTCGTCTCTGCGGGTGGAGAAGGCGCTGCCTAAGGCGACGGATGTCTCTTGGGCCAATGTGCGTATTGGCGTTCCCAAACAATATGGGTCATCAGGTCTTGACGCCGGTGTGCAAGCGCGTCTGGCCGAGGTCATCTCCCGCCTGGAGTCCCAGGGAGCGTCGGTGGTGGAAGTGTCTCTGCCCCACACGGAGTACGCCATTGCGGCGTATTACCTGGTGGCCCCTGCCGAGGCCTCCAGCAATCTCTCCCGGTTTGACGGGGTGCGCTATGGATACCGGGCTCCTGGCGCGGATTTGCTGGAAATGTATGAGAACACGAGAGCCCAGGGATTCGGAGAGGAAGTCAAGCGCCGGATTCTGCTTGGAACCCATGCCCTCTCGGCTGGCTACTACGATGCGTACTATCTCAAGGCGCAAAAGATCCGCACATTGATCCGCCAGGATTTTGAGCAGGCCTTCGCGGCAGTCGATGTGATCCTCACACCGACTACACCTGACTTGGCATTCCGGTTTGGTGAAAAAAGTCAGGACCCTTTGCAAATGTACCTGTCGGACGTTTATACGGTGACAGCCAATCTGGCGGGAATTCCCGCTATCTCCACGCCTGCCGGACTGGCCGGCGGGCTTCCGGTGGGAATGCAGTGGCTGGGCCCTATTATGGGCGAGGAATCGCTGCTGCACATCGCGCGGGGATTTGAAAAGCTGTGGCCATCCGAAGGGTGGCCTGCATTAGGAGGAGACGCATGAATAGCACCTATGAAGTGATCATCGGGCTGGAGGTGCATGTAGAGCTCAAGACGCAATCCAAGCTCTTTTGCTCCTGCTCAACAGAGTTTGGGGCCGACCCGAATACGCATACCTGCCCTGTCTGCCTGGGCATGCCGGGAGTTCTCCCTGTGCTGAATGAAGCGGCGGTGGCCTGCGCGGTGAAGGCGGCGCTGGCGCTGAACTGCACTGTGCACCCCTTTTCCAAGTTTGACCGCAAGCAGTACTTTTACCCGGACCTGCCAAAAGCCTACCAAATTTCCCAGTATGATGAGCCCCTGGCTGAGCACGGGTCGGTCCCCATTGTTATAGACGGCGCGGTGGCCAAGACAGTGGCGGTCCGCCGCATCCACATGGAAGAAGATGCGGGAAAGCTGAACCACCTGGGCCAGCGTCTGGGAGATGCCAAGGGGTCCATGGTGGATCTGAACCGGGCGGGGGTGCCTCTCGTCGAAATTGTGTCGGAACCTGATATGCGATCCGCGGATGAAGCGCGCCTGTACCTGACAGAACTGCGCAATATCCTGAGCTATCTGGATATCTCCGACCTGCGCATGGAGGAAGGCTCTATGCGCTGCGATGCCAATGTGTCCCTGCGCCCCTTAGATTATCACGGGTCTTTGGAAGACCTGCCCCGGGTTGAGATAAAGAACGTCAACTCGATCCGGAATGTGTACCGGGGCATTGAATATGAGATCGCCCGGCAGGCAGAGAAAATGGGCCGCGGCGAGAGAATTGTGAAGGAAACGCGGGGCTTTGACGACCAGAATGGGAGAACCTACAGTCAAAGGAGCAAGGAGGAAGCGAATGATTACCGCTACTTTCCGGAGCCGGACCTGCCCCCTTTGGTCCTAACCGCCTCTTATATCGAAGAGGCAGCTCAGAGTCTCCCGCCGTCCTCGATGGCGATCCGGCAAGAACTGGCGGAGGCTGGCGTGACGGCCAATGACGCGGAAGTGATTGTGGCCGACCGCGCATCCCTGGTGTACTGGAGGAGTGCTACTGCAGTATTTGCGGACAAGCGTCAGGTGACCAATTGGATGCTGTCTGATGTATCCCGGCTGCTCAACGCTTATGGCGACACTTTCTGGACGGCCCGCGTGGGACCCCAGGCTCTGGCGGACCTGCTGGCTCTGATTGAGCGCGGAACGCTGTCCGGGCGCATGGCCAAAGAGGTGCTCGACCGCATGTACGAGACGGGCGGCCGCGCGGAGGATATCGTTCAGTCCATGGGCGTCAGCCAGATTACCGACAAGGCGGCCATCCAGACTGTTGTCCAGCAAGTGGTGGCAGGCAATCCGCACGTGGTTCAGGACTATCTCAGTGGAAAAGATAAGGCCCTGGGATTTCTTGTGGGGCAGGTCATGAAGCAAACCAAGGGCCAAGCCAAACCCGATATGGTTAATGCTATTCTCAAAGATGTGATGGCGGACTATGCGAAAGCCTAGGCGTCTTGCCGACCATGCCCACATCCGCGTCGTAGCGCCCGCTTCCCCCTGCCAGCCAGCCGCGGTGGAAAGGACCGCCAGCTGGCTGGAGGAACGCGGGTACCGTGTGTCCGTGGGGGAGCATGTTTACGATGTGCACCGCATCTTCGCCGGGAGCGATGAGGACCGCGCCCGAGACCTTATCGAGGCCCTGCTCGACCCGTCCGTTGATGCGGTGTTTGCTGCCCGCGGAGGGTATGGCAGCGTGCGCCTCATCCCATATCTGGAGCAGCAGAACCTGTTCCGTGCGGACCCGAAAATATTTTTAGGATACAGCGATATGACGGCTCTGCACAGTTATTTCCACAGCCGGTGCGGGTGGGTGACGTTCCATGGACCCATGATGGAGAGCCGCTGGCTAGGGATTCAGGGGGACACCGCCCTGGGGGTATTGCGCGGGGAGGTGACGGTGCTGGGGCCGGGTCGGCTGGAGCCCCTGCAACCCTCCGCGCCCCCGCCTGTGTGCCCCTGGTATGGCGGCAACCTCACGGTCCTGGCGTCGTTGGCGGGAACTCCGTACTTTCCCGCGCTGGCCGGGGCGGTCCTCTATTTGGAGGATGTCCAGGAAGCTCCGTACCGCATTGACCGAATGCTGCAACAGCTGCAATTGGCGGGATGTCTGGACGGTGTGGAGGGCATCGTATTTGGGGAAGCCACCCACTGTGACCCGGAGGGTGCGGGCTACACGGTGCAAGACGCGCTTCAGGATTTCTGCAGCCGGTCTCAGATACCGGGCTGGTGGGGGTTCCCGGCAGGCCATGGGGACACCAACTTGACACTGCCTTTGGGTGTGGCGGCGCAGTTCAAGGAGCACAGCCTGTATATGGTGGAGGAGGCGGTGATATGAACGCCATCTTGGAAGAAGACCAGACGGTGACGATTGAGCGCATGGGACAGTCAGGCCAGGGGATCGCCTATCTCCCCGATGGGCGTATATTTTTTGTTGATGGCGCCCTGCCGGGAGAAAAGGTCCTGGCCCGGGTGACCCAGGTCAAACCCCGCTACGCCCATGGTCGGCTTATTGCAGTGCTCGCACCCAGCCCCGAGCGGATTGCCCCGGCGTGTCCCTATGCCGGGGAATGCGGCGGATGTTCTTTCCAGCACTGGGACTACCCAAGGGAACTGGCCTACAAGGAGAACTGGGTCCGCCAGGCTCTGACGCGCCTTGCCAAGATGCCGGACCCGCCGGTCCGGCCCATCATTGCCGCTGGCGCACCGGAGCATTACCGGAATAAAGGGCAGTTCCCCTGGGGCCAGCAGGGCGGGCGCCTGACGCTCGGGCTGTACGAGCGCGCAAGCCACCGCCTGGTCGACCTGGACCACTGCGCCATCCAGGACGACTTGATTAATGGGGTCTTGCGCCACGCACAAGAGCTGGCCGCCCCTTATCATTTCACCGCATACCGAGAGAAGACGGGAACAGGACTTCTGCGCCACCTTGTGGTCCGCTCCTCACACGCTACCTCGGATGTGTTGGTGCTGATTGTGGCTACGGCCTCTGACCCTCGCCTGTCCTCGCTGGCGGCCGACCTGATGCAGGCGGACGCCCATATCAAAGGCGTGGGACTAAACATCAATAGCGAGCGCACAAACCGCATTCTAGGAGGATCCACCACCCTCCTCCAGGGACAGAGCTCGGTCATCGACAAAATTTTAGGGATGTCGTTTCATGTGTCGTTTGAATCGTTTTTTCAGGTCAACCCCGAGCAGGTGGGACGCTTGTACCAACTCGCCGTGAGCGAGATCCCTCTGGGCACGGGTGTGGTATGGGACCTCTACGCCGGGGTCGGCACGCTGGCCGCTCTGGCGAGCCCCCGCGCAACGGCCGTGCATGCCATTGAACTGAGTGCGGCAGCCGCGGATGACGCACGCCGGAACTTTGCCCTGAACGGTCTGGACAATGTCCACATGACCACGGGGAGGGTTGAGGAGCTCGTCGACCGCAGGAGTCTGCCCCGGCCGGATGTGGTGATTATGGACCCGCCGCGAAAGGGTGTCGATGCCAGTGTTTTGGCAAAACTGTTGGAACTCCGGCCGGAACGCATCGTTTATATCAGTTGCAATCCCGATACACTGGGCCGGGACATCCAACTCCTGCAAGCGGATTACAGCTTGCGCCAGACCACTCCGGTGGATATGTTCCCCCGCACTGACCATGTAGAATCTGTCTCGGTGCTTATTCGTCAGCCGCAATGATCTGACGGCGCAGCGCCATCCAGACGATCCATGCCACAATGATGCCAGAGAAGCCGACCATAGCGCCAATCGCCTCCCCCTTTGCCAGAGGCGAGGCAATAAGACCGACAAACACCACCAGGATGACAAAATAGGTCGTGTAGGGGAATCCCCACAGCTTGTAGGTCAGGCGGCTGGGATGGTGCTTCTGGAGATAGGGACGGTAATACAGCTGGGTTAAGAGAACCATAAACCAGATGAACATCGCTTGAAACCCCGTGGCCGTGACCAGGTAGGCGTACGCCTTTTGCGGCAGCGCGTACGCGAGGACAATGGTCAGGGCCAGCAAGCCGGCGCTCATCCAGATGGCATTGGCAGGAATGCCTTTGGCGTTCAGCCGGCCTAAGACCTTGGGCGCTTGGTGAGCGTGCGACAGCCCGTAGAGGACCCGGACGTTGGAATACAAGGCGGCATTCATCGTCGACAAGACGGCAAAGAGAAGCACAAAATTCATGATGAGCCCGCCATAGGGCAGGCGCGTGGCGCGGATGGCGAGCACAAAGGGCGAGACCGATGAGGACATGTGGTTCCATGGCACTAAATTGAGAATGAGGGTGATGGAGCCCAGGTACATCACGACGATCAAGAACACGGTCCAGCGTACGGCTTTGGCAATGGTCGGGGTGGGATGTTTAGTTTCGGCGGCAGCCAAGCCGATGACGCCCGTCCCTGCATAGGCAAAGAGGACCAGCAGAAGAGCTGGGCTGGCATGAAGCCAGCCCTCTGGAAGCCAGCCGCCGTGGCGGGTCAGAGATGCTAGCCCCTGCGGCGCGACAAACGACGGCGTGCTGGGCAGAACATGGGTGACAGCCAGGATGCCGACGGCCAGAAATGCCAGCACGGCTACGGACTTGATTCCGGCCATGATATTTTCCACGGTGCCGAATCCCCGCACACTGACAAAGTTAACGGCAATGATAAACACAGAGTATGCGAGCGACCAGACCCATAAGGAGATGCCCGGAAACCACAACCGTGAAAACAGGCTCGCCGCCGTGACTTCACTGGACATCGTCAGGACACTGGAAAACCAGAAGATCCAGCCCGCTACAAAGGTCCACCCCGGACCCAGCACGGTGTGCGTGTAGTTTAGAAAAGACCCCGGAGTGGGAGAGGACACCGACATCTCAGCCAGTGCAGAAATTTCCAGATACATGGCAAGCGCGGCAACGGCAAAGAATAGGAGAATGGCGGGCCCAGCCAAGTGTATCGCCAATCCGCTGGCCATAAAGAGTCCCGACCCCATAACGCCGCCGATCGTCAGCAGGCTGAGTGTGGGAGCTGTAAGGCTCTTTTGAAAGGAGTGGGTCCGGTGCTTGCTTTTATGAGGCAGATGGGTCTTTCCCGATTTAATACTCAAATAATTGCCCTCCCGTCACGTCATGATGGTAGGATGTATTGTTGACGGCAAGCTTATACCCACCATGAAAGAGAGGGCCATCCGCATTGGACGAGGATAAACGCACTCCGGCCTTTTCGCGCACAGAAATGACCGAACTGGTCTTGCCCGGCGATTCCAATCAACTGGGCAATATTCTAGGCGGCCGGATTATGCATTGGATTGATCTGGCGGCAGCCATCGCGGCCGCCAGGCACGCGGGGCGTGTCGCGGTGACAGCTTCTATGGACTCCTTAGAGTTTATCCACCCCGTCAAAGTGGGTCAGGTTGTACGGTTGGTGGCCCAGGTGAACTGGGTGGGGAAGACGTCGATGGAAATTGGCGTGGATGTGTTCCGCGAGGACCTCAATGCGGGAGATGTCAAGAAGACGAGCACAGCCTATTTGACATTTGTGGCCTTGGATCAAGAGGGCAGGCCGGTTCCGGTGCCCCCTCTGCTATGTGAGACGCCAGAGGAAGAGGCGCGATTTCATGCCGCCGAAGAGCGCCGCAAGGAGCGTTTGAGACACCGCCACCGCCCCGGATAGAGACGCCAGATCCATGGGTCGGCGCTTTGGGGGCACTGGACAGGCCAAAGGGCCAGCATTCTGAAAAAGGTGCTGGCCCTTTGGCATTGCCTCGGAAATATCCGCGGTGAGCTGGCAACCTGGCAAAATGGATTTTCCCCGGTCGGCTACAGGGCCATGGGAACTA
>DAHWJO010000127.1:0-10338 GCA_027344105.1 Sulfobacillus sp.
CACCCGCAGAGAGCCAACGGCTATCTGACTGCTGGCACCGAATGGCTTGTCACCTGGGCTTTTGGGCATCTGGTGACATTAGCCGATCCCAAAACCTACGACCCCACATGGGAGAAGTGGAGTTTTGATACCCTGCCCATGCTACCAGATACCTTTCATCTTGCGCCGGTGCCCAAAAGCCAGGGCCAGCTGAATTGCGTGAAGGGGCTCCTGAATCGCCGGGATGTGACGGATGTCATTTGCGCCACCGACGCCGACCGTGAAGGGGAGCTCATCTTCCGTTATATCTACCGGTACAGTACCTGCACTAAACCGGTCAAGCGGCTGTGGCTGTCGGAAAATACCCCGGCAGCCATTCAGACCGCCCTCAAATCCATGAAGCCTCTGAGTGCGTATGATGATTTAGCCGCAGCGGCTGAAGCGCGGAGTCAAGCGGACTGGTTAGTCGGTCTCAATGCCACCCGGGCCTTCACGCTAAAGCACGGCCAGCCCGGTCAAGGCGCGTTGTCGGTTGGTCGCGTCCAAACCCCGACTTTGCGGCTCATTGCGGACAGAGACGCGGAAATTTGGGATTTTCAGTCGGTTCCGTACTATCAGGTGTCTGTGACGTTTCAGAGCCCACACGGGCCGTATTTGGCCCTGTGGACGGGGATGGTCGGTGACCATCCGGATCGGATTCTCACGCAAACTGAAGCCCAAGGGATTGGTGCCAAAGTTCCCGTCGGCACGCCGGGTGTTATCCAAAGCGTAGCGAAGAAACGCGTGACCATTAACCCCCCGCTCCTGTTCAGCTTGAATGACCTCCAAATAGAGGCTAACCGCCGTTTTGGATTAACGGCTCAGCAAACGTTGGATGTGGCCCAATCGCTCTACGAAAAGCACCTGACCAGCTATCCCCGGACGGACGCGAAACATCTTACGACGGATGTTGCGGCCACATTGGGTAACCGGCTCCATGGCTTGGCCTCTTTATCTCCCTATAGCCCGTTGATCGCCGCATTGGCTAAACCGCTCAACACGACTCGCATCGTGGATGACAAGAAGGTGAGCGAAGCGGGCCATTATGCGATCATCCCCACGGGCCAAAAGCCCAGCAGCGATCTATCCGAGCAGGAAGCGAACATCTTTGACCTCACTATCCGGCGGTTGGTGGATGCGTTGATGCCTGCTGGCGAGGACGAACGCACGACCATGACCACCATCGCGGCTGCCGAAACCTGACCCATCCCCAGTTTTAATGTCTGTCTTTTCTATATAGAAAAAATATTCGACGCAAAGGAAAACCGGGATCCTCTGGCGAAGTATTCATTGCGACACTCTGCGCCAAAGGAGGATCCCGATGATTCAATTACAGTCTATCACGACGTTTTTCCAAACGCACGGCCAGTTACGAAAATCTCAACGCACAACGCTCGCAGCGTTAGTGTGGGCGGTGATCCGATCGACTCTTTTAGGATCGGCCATCATCGGACGCCATCTGGCGATGGCGGACGAGATTACCACTACCGCCAAACATACCATCAAGCGGGTCGATCGGTTTTTGGGCAATCCGCGGATTGACATAGGGACCGCCCAAGGGGATCTCATCGCCTATGTCCTGGGCCCTGTGCCCGAGGCGTTACTCACCCTCGACTGGACCGATCCGAAGGATGGGGTGCATCAAATTCTGTCCTTAAATTGGCGGGCGCATGGTCGCGCGATTCCCTTGGGCTGGATCACCGTACGGAAAGACGCCTTAAAGGATCGCATGCGGGCCATTGAAGTGGCCTTGTGTCAGCGCGTGGCCGCGTACATCCCGCCCACTTGTCATCCCATTCTGTTGGCCGATCGGGGCTTCGCCGCCGTCGACCTCTTCCATGCTTTGGATGCTCTCGGATGGGATTGGGTGATTCGCACCAAAGGAGCCGTGTGGATCCAGTCTGGCGGGCGCTGGCGCCCGCTGTATGGCTATGCCCGGGAGCGCCCGGTACTGCAGGATGTGTCCCCGGTTCGCTATGGCCGGCGTTATCGGAACAACGCCTACGCGTGCCGGGTCATTGTGTACGCGGAATCCGGTTATCGTGATCCCTGGTATCTCGTGGTGTCAGCCGGATTGCGGGACTGGGAGGCAGGCCGCCTCATTGCAGCCTATGGCCAACGGTTTACCACGGAAGAGTGTTTCAAAGATCAGAAGAATGATCACTATGAGGGATTTCATTTGGATGCCGTGACGTTGAGTACGCCGGAACGGTGGGATCGCCTGCTCCTGGTCTTTGCGTGGGCGTATTATTGGTTGAATGTCGCCGGGTGGGCCATGGAAACCGCGGGCAAAGCCCGCGAGTGGCGTGCCAATACGGTCAAAGACTCTCGTACGCATGCGTTGTGGCGCTTGGGCCATTGGGGATTGGCACACCATGACGTGGTGTGGCGCACCCTGGTCCGCACCGTGCGCGACTTTTGCCGTCGCATTCCGCCCGTTCCGCTCCGGAGTCTGAAGACCGTACCGTAAATTCCGACTACGTCCACCATCCTCGCGTTCCGATTCGTCTCCAACAGACGAATCGAGCATTGCCTGGGGTTAAGGCGTTCTCTCCTTCACGATCTCCGTGAAGTCATGCTGGACATCCCGGAGGCGCCCCGCGCGGGGCGCGAAGACAATGGCCGAACCAGTTCGGCTGGCACAAAAATTTCATTTTAGTGGAAAAAACTGGGGATCAGTCAGTGCCGAAACCTTCCGGACTAAAGGCACAGCGGTTGTCACGCTCGGTTGGCGTGTCGCTGTCAAGACCCTGCCCGAAGGCGAGACCGACGGGAAAGAAGAAAAGGACGAGAGCGCCATTCCTGCCGGACTGCATAACGGAGAGCGCGTGACGGTCGAGACAAGTGACATCCTTCAGAAAGAAACCAAAGCGCCACCCAAGATTAACGACGCCTCCCTATTGGCCCTGATGGAAAAGCATGGGTTGGGCACTCCCGCTACCCGGGCGCGGATTGTAGAAGTCTTGCTCCTCCGGGGGTATGTAACACGGCAGAAAAAGACGGTGATCAGCACGGAGAAAGGTCGGACCCTGCTGAAGGTGGTACCAGAGACCGTCCAGTCCCCGGAGCTCACCGGGCAATGGGAAGCCAAACTGGACGCGATTGCTGCAGGGAAGGAAAAAGCGGAAGGTTTTATGCAGGCCATTCGTGCATACACCCAACACATTGTGCCGGCGGCGCAAGGGCAAACAGCTGCGGCGATTGGTACCGACTTGGGATCCTGCCCGATTTGTCAGACCGGGCGCATTGTCGCGGGCAACAAGGGGTGGGGGTGTTCTCGTTGGCGGGACGGGTGTCATTTCGCGATCTGGCATGAGGTGGCCGGGAAGAAGCTCTCGGAGGCCCAGGTCAAGACATTGCTGGCCGGAAAGACCACGAGCGAAATCAAGGGTTTTAAATCGAAAGCAGGTAAGGGGTTCAGCGCCAAATTGAAACTTGATACCACGACCGGCAAGGTGGAGTTTGTGTTTGCCCCGCGGGGGACTAGGAGAGGAGCATAGATCGATGCGCCGACGATTAAGACAGCGGGGCCTCATAACCAAGCACAAGAAGTCAGGAAACATGCGCATAAAGTCGTCGAGACTCGGACCGGGATCATTCCTTACGGGAGCGCTCCTACTATCCGGCTGTGGCACACTGCCCGCCACCGCCGTGGTCGCACGTCCCAGCCCATCCTATAGGGCTCCGACAACGGCCATGACATTGATCACCGAACCGCAGGACGGCTTTGTCCCATGGCAGCAAGCTCTGGCTCAAGCCAAAACCGGGGTGGACGTGAACGAGTATCTGCTCACCGATCGCACCTATGTCCACGATTTGATCCGGTTGGCGGCCACGGGCATTCCCGTGCACGTGATTCTCGATGGGCGTCCCTATGAGGACAGTGCCGCCGTGTCCCAAGAACAGGCAGCGTTCGCCGGCACAAAAGTCCAACTCCGTTGGGCTCCCGCACGTTTTGAGGGGGCTTACGCGTTTGACCATGCCAAATATCTTGTGATCAATCCGGGCACCCCGCACGCCCTCGCCATTTTCGGGAGCGCCAACGGGACGTATAGCGCCTTTGCTGGATACAATGCGGAAGATGATATCGAGACGACGGAAACGGCCATCACCACGGCACTGAGCGAGGTGTTTCAGGCGGACTGGGCCAATCATCCCGCTGGCTCCGTGCCGCGACAAACCTTGGTACTGTCCCCAGGAAGTCAATCTGCCTTCAATACGCTGTTGACCACAAACAAGCCTGTTGCCGTCATGACCGAAGAACTGGGCAGCGACAGCGATGCCTACCATGCCTTGGAAACCGCTGGCCCTTTGGCGCGGGTCTTGCTGCCCTATCCCACTCATGAAACGGTTCACGAGCAGGATGTCATCGAGAGTCTCTTGGTTAAGGGCGTTCAGATGCGGTTTCTGCGTCAGCCGTACGTGCATGCCAAACTCATCGTGACCGCCAAGCAGACCTTCGTTGGGTCGCAGAACTTGTCGTTCACCTCCATGAAAAATAACCGCGAAGTGGGTCTTATTACGGGCAACCCCACCGTTCATGCAGAGGCTCTGGCGTGGTTTAACGGTCTCTGGGCTCAGGCGCACCCGGCGTTCTAAAGGGCTGGAATCGGAATGAGTACGGGAAGGGGGGGTATCGGGTATGTCGATTATGGGAGGCACTCCGTTGAGGATCCTGTTATTGATGGTGGCGGTCAGTATGGTCGTGGCCCACGAGAGCGGACATATCTTGATCACCCGATTACTGGGAGGGCGGTTTCACCGTGTGGTGTTTCGCGGTTGGGCCATAGGTGTGCAGCTCACGGTGGACGGGCTTTCACCGCAGTCCGTAGCGTGGACCCTTTTAGCCGGCCCTCTGGCCGAGGCGTTGGTCTTTGGAGCGGCTGTTGCCACCGATCTCCAGAACGCCCAGTGGTGGGCATTGTTACTTTTCACGCAGTGGATCGTCAATCTCGTGCCCTGGGGGTGGTGCCGAATGACGGCACCCGGCTCTGGCAACTCTGGCAACAGTGTCGACGGGCCGCTATGTCTACTAAACCATAAAGACACGGAAAGGTTTTGCCTGCCCGACTTCCCTAACCGAGGTAGGCACTGTATACGATGTTCTCCCTGTAGGCCCGCTTCCGAGATTCAATCTGGATGACCATCCTTGAAGCGGCGTGGTTTCCCCAAAGAAGTTTCGTTGGCATTCACTGCTAAGGTCCGTGGAATTAATTGGATGAGAAAAAAGGAGCTTGGGGGATCATGACGAAATTTGTCGATATCAGGATGTGATGGAATTCCAAGGAGGGAATCGGGTGTTAGACCGTAGGGCTCTTCAGGCGTTGAACGAGGCGTTGGAAGGAGGTGCTTTGCAGACGGTGTTTCAGCCGCTTTGGGCGATGGATGGGACTTGTTGGGGATATGAGGCCCTCACACGGTTTCCTAACGGGTGTCCACCGGGGGATGTGTGGGTTCTAGCCCAGGAGTCGGGTTCCGCTGTCGCATTGGACCGGGCCGCGCTGCGTTCGGCGGTTGACGCGGGACGGGATCTTCCCCATCGCGTCTTTCTCAATATTAGTGCGGCGCATTTGTCTCACGCGGACACGTTGCTGGGTTGGGGGCCACCTGATCGGATAGGATGGGAAATTACGGAAAGTGGATTGATGTCTCCGGCGGGCACTCTAGGGGCCCAATGGCTCCAAGCGCAGGGCTACACGGTTGCGATGGATGATGCGGGTACGGGCTATGCGACGGGCCGTCGGTTGAAACAGTTGCGTCCGCAAGTGGTCAAATTGGATCATACGGTGGTGAAGAAATGGCAGAGTGGCCAACCACAACCGCTCCAAGCGTGGGTACAGGCTGCGCATGAAACGCGGGCACTGGTGTTGGCCGAAGGGGTAGAAGCGATGACATGGGTTGCGGCCTTGGCCCGCGAAGACATTGATGCCATTCAAGGCTATGCGGTGGGGGCCCCGGCGCCGGCTGACCAATGGGTCATGAACACTTACCAATTTCGGGGCGTGCGGAAATCTAACGTTTGAAGGATGATGGACTACCTACAGTGTCGCGCGAATGGAGCCAAAAGGGAAATAAGGTCTGTTGCTAACACGACAAGACTCCAGCCAGACTGGCGATGAACCTGCCCAAGCGCCGAAGGTTTGGGAGGTCCAAATCTCTCACAGCAGTTGAGAGAGGCACCGGGCTGTTGCCACCGGCTATACTCGAACGATACAGAAGGTCTTCGGGTTAGAGAAGGGAGATATTGCCATGCGTATAGCACTCTATGCCCGCGTAAGCACCCGGGACAAGGAGCAAAACCCCGAGACCCCATTGGTGCGGCCCATAGGGATTGGCGCATTACTAAAGAATATGTGGATAGGGCCAGCGCGAACGACATCGGGCACCGCACGGCCCGGCGGCAGTTGTTGGATGACGTCACCCGCCATCGATTCGACGCGGCGTTGGTCTTTAAATTGGACCGGGCATTCCGAAATAACCTTCTGACGCGTCGTGAAGAATAAAAGGCTGTGCCTGTGGGACAACATGCCTATTAATTGGACCCGTTGAGAAAAATTTAAATGCAATCGCTGGGTTGCCGTGACAGGAAAAACATAGGACAGAGACGAACTATAAGAGGAAGGTAGGTGCGACTATTGGTGTTTGATCTAGAGTCAGAAATGATACCGTACATCTATGCTGGGTTACCGTCGCTCTTAGGTTTTCCAGACTCTTTTGCTCATGCAAGTGAATTACCTGTGAATAACAAGGTGGTCGACATCGTTGCAGCTCCAATTGATAAAGCCAAGTTGGCATCTTCGGAGTCTTTAGGGAAGATTCTTGGCAAACTATCAATGGTGCAACTAGACGTGCTATCGCTGTTTGTTGGACGTCGAATTGTGTCGATTCAGTATCTAGCACAGAAGACTTTTATGTCTGCCGCGGAAATTCACAGCAACTTTTTAAATGTTTTTGACCAATACGGCTTAGTTAGCCATCTTTCTCGGTATTCATATACTAGCACCGCGTGGGTAAATGCGCTTCCCCCCTACATGGTGGCCATCGAGGCTAAATTGACTAAGTGGCAGGAGGCTTTGGATCAGGCTGTTGCGAACAAAGTCTTTGCGAACATCTCCTGTGTAGTATTAGCCAAGAATGGACGGGACATTCCGGAAAAGGTATTGAATCGGTTTAGTGACGAAGGAATAGGTTTGCTCACCGTAGACGGCTATGGGAAAATAGAAATTGCGGTCCGTGCGTCGCAAACTGTATCTTCCGTCACCCGTGATCATAGCTTTCAAATGGTTAGGTTGCTTCGCGACATACAAAGGCGCGATTCAAAATCTAAGTGGCATCTTGCTTAATGGGGAGCGAAAAAATGACTGCACCCTTCATCCCTGAATTAGATGTATCTGAGATTCAAAATCTTCTACCCAAGTATAAAGACATAGTCGCATATGCTCAGGGCGGACAAGGGACTGTTTTCAGAGGTATATCACAAATGGGAGTGCCGGTAGCCATTAAAATTTACTCGCCTGATCAGACATTAACCCGCGCCGAACTCGAAGTGAAGAAATTGCAAAAGGTTCAGTCGCCCTACATGGTCACCTTGATAGAAAGTGGGTACCTGACTGTTCGCCGTAAGCAAGCGTTCTACTCCATCACGCGGTTTGAACACGGGAAAGATTTGCGCCGCATTCTTAACGATCACGGGGCACTGTCCGAATCGGAAGTCGGAATACTTATCATGGATATATGCAATGCCATTGACGAGTTATGGAAAGCTAAGGTGGTCCATTGTGACATAAAACCCGACAACGTCTTGCAAGGGGCAGATGGACACTTTCTCCTTATTGACCTCGGTTTAGCCAAGCATCTGGATGCGCGAACAATAACACAATATGGCCTTACTATGGGAACTTTGGGTTATATGGCGCCGGAACAAATGGTCGGGCGCAGAAACTATACTTTACGTGTAGATCTTTTTGCGTTGGGAATAGTTGCGTACGAAGCCTTGACTGGCGTGCATCCGTTTGGCAACAACCAGATGTTGATTGGTTCACGGGACACGAAGATCGCTCCGATTAGTTCTCTCATTAATGTCGACCGAAATTTAGAAAGAGTTATCATGAGATTGTTGCAATGGAATGTACTGATGAGACCAAAATCTGGCATTGATGTTATCAATATGATTAGGAGATGAGATTTATGTTTCTATTAAACCTTGGTTACAGGTGGGGGTCTGGCTTTTCGTTAGACGTAGACGGCTATGTCATCAACCCATCTGGAATAAACAAAGAGCAAGCCGCTCGAAGAGATAATTTAGATCTCACCGATACTCAGTGTCTTCTATTTGATCCCCAAATGTATTTATCCATTCTTGATGGTGCGGTGCACTCTAGAACCTGCGAAAACCTAGCTACATACCCGTGGTTTGGTGTCGAGACGCCGACGTTTAACAGCTCCGAGATGAATACTCGCGATTGGATGTCCCAAGTACGTGAGCAAGTGAATTGGCACCCGGTTATCCCTACCGACGAGAACAATATTCGGAACGTCATCCGTGAGTGCGTAGAATTTCAAAAGGAATTCGGTGCAACGCACCTAATCGTTCCTACGCCGCTTGTCGACAATGATGATGACGAGTTCGGAACACAATTAAAGTGGCTGAACGCGGCCGCCGACCTTAAGGGTCGGTTTTCTCAACCAATGTTTGCGACTGTTGCGATCAGTGACTATCTTCTGTCTGCTCGCGATCCACATGAGAACCCGCTCTTGCAAACAATTTTAGACAATATATCAGTGAGTGATTTTGAGGGTGCATACGTGGTCGTTCTTCAGGCCGACGCTCCTCGTGTCCGAATCACCAGTAAACGAATTGCGCAGTCACTGCTTTTCATGTCTCGGGTAATTCAAAGGTCATCCAAGGCCGTATTTATAAATTACGCGGATGACCTAGGTCATGCCTGCATCGCGGCTGGTGCCACGGGATTCGCAAGCGGCACTAGCTTCAAAAGCAGAAGATTGTGCTTGTCGGATTTTGAGGATCGAACCGGCGGTAGCACCTTTCCTCGACTTTACTCCCATTCCTTAATCGGGGATTTCTCTATGGAGGACTTAGGCCAGATTCGAGACGAACGATTACTCAGATATATTGGTTCCGACGCGACTCCGATTGCTGAGCCTTTGTACGCTGCGCTGAAAGCACGCGGTAGTGCGCATGACGTGCCGGCTTGGAGACCCTCGAAGAACAATGTTACAGCAGCCAATAAACATCGAGTAATGTTGATGGCTCAAAAGGCGAGAGAACTTGTTCAGTTAGATGAGACCGCTCAATTGAATTCAGTACTGCATTGGTTGCAAGAGGCTGAAGCCCACGGTCGCTTGCTCGCCTCGCGGTTCAGCGATAATCCTCTAGACGAGGATGGGACTCATGTGGAAGTGTGGGGAAAAGCCTTTCAGATCCACTTGGATACGGTAGAGCCTAATTTCATTTAGAGGTGCTGTGCCGGCGCAATGAGAGAAGGTGGCAAAAGGTAGCTGCCTCTGGTTTGAATGCTGTCCGGATGCTCGGCCCTAAATGAGGCAGCGAGCGGAGAACTTTTTCTACGACTGACTCTGGCCCCTTTATAGTAACCGTTCTGCTTAGAAGACATTGATAATTCGACAACCAATTGTGTCGTAGACGAATGGACAGGAAATATTTTTAAGTCCCTGTAGCCAAGAAATGCTTCAAAGCTCTGCGCCTGACCCTAAGGTTAAACTTGTACTTTGCACCCCTGGATAAGGACCCACGGATGATTGCACCGGCGGTAGCGTGCGCCCAGTTATGCCGGGCGTTCTCACTCGCTCTCGTAGGATCATGTGTGGAAAAAATTTCGGGTATTCGGATTTTCATGTGGAACGCGAGACATCGCACGCTCCGGCAATTCGGGAGTCTCTTCGGAAAATCATGTGGAATCCTACGAGGGTCGGCTTCCCACTAATCTTAGGAATGAGAGAGCTCCGTCGTTTTCGAGACAGCGAGACGATGGTGTGAACTCCATGGTTAATCGTCCCTTCAGGCTTGCATGAGATACGACAACGAGTCGGGATATTCTCTGAGGATTGTGCCGCTTGTCGTGGGGACCATCACGGATCCTACGCAGCCTGAAATCTAGGACATTACCCCAAGGGCAGATGAAAGGGCTCTCAACAGCGGCTAAGTGTGGTGAAACTACCGGTCTTGAGGCGAATTGAGAAACAATGTGATCGTCAGTGGTGCCCGAGGTCTTAGCCCAGACACCAAAGCGGGTTGGGGTAGACGATGGCGTGTCCCTCCTCTGCGGTGTAGACCTCTAC
>DAHWJO010000128.1:0-10329 GCA_027344105.1 Sulfobacillus sp.
AACGCAGAATCCGGTTATGGGTCAGCCAGCGGACTCCCACGTGGTCGTGCCAGGCGAGCCACACCAGCAAAAAATTGGGAAGCACCCACAGCAGATTGGCCGTGCGCGCCGTCCACCCGTGCCACCCCATCCACAGCGCCCAGAGCAGCCACAACGCCCCCCAGCGGATATTCTCGGGTTTGAGGCGCATGCTCACCACCGCAAATCCCGCGCCAAACCAGATGAACTGGGCGGGAAAGGTCCAAATGGGAAACGCGGTCGCCCACGATGGCCACGCAAACCACAAGTGGTGAAAGAGCCAGGGCCAGATCAGAGCGCTGACTGTTCCCAATGTCAGCCACTGCCATGGCCGCAGTGCCGGATACAGAAAGCGGATGATGAGGGGAAAGAACGCATAAAAGGTCATTTCGACCCCGATGGACCACTCTACGCCAATCCAGGAATTCTGATACCACGGCAGCCACCCAAAAGTAAATGTCAGGTGGGTGAGCAAGTTGGGCCACGTAAAGATGTGCCCGCGCATGGCAGGTGGCACCACGGTGGAGTTGCCCCGGGTCACGAGCGCCGACACCAGGAGCATCAAATAGAAGACGGGCGCGATGCGGAAAAACCGGCGCACCCAAAACGCCTTGGCCGGAGCCCGGTCCACCTGCTGGCGATGCTGCCAGCTCAATGTCAGCGTCAAGGCGCTGACAATATAGAAGAGTCCGACCCCCTGGTCCCCCTGTCCAATAAAGCGCATCCACCACGGTCCGGAGAAAGGCCGGATGATAAACGCATGGAACACGATCACGCTGAGAATGGCTATCCCGCGCAAGGCGTCAAGCCGGGCATAATGGGGCACCGTGCGCTTCTGCCGCACGGCATCCGGATTATTGTCGTTGGAGCGAGTCTCAGGCATTCTGACTTGTCCTCCTTTAGTATGGGATGGATTCGCCAGCCGGGTCATCGACCGAACACACGGCCGTTTCTTGCCGTCACAATACTGGGGAAGGGCAGCGCGTGTTCCAACCCTCTGGCATTCCGGAACTCCCCGGCATGATGGAGAACGCCAGGAAACGGAGGAGTGCACGGCACAGCTCGGGCTACTGGCCTGCGCCCGCAGGCAGCGTGTTCTCAACCGACTGGAGAATTCGTGGGGCGGCCAGCGTGCCGGATGCCCCAGGCCAATGATGAACAGCGAGAAAAGCTCTGAGTTGGAAATACCGGGATTTTGGGCCCTTAGGGTGAAAGATGAGGGGAAGACACCGTGGGCTTAAGGGACGTTTCGCTTGCGCACCGTCCATGCTGCAATGCGGAGCAGCCGCTGCCGTGCAGCGGGATTGCTAAAGTTTGTGAGCCGGGGTTGGCGGTGCCAGACACTGCGGAGAATGGCCAGATAAATTGCTGAGAGTGGGCGGTGCGAGAGAGGAGAAAAGACGGTTCCCCACGAACTTTGCTGGTCGGCCGGCGCCGTACGGACAGCAAATACTGGGTAGTGTCCGTGACCCGGAGCACGCCCGGCCTCTGGGTCCCGAGAGGGCACCGCTCTTTTCCCTTGCATTGGCAGGGGACGGTGCTTAAAGGCTAGCTTCGGCGCCGCCAAACAAGCCGCAGAGCCAAAGACTCTGGACCACCGAACAGCGAGAATAAACGGAAACCCCCTGCCCACCATCAAAGTCCCCCTTGGAGCACTATCTTCATAACATAGCAACCCTTTCTACAGCCAGCCATGCAATATCCTTATTTCCTACCCTAAAGCCAAAATATTAACAAAGTGTGAACAAGCATGCTGGCTGTACGGGTGTCGCGGGACTGCCGTCCGCAGCGGCCAAAAAGAGGTAGCGGCACTGGAATTTTGGAGTCAAGCTCAGCGGCAGCGAGGCACCGTGCGACAGAAATTGCGGCACCCGCAGCAATCGGGAAGAAGGGTTGGAAGAGGACCAGGACACAGCACAACGGGCGTTAGCGCAAAAATGCTGAGGAAGGACTTTCTCCCGGCAAAAATTTCGAAACCGCGGTGGAGGTCGATGGGGGAAATCGAAATTCGAGTGACATACCTCCGTGGAATGGATTGTCAACAACTCCATGCAGCCCACGCGCAGCAACGCGGACTCCCAATGTCTGGATCCGGGATGACAACCTTCAGCGAATTCTTATGATTGTCTGGGGCTGACTGTGGTACAATGACGCACAGTTTGATCAACGTGTTCGGACCCAATAGACCTGAGCGCAGCCATTACATGAACCCGGAGGTTGCCATGCCCCATTCTCTTAACGAAAAGACACCCACGAGATCCTCTTCGTCGTCCAAGCAGCGCGCCAAGTGGCGGATGAAGCCAGGCAGGCGGCGCTGGCTGGTTGTAGCCGTGCTGGCCGTCATTGCCGCTATTGCCGCCGGGCTCTGGTGGATGCTGGACCCTGTCCATGCCCTGACCACGCCGCGGGTGAGCGCGCTCAACAAAGGCTACGCTCTGGGGCAGCAACGCGTCACGATCCTCATGCTGGGAAATGCGCTCAGCATCATCAACGGCAAGGATGTCAAAAATCCTACCGTCCGCGACCGCACGGATGCGATGCTGCTTGTGAGCGTGGACACAAAGACAGGCCAAGTCAGCGTGCTTTCTGTTCCCCGGGACTCCCTTGTCAATATTCCCCACGTCGGTGAAACCAAACTGAACGAGGCCAACTACTTTGGCGGGCCGACCTTGGCTGTCAAAGAAGTCCAAAACATGTTGCACATCCCAATAGACTTCTACATGGAGACCACGATGTGGAATTTCGCAGACATCATCAACCAAATTGGGGGACTCACCCTAGACGTGCCGACCGCCATGCACTATGGCGGCACTGGCAATTACCTGGATATCAATCTCAATAAAGGTGTGCAGCATCTAAATGGACAGCAGGTGCTGGAATTCTCGCGGTTCCGCAGTGAGCCCATGGGTAGCATCGGCCGGTCCTTCCAGCAGCAGGAAGTGATTAAGGCCCTCATGCACAAGCTCCTGCAACCCTCCAACCTGCCCAAACTTCCGCAAATTGCGCTGGAGTTGCGCCGGGACATTGTCTACACCAACCTGAAGGACAATCAGCTGCTGGCATTGGCTCTGGTCGCGCGCCATGTGTCCTTGTCTCATGTGCAGTTTGCCACCATTCCTGGCACCCCCACAGTGCGGATGGATCCCTATATGCACGTCAAGCTGGACTACTGGGTCGACAACAGCAAGTGGGAAGGTCTGCTGGGCGACCAGCTCATCATGGGGCAGCCGTGGACAGCCGCCCAAAAGAAGAGCATTGACTTTGAGGTGCGCACAGGAACAGCCTCCCTGGCTCCAGCGCAGAAACTGGCAAGCTGGCTGAAACAGCAGGGATATACCGTGAACGAGGTTATCTGGGCCAACAACCACAATCAGACCCAAAATACCATCGTCAATTTCACCGGCGACGACAATTTTGCCAAGGCGATCGCGAGCCATTTGGGCCCGGCAGGATCCACCACGCTGTCGGACAGTCCGTATCACGACGTGCCCCATTTGGATATGATCATTACCGTCGGCTCAGATTTCAAACCTAGCTTCACGGCACCCTCCACTTCGCACTCCGCCTCATAGCCCCCCGCGTTATTTGCGGACAGACCATGGAAGCCAGCCACCCGGCTGGCCACAGCGCCCCCTCGTCCCACACCGGATGGCCTATTGGCGGACCCATCCGGTGCGGAACTCCATGGCATCCCCTGAGAAAATCACCCACCCCCGCTGCCCTTACCGGGTCCCCCGCTATGAGGCGCTGTCTTCTCTCCCCACCCCCGTCTCCGGTTCTCGTTCCGCTGATGGTCTAGTGTCATGCCGTTTTGGTATAATAATCTCGACACAGATGAGGTGACTCCATGGCAGAGAAAGATCTATATCTCAAGGTCCTGACCCAAAGCCTCTCCCACGGGGCCCTGCGGGCCATCGGGATTGAGGATGTGGAATTGGCGGAGCTGCTCCCCACCGTATTGCCCGCTAAAGAGCTGCGGGCGGATACAGTCTGGCGCATGATGGATGGGCGCATCTTTCACCTGGAGTTTCAAACCCAGCGGGAATCCACGCTCTATCGCTTTCTCAGCTACGATGCCCGCTTAGCCACCCAGCATCAAGCCCCGATTCGAACTGTTGTGCTCTACCATGCGGGAGTCACGCAAGCACCGGATCACATGGACTTGGGCGTGATTCATTACCAGATCGAGAATGTCTATCTGACCCAGCTCGATGGCGATGCCGCGCTCGGCATGGTGGCCCAGCATCTGGCGGCTCATGCCTGGGAACCGCCCGACCGCTTGCGGTTGGCCCTGGCGCTGTGCATGCATACAGGCGACCGGCGGGCGCTCTTTGGGCAGACGCTGGCGTTGCTTCCCCAAGTCCCGCCTGACGAACGCGATCTCGTCACGGCGGCCGTTATGGCTCTAGCGGAACTGCGGTTAACCGACGACGAACTCGACCAATTGATAACCCACAAAAGACAAATTCATCAGCCCGCCTGCCTCAGGTATGCCGACATCTTACCCCACAGCATTGCAAGGACTTGAGTCCATTCCCCGGTCTTTGACACGAACACGTGACGATCTGGCCGGTCACGCGCTCATTCTCTCCCCCCGCTTTTTTGCTCTCCAGACGGCCGCAGCACACCCGGGCCTTAAGCCTTCGCGGGAGTCAGGCGGGCTTTAAGCCTCGGCTTGGGCGGCCATAGCGGACTGGAGCAAGCCGCCACGCATGAGAAGCCAGATCCAACCGCAGAGCAAAATAGCTCCCGCCACAAAAAACGGCACCGTCATTCCCCAACACTGGCCAATCAATCCAGAAAAGACCGGCGCTAAAGCGGCGCCCGACCAGCGCAGGAAATTGTAGGCTCCTGAGGATATGGAGCGGGAATACGGCGAGACTTCCATTGCCAAGGTGGTAAACAGGGCATTCGAAATGCCGCAGAAAAATCCTGAAATCACAATCAGGTACAGCAGGCGGTGGCCTGGCATCAACCCCGCCAACGCAAACACGATCACCAGAAACGGGAGATTCCAAGCCAGCACCCGCACCGGGTGCATCCGTTTCAGGAGCCAGTTCACCACAAAGACCGAGGAAATGGCGACTAAAATCCCCCAGAAGAAATAGGTAATGCCAAGGCTGATGGCGGATAGATGCCCCAATGTCAAGGGAGAGTAGGCCAAAATGGTGAAGAAGGCATAACTGTAGGTCAACCCGATGAGCGCGTTCGTCAGCACCGGAACGTTTCCGAGAGCCCGGAAGATGTCCCGGGCGGTGCGCGGCGCTTCTTTTCGGGGCGGCTCTTTCACGAGCCGCCATGTCGCAAGGAACGCCACCGCCATCAGTGTCGCCGTGCCAAAAAACGGATCCCGCCAGCTCATCTCGCCCAACATCCCGCCAAGCAGAGGCCCCGAGGCAATCCCGAATCCCAGCGCCGCTTCATAGAGCGTGATGGCGGGCCCCATGCCTCCGATGGACAACCCGACAATAATGGACAAGGCAGTGGATGTGAAAAAGGCATTCCCGAGACCCCATCCTCCCCGAAATAATGCCAGCGCGAGGATGGACGGAGACAGCCCTGAGGCCGTGGCGAAGACCACGACCAACCCCAATCCAATCAGCATCGTGCGCTTTCCCCCCAGCCGGGTTCCGAGCACACCTGAGATCAGCATGGCCAAAGCCATAATGGCAATATAGCTGGTGAAGAGCCACTCCACCTGAGCAGGAGACGCCCCCATCTTGCGCCCAATCAGCGGCAAGATGGGATCCACCACCCCAATCCCCATAAAAGCCACAAACGTCGCGAAAGCTGTCGCCCAGACTGCAGATGGAAACTGTTTCAGCATGACGAACCCTCCTCATTCTTCCGGCGCTGTCTGCGTCCACCAGAGACAATGGGAAGATTGATTGTATAATACAACCACTTTTCTTTCAGCACAATGCTATCATGAATTCATGGCCAAACCATGGAGGCGATCGGCATCGAAAAGGATAGCGTGGCGGCATTGGAATACGAAATGGCGGTGCTGGTCCGCATGCTCACCGCAACCCGTCCAAAAAATCCCCAAGTGGCCACCATGGACCGCTCCGCTTACCTGATTCTTCACCAGTTGGAAGAATCCGGCGCCCCGGTGGCCCTGCAAGACCTGGCAAGCCAGCTCCACGCTGACTTGTCGACCGTGAGCCGGCAGGTATCCGCTATGGAGAAGAAGGGGCTGATCCAAAAATATCCGGATCCTGAAGACTTCCGGGTGCACCGCGTCGCGGTGACTGCTCACGGCAGAAACCGATTTGGCGCCATGCGGGAAGCCAGGCACGCCACCTATTCCGAAATTTTAAAGGATTGGCCCGCCTCTGAGCGGGAAGCGCTGGCCATCCAGCTGACGCGCCTGAACCAGGCGATTCGCCGCTACCAAAGCGCTGACAGCCCCACAGACTGACCTGGGCCGTGCCGCAGATACTGCTGCATTATCGCAAAACACTCAAAGTTCGGCGATTATGAGCGACCGAACTATCTTGCCTGTATAATAAAGGAGTAAATTGTTGTTTTTGTTTTGCTCTTGCACGGCTTCGGCCTCCAGCCGTATCGTTTCCCTTGTGCTTGTGCCTTGATTTGTGAAAAGAAAATCGGAATGCCAATGCATCGTGCTGTGAGCAGTAGGAGTATGCGCCCTGTCGCGGCCTTTTTCATGAGAAGCGGGCAATGCATCCTTGTCTGGGCCGAGCCGGTTCAGATATTGCCGGACACCAAGTGACTGATTGAATCGCGGTGGTGGCCCGCAGCAGCAATGCTGAAAGAGAGGAAGGCACGCGAGATGGGGCTGGCTCGTCTATGAATAAAGTCTTAGCACCGCCACGAAGATTCCGCGCTGCCTATTCATTCCAGATTCGCTAGGTTCCCCCCGTCACTTTCCAGCCTGTATCCGGCGGTTTGTCATCTGACATGAAAAGAGGAGCTCCATGGACCAGTTGGTGATTCCCCAGATTCTGATTGAGGCTAGTGAAAAATACCCAGCTCAGGGCATTTGGGCGGACAACGAATTTACTCCATACCCTGAAGTGCTGGCTCAGGTCATGCAGCTCGCCCGCGCGCTGTCCCAAAAAGGCATCCGTAAAGGGTCCGTGGTCGGTGTGCTGGATGTGAATTCTCTCTACCATCTCGAGTTGCATTATGCGCTGGGCTTCTTAGGCGCTATCATCCATCCGCTGAACTTCCGCCTCTCTCTGAATGACCTGGAATACACCGTGCGGTTAGCCAAAGACGAGTGGCTTTTTTTTGGTCCGGAGTTTGCATCCCTGGGGCACTCTCTCAAAGGCCTAGTGCCCCGCCAGATACTTATGGGCAAGGAATTCAGTGGGCTCATGAGCCAGGGTATGCCTGCCGCGCCCGACCTGTCCCTCAAAGAGACAGATCCCTATTCGGTGTGCTTTACCACCGGGACCACGGGGAGGCCTAAAGCCGCCCTGTACCGCCACCGCGACCTTGTGCTGACCTCTTGGCAAATTGTTCACCACATGGCGCTGCATGACACCCCGGCACGGTTGGGCATGAACGAGGTCATTCTGCCTTTAATTCCGTTCTTTCACATGCACGGCTGGGGCATCCCCTTTATGGCTCCCTATATCGGCGCATCGGTGGTGCTAGCCGGAAAAGTCTCCCCGGCTTCCCAAGCTAAGCTCATCTACCGCCATGGGGTGACTTGGAGCAGTATGGTGCCCACGCAGCTGCAAGCCCTGCTGAAAACCCTGACGGAGCCCTTGACTGAGCCCCTGAAAGTGCTGACAGGCGGCACGGCTGTCACATCGGGACTGGCCCACAGAGCCGAGCAGCTGCAAATTGCGCTGTCCGTGATTTACGGCGGGGCTGACCAGTTGGGCAGCGCCATCTCTGCGGTCCCTCCCCACACAGCCCTCTCATCGGTGGACCGCTCCCTGATCCTGACCGCCCGTGTGCTCCCGCTGCCCGCCGTGGAGATGACCGTGCGGGACCAAAACGGGCATACGCTGCCGCCCGACGGTCTCAGCACCGGGGAAATCTGGATCAGGAGCCCTTGGCTCCCGCAGGGCTACTTCAAAAATCCCCAAGCCAGCCAGTCGAGCTACCGTGACGGTTATTTCGTCTCAGGAGATCTCGGGATTGGTTTTCCCGACGGCACTTTCGCGGTCGTTGACCGCCTCAGCGAGGCGGTGAAAATCGGGGACGAGTGGATTCCCACGCATTTTCTGGAAACTATGATCTCGGATATCGAGGGAATTGAGCAGGTGGCGGTTCTCCCCTTGATTAGCCCACAGTGGGGCGACAGGCCCGTCGCGGTAATCCAGACCCACCAGCCGATCGAGCCGGAAGCTATCACGACCTATCTCCAAACCCAGGCGGAAGCCGGACGCATTCGCCAGTTCTGGATTCCGGAGCGCATTTTTTATATCGCTAAAATGCCGCTGACCAGCGCGGGCAAGATCAACAAGCAAACTCTTGTGGCCAAACTCGATCAGCTCCCGGAGTACCCCATGGCGTGAGAAGCGCCTGCGGCCAGGAATCTTCCAGTAGCGCAGGTAGGCACTGCTGTGCCAGCTTAGAGTGCCCATTTACAGGGCACCGGACATATTTATCCCGGCCGGCATGGCGTGGAGTGCCCGGATGGAGCTGATCCGGCATCTTAGGCCATTACCTAAACCGGCGGCAGCAATGGCCAGGAATTGCCGGGACCGGCTCCGGAAACAGCCATTCATCGGCACTGTGAGCGAGGCGGAGGGAGAGCCGTCCAACGAGCGTTCTACCGGTGCCTGCCAGTCGTGGCAAACAAACAGAGGGGCGGCTGAACCGGACCCCCCTGTCTCTTCTGGAACTTTTAACGGCTACCCCTCACAATTCTGCCCCTCATGAGACACCGCGTGCTAGGCAAACACCATGTCTCGGTTATTTTATGCGGGCCGAAAAGGTCTGCGGGGACGACCAGTCAGTGACGGTGGATCCCTTCAGTACTCCGACACGCGCCCAATACTGCTTGCCGCCTAGGCCCGTCAGCTCAGCCGCCATATCTGGAACCGTGAGGCTGTTGAAGGTTGACCAGCCCTCAAAGTACTCATCCTGGTCAATTCCTCCTTCAGTGGGATTCCGCCCTTCGATTTGCACGACATAGCGGGGGTGCCCACTGGCGGGAGGGGCCACGAAGTTCACGGTGATGTGGCCGTGATGGACGACAGGCGCCAGCACCTGCGGTTCGGCCACGGAAATGTTCGGCACCCCGACAGTCCCCAGAACCACGGTCCCCAGAGACTGCCCTCCCGATGCGACGGCAGCCGTTACGGGGCCAGCCGGCACCCCGTCAGGGACGTTGACCAACAACCCCGTGATGATGGCGGTGGCCGGCGCCGTACCGGTATGGGAGACGGGAATGGTCACCGTCGAGGGGGTGACAGAAGACGGGGCAAAGGTCACGGCATTGGCATCAGGATTGCTGATTGCCGTCGACCCCACGGGACTCGATGCCTGGGCAAAACTGACACCAGCCGGACCGTTGAGCGTCAGCGTCACGGAGCCCGATAAGGCTGCCCCCGTCGTTTCTTGAATGTCTAGGGTGGCCGCCGCCTGGTGCCGTGTGAATTCCGTGAAATAGGGATTGCTGCCGGGAACAATCGTCGCCAGGGCACTCGTTGTGGATACAGGGGCTGGCGCGCTCGCCGCCGGGGTAGCCTGGGCGGCGAGGGCCTCGGTGCCTGCGAGGTGCCGCATTCGGTCGCTATAAGGATAATGGTAGTGAGCCTGACGATGGAAGAAGGCGCTCATTGTGCGCACCGCGGGAGATGCGGCATTCCCCAGGTATCCTAAATTCCAGCCTTTCTCAATCGTCTTCAATATCGAGTACTCGTTATACGGCGTCCGGGACACGACTGGGTGCGGGGGATTGGTAATCACCAGCGCCAGCGTATGGCCTCCGCCGTCGACACCGCCGGGAAACGGGAACTGGCTATTGCCCAGATTGGTGCCGGCGGGCACGACGGGACTGCCCGCGACACCCTTGTTGGAGACCCAGTCCCCGTTTTGCGGCATGCTGGCATCGTAGCTGGTTTCGTCAAACGCAATGAACAGCACGGATGGCCCAGACTTCCACGCCTTGGAGTTCATGATCATCGGCACCCATTTCGCCAGAAAGCTATTGCTGTACTGCTCGACTTTGGTGTCCTGAGCCCCGGCTCCGCCAGGCCCTGCTCCTTGAAAGGTGTAGGCGCCGGGTCCGGAAGAATATCCGTGCATATTGTCCACAAAGTTGGGAGAGATCCAGACGAAATTGGGCACCGTGTCCTGGGCCAAATCCGTGGTGAGTTGCCG
>DAHWJO010000129.1:0-10075 GCA_027344105.1 Sulfobacillus sp.
CTTTAGCTATGAGGATCTCAGGCGCTTGTTTTTTGCGATCCCGCCACATAGACAGTGGCCCACCCAAACGTCCACGGCACGCGGGGCCATTCGCGCGGCCAATCAGTCTGGCGCGCGAATGCTCCAGGACGTCAGGCTGTTCAGCGCGTTGCCGTGGGGCTCCGCTGCCCGGGGTTGTCCACGAGATATTGCGGCCCGTTGGCATTAAATAGATAGAGCAGGTCGGTCGCGTACCGGGCAAAGATGTCCGGATTCTTCTGGACAATGAGTCGGTATAGGAACATCTGATTGTCTGGATTGAAGCCCCGGGACATAGACCCAGCACGGACGCGGTAAAAAAAGTAGGGCTCAGGAATCGACACGCCGCGACACCCCTGGCCAATCATCCGGATCATGCTTTCATAGTCTTCCATCCCGTATTCCATTTCTGGATCATTCTGGCCACAGGTGAGGAAGTCCTCACGCCGGTATATCAGGGCGCTGGTATTGAGCGGGTTGTGATATAGCGCATAAGGCGGTTCGGGATTCCATGTGGGCCAGATCTGCTGGTCCGCTCCAAAATATTGCGCCCAACAGCCGACAAAGCTGACGTTGGGATAATGCTGCAAAATGCTGAGCGCGCGGGGATAGTAGCGCGGGTCGACCATATCGTCGGCATCCAGAAAAGCGATATAGGGCGTGGCGGCCTGCTGTGCGCCGAAATTTCTGGCTTGCGCCAGCCCGTGATTGGCCGTGCGGTGAATCACAATGTACGGGTAACGCTGCTGGGCTTTGCGCAGCGCTGCGATGCTCACCCCGTCCGTCGACCCATCGTCGACGACAATAATGGCCAAGGGTGTGGACTGGTGCACCCGGTCCAAGCTCTTCAAGGTATCGAGCAGGTACGGGCCCAAGTTGTAGTAAGGGATCACGACGCTCAAAGAGCTATCGGCCCCGGAGACCGTGGTGCGTTCCGGCAAATCACGCCGCAGAAAGGGGAAAATCCGGACCGCTTTCTGATTGGCCACCTGTTTAAAGTAGGCGATTTTCTGTTCGTAAATCCTGTTGGGATCTGTATACCAGGCCACTCGCGCGCGGGCGTTGGCCCCCATTTCCGCTCTATCTTCCGCCCGGAGGCTGACGGCTTGCTGCAGGGCGTGGGACATGGCGTCCGGTTCCGTGAGAATGCCGCTGACCGAGTCTTCGATCACTTCTTGCTGGCCGCCGCGGCGTGTGGCGACGACGAGACATTCTTGGGCCATCGCTTCGAGCACAATATATGGAAGATTGTCAAAGACTGAGGGAAGAACCAGAGCATAAGCTTCGGCGTAGATTTGGTGGAGGGCTGCCGGCGCGACAGCTGGGTGGATGCGGATGAGATGCTTTTTGAAATAGCGGGCGTAGCGCCTCAGGATATAGGATTTCATCATCTCGCCCTTGGGGAAGAAGTAGCTGTCGCCCGCGACAATCTCAAGCGGCCAGGAGAATCCTTGATCCCACAGGGGCGCCAAGCTCTCCAGCAGAGTCAGAATGCCTTTAAAATACTGCAGACGTCCCACGTACAGCAGTTTTCTTTTCTGTGTCCGGGACTCTTGGGCAGGAAGAATGTAGGGGTTGGGGATGACTTCGGGATGGAGGTGGGGCATGTCCTTCATCAGCGCCGCCTGCAGGTAGTGGCTGGGAGAGATGACGCCGTCGGCGGCAGAGAGGCAGAATCGTTCCATTTCCCCTGTCCAGTAGTCCGGAAACTGGTAGGTGGGAGCGCGGTCGATGGGATCCAAAATAAATTTGGGATTATGGGCCGTCACCACCACCGGGATGTTGGCAAAGACCGGATCGAGAGTGCGCTTGCGCTGGAGCAGGTGCGCTGCGATTCCCATATATTCTTGGCTCTCAATGATATCAGGAGGCCCTTCGAGCTGAACAAAATGGGCGGTCCACAAAGCGAAGTTGTAACTGAGGCGCGATGTCGGGCCCAAGGCGGCCAGACGGGGCCCGGCCGTGTTGGGGAAACGCACGATGCGCACGGTCCCCTGCATTGTCGTCACCATGCTGTCCACACCGTCGTCATTTACGAAGACGGTGACGGTATGTCCCTTTTGAGCCAGAATTTGGACGGTGGTGTGGGCATAAGTGGCAATGCCCCCGCCAAAATAAGGGGGAAATTCGGTGGTTAACAGCCAAATGTTCATTAATTGTCCTCCATGACGCACCAAAAAGGCGCGCCGAAATTGTGCTCCTATCATAGCAAATCTGCCCCGCCTATTCTAAAGAGCCGCCATCTGCTGCGTAACAAAATGTATCCTATAGCTGTTAAAATCTGTGACCGTCGTATAGAATGACAGCAGGAGCGTGATCCCCATGAGGCCGCGAGACCGGCAGGAAAAAATGCTGACATGGCTGGCGCAGCACGGCACGGTCTCTGTGCCTGACCTAGCCCGATTTCTTTCGGTGTCGGAAATGACGGTGCGCCGCGATTTGCGTGCGCTGCGCGATGAAGGGCTCCTAGCGCGTGTCGGCGAAGGCGCCGCGGTACACATGAGTGCGGAAGAACTGACTTTTGAGGTGAAGAGCCGGCTTTACCTGCCCGAGAAGCAGGCGATTGCCCGCCTAGCGCGCACACTCATCGAACCGGATATGACGGTGGCATTTTCGGCCGGCACGACGACCTGGGCCGTGGCCCGGCAGCTGGGAGGATTCCAGCGACTGACGTTTGTGACCAACTCGACAAATATTGCTATGGAACTGCAGCAGCAGGGATGGAGCCAGATTATTTTAAGCGGCGGAAATTTCCGCACGCCTTCGGATGCGTTGGTGGGACCTTTCGCCGAATATACGATTCGGCATCTATACACTGACTTGCTCTTTTTAGGGGTGCACGGGCTGGATCCGGATCAGGGAATCAGCACTCCCAACATACAGGAAGCCTCCATCGACCAGGCATTTATTGAGCACACCAGGCGGGTGGTTGTGGTGATGGACCACACCAAGTGGGGGATCCGGGCCCTAGCACACATAGCACCGGTAGAGCGCATCGACACGGTAGTGACTGGCGAGCACGCCCCGAGCAACAGCCACATGGATACCTTGCGGCGGCGCGGGGTAAAGGTCATGGTGGCCCCTGGCGGGGACCCGGCGGGAGGGACTATGCATGGCTGAGACAATGGTGAAACGGCAACACCTCTTGGGTGATGGCCGGCGTATTCTCTATTATGGGGACGGGACACCGGCGCCAGCGCGCCTCCCCTTGGTGACGGTGGTAACCGGGTCCAATCCTTTGGCCCGCGGCATTGCCCGCGCTCTAGGGAAAAAGGGCATGGTGGTGGCGGTCATTGACCGGGATGGCCGCCAGGACCCCGGGGCGCACAGGGTATTTCAGGGCAGCGTGGCGGTGCGTGAAATCTGGGAAGTGTTAGCCCACCAGTACCGCATCCGCTCAGTGATCCATACGGCGTCCTTGGACCGTGTGGACCCCGCAGACCTGCGGGCCGTCTTTTCCCGGACGGTGGGCGAAGGAATGGCGATGCTGAATGCTCTGGAAGAAATGGGCGGGGCTCCCATGGTTGCGGCGTCGCATGCATCGGTCTACGGTGTGGAGGATTACCGGGAGCCGGCTCGCCTTGCCCCTTTGTCCATTTATGGGGAAAACCTGAGGCAGCTTGAACAGCAGCTGAGGCTCTTTTCTGGCCGCGGGCAGTGGCCCCTGGCTCTCTTGAGGGTATTCCAAACTCTAGCGCCAAAAGACCGCGGGCTATCCGATCTCTGGGGGGGCCCTGTGGTGCCTGCGGCGGGGCCAGTGCTGCAGCACGACAGCCTGCCTCTAGACGATGCTGTCAACGCTTTTGTGCGTGCTGAGGAATATGTCATGTCCCTCAAGACCTCTTCGGCTGTGTTCGATATCGGGTCGGGCAGCCTTGCGGCATTGCCTGAGGGTGTGATGCCGGTGTGGGGACCCCATGCTGGCAGCGGGAGCAGGCACTGGCAGGCTGACACGGGGCCCGCCCGGGAGAAGCTGGGCTGGTGGCCAAACAGCCAGGCGGCCACCTTGTGGGGGAACCTGAAGACCCGGGAGGACTCATTATGACAACACTGCACCAAGATGCTTTGACAGGCGAGTGGGTGAGTCTCAATGGCGACCGCCAGTCCCGTCCTGTGACGGATTTCGAAATGATCTGTCCCTTTTGTCCCGGCCCGTCGTCGGAAGTCGGTGAACTGCCGTTTGATGTGGCGGTCTTCGAAAATAAGTTTCCCGCTTTTCGGCATCCCGGGAACGCGGAAGTGGTGGTGTATTCTCCCCGTCACCATGACGACCTGGCCTATCTGCCTCCTGCCCGCGCCCGCTTGATCTGGAAAGTCTGGGCGGACCGTGTCCATGATTTGGAGGAGGAGCCGGGGACGCGGGCGGTGTTCATATTCGAAAACCGCGGGCAAAAGGTGGGGGCCACCATTGGCCATCCCCACGGCCAAATCTATGCTTATCCCTATATCCCGCCGCGCCTCCAGACCGAACTCCGATATTTCGCACACACCTGCCCGCTGTGCCGTGATGTTCCCGACACTCTGGTGCTGTCACGGGGCCAGTATTGGCGTCTCGAAGTGCCGTGGGCGCTGCGCATGCCCTATCAGGTCCATCTTGTTCCCGAGCGCCATGTAGGGAGCCTCGGAGAATTGGGTGAGGAGGAGCAGCGAGAAGGAGCGCGCATGATGCAGCAACTCCTGCGCGCCTATGACCGGTTCTTCGGGATGCGCACGGCTCTGGTAATGGCTCTGTACCAGACACCTGCGGCACGGGCACCCTATCATCTGCGGTGGGATTTTATGCCCATCGACCGGGGCGGCGGAAAAATTAAATATCTTGCCGGATCAGAACTGGCCATGGGCGCATTCGTGGTGGACATGGTGCCTGAACAGGTGAGGGAGCGGCTGAAGCCTGCCCTTGACTGGGAAGAACAGGAGGAAGAAAAGCTTGGAGAATAAATTGCCGGTGACGGCTGCACAGATGGCGGAGCAATTTTTTCAGTTGTACGGGGAAGCCCCTGAGTCTGTGTGGGTGGCGCCCGGGCGGGTGAACCTGATAGGGGACCACACCGACTACCAGGGAGGCTATGCACTCCCTATCGCCCTGCCCTATGCTACCTGGGTGGCCGCGCGCAGGCGTGAGGACTCTATGGTGCATGTGGCCACGGACTACCGTCAGGAACACTGGAGTCTGACTGCCCAACGACGCCAGGACATGATTCGCGGTCCGAGGCCGCTGGCGGGGCTGGCTGCCTTCATCGCAGCGGTGTGGGAAATACTGGCCGTCTCCCGGGGCGCTGACCTCTGGCTGGCAACGGAGATTCCTGTGGCCAGCGGGCTGTCGTCTTCTGCGGCGCTGTCTTTAGGGTTGCTGGCTACCGCCAGAGACTGGCAGGGCGTTCCAGCATCCTCAAGCGACCTCATTCACCAGGCTATGCAGGTCGAGAACGACTATTTGGGAGTGGATTCCGGCATTCTGGACCCGATGGCCATTGTCTTAGCCCAGCACGATTACGCGTTATGGATTGATGCCGGTAAGGAGGATGCCCGCCCCGTAGCATTCGATTACGCTCATGATGGTCAGTGCCTGTGGGTTATCGACACCCACAGCCCCCGCACCCTGGCGTCGAGCGGGTATCAGGAGCGGGTGCATGAAACGGCCGAAGCGTGCCGGCGACTCGAGGTTTGCTGCTTGAGCCAGGCCAGTTTAGACGAAGTGGAGAAGATCCCGGACCCCGTGCTGCGGGCCCGCGGCCGGCATGTGGTGACTGAAAACGGCAGGGTGTTGGAAACGGTGGAGGCTGCTGCCCAGAAGCACTGGGACCGCGTCAAGCAGTTGTTTTGGGAGAGCCACCAGTCCTTGCGGGATGACTACGGGGTGTCGACTCCGGTGCTCGATGCCACGGTGGCGCGGTTGAAGGAGCTAGGTGTCGGCGCCCGGTTGACGGGGGCGGGGTTTGGCGGGTCCGTCATCGCCTTGGGAGCTTGGGGCGATGGGGCGGCCATTGAGAGGGAACTCCGCGCCCTGTATAGCGAGCAGGGGTGGGACCCTCCGGGAATCATGCCTGTCGACCACCCAGCCCGGGGACTTCACCGTGCTTTCTGATTGACACGGCCCTTCCGTGAAAGAAGTGGATCTTGCGAGGAACCGGCTGACGTCAACTCGACTCGCAAGGGGTGATCCACACGCCCCCCGCAGGTCTCTGGTTCTTGGACTAATCGTTCACCGAATCCTGCGAATGTTTGGTCTGGACGGTGCGAGACATTTTTCGTCTCCCGCGATTGCGGGAGACAGCCGCCTACGCATCCCATTGTCAAAGGGCGAACACGTCGGTAAGATATCACGAAGCGGCCAGAGCATAGCATGGCACGAAAAACTTTCGCCTGACGGCGAGCGCCTTATATCTTTGCCTGAACGGCGAAGTTTTACGGCGCATCTCATAAAAGGAGGCGCTGTTTGTGCGAATCGCGGAGCAGAATTGGGGCGTATGGGGACCGGCGCAGATCCTGGAAACGGAGCAGTGGCGCTTGAAGTGGCTCCCGAGATTTGGGGGCACCTTGATCGAGCTGTTTCACCGGCCGTCGGCCACGCAATTGCTGCGGGTGCCCTCGGGGCCACAGGTTCTGGCACAGGAGCCGTACGTTTATGGCATGCCTCTTCTCTTTCCCGCTGGGCGCATTGCCGGCGGCATTTGCCGGGTGGAAAACACTGTGTGGCAGTGGCCCCGGAACGATTCGGCCGGCCCCAACCACCTGCACGGGTTTTTGTGGAATACGCCATTTGATCCAGGTGTGGAGTCGGCTCCCGGCCACGTGCGGTTCACTCCAGCGGCCTCGACCGCCGCGCGCCTGCAAGAGATGATGGGACAGCCGCTGTCGGTGTCGGTAGAGTACACGGTAGGAACCACCGTGGAAATCACAGTCGAGGTGCGCAATCTTGGAGACGGATTTGTGCCTTTCGGTCTCGGGTTCCACATGAACGTGCTGCTGGAACGCCCGTGGACTGTCAGGCTGCCGGAGGGAAAAGAGTGGGTAATGGGCCGGGACTTGATGCCAACGGGACAATTCTGGCCGGCCGGACATACTTTGCAGGGCCTGGACAGCGGTCGGGCTGCTGCAGACCTTGTCTGTGATACCTGTTATAGGGTGACAGGCCCTGGGCCCAACCAGGTGCAGCTTTGCGACCAGGCTGGCGGCCTGCGGGCCCGGCTCACATGCCCCCCGCCGTTTACTCAGTGGGTGCTCTACCGCCCGCGTCTGGACAGTAATTTTCTCAGCATTGAACCGTATACCTGGGTGCACAATGCGCCGAATCTGCCGCTGTCTCCAGAGGTGACGGGCATGGCGCGTCTGGAGCCTGGGCACGCTGTCCGCAGCCAGGTTTTATGGGAGATAAAGTGACCGGAAGGGATGCTCAGAAGAGAGGCAGAGGCGACCGGCCTCTGCCTCTGGTCTTCCTACTGGGCGGAAACCGTCCATAGATTAGGGTAGAGAAATGTAGTAATGGGGTTATAGGTTGACACGGTGCCGTGAATGTCATCCGCGTGCTCGTTGACTGTCGGCGTGTACGGCAGAAACAGGACCGGAAGCTGGTGCGCTGCATAGCTGAGATAGGCATCAAGCGCAGTCTGAATCTGCTGGGGCGAACCCGGGGCATACGAATGCATAATCAGCTGATTCATGGTGGGGCTGTCGTAGCCGCCTTGGTTGGCTCCGGCGCCCGACAGGTAGAAGCTGCCCCCCGTAGGGTAATAATCCGGCTCGTAAGTCCAACTGCTGGTGCCCCAAAATGCCATATCCCACTTTTGCGGGTCGGATTGTTGCGCCGTGCTCAGAACCTGGTCAAAAGGCCCAGGCTGCAGGGAAATCTGCACCCCCTCGGCCGCCCAGTCCTGTTTGACCAGCTGCACGATATTGGCGGCGCTGCTGCTGCCCGACACGTAGAGCAGGGTAAAGGACAGTTTCACGCCTTTTTTCTCCATCACCCCGTTATTCATCCGCCAGCCGTGTTTTTCCAGCAGGGCTTTTCCCGCTTGGGGATTGAAGGGGTAGATCAGCTGGGGAAGATGGTGGTCATAAAAGACTGTGCGCGGCTCGGAGGGGATCGGGTCATTTTCCGTCACGCCCTGATTATGAAAGAAGGCTTGGATCATCGCGGGCTGGTCGATGCCCATTTCGAGCGCCTGGCGGATGTACAGTTTCTGAAACACAGGACCTAGCCCACCCGGTGCCTTAGCATTGTAGTCTGGCTGCAGAAAGGTAAATCCGAATTGGTACGGAGTGGTCATGCGGTCTGATGTCAGCTGCTTGCGTGCTTTCCATTCCGATGTGGGAAGATAGCCGACATCGATAATTCCCTTGCGCAACCCTAAAAACTCTGTGGCCGCGGAGCTCTGGTACTGGAAAATGACCTTGTGCAGGGCGGATTTATGGCCGTCGTAGCCCAAGTTGGGAGTGAATGACCAGAAGTCATTGGGCTTCATCTGGTCAAACTGGTAGGGTCCGTCGACCACGTGATACACGGCTTGCTGCGGGGAATTGGCGACGGACAGAATGTACTTGAGCTCGGCGGTCATATTTTTGGGGTCTTTGTTCCAGACGGAGGCCGGCACAGGCACTATCTGCGCCAAGCCGTTATGAATAAACCAGTTGGGGTTGGAGGGCGTATTGAGAGTGACCACCACCGTATCGGGACCTTGGGCTTCTACTGAGGTCCAGCGCGTGGGCACGCCTCCCGACCCGGCACCCCCGTATCCCCAGGGAAGATTGGCGGCTCCTGTGCTGGCAGCCTTTAAAATGTCCCAGGTGAAGACGACATCCTTGGCAGTCACAGGACGTCCATTGCTCCAGTGCCATTTCTTGTTGAGGGTGATGACGTAGCGCGTGCCCGCCGCATTATAGGTCACAGACTGTGCCAGCGAGCGCTGGTAGTCGATCCCGTCTGTCCGGGAAATATGGATCAGGGGCACGTACATCATGACGTTCATCTGAAAGTTTGAGTCGCCGTAGTCCGCGCTCGAAATAACGGGGAACCACCAGCTTGGCTGCACCTGGACCGGCAGCGCCACTACGGCGGTTGTGGAAGGGCTCGCGGCTTTTGGGGCGCTGGCGGTGCCGCACCCTGTGACCAACGCAGCCAGGGCCAAAGACGTCATCCACAGAACTTTTCGGGGGAGACCAGTCGCGATACGCAATCAAAACCCTCCTTATAATTTAAGAGTGAGACGTGCACACTGGCTCTCGCCATGCAGACCACGAGGGTGCAACCGGAACCTCAAACACGTGGCGACAACAGTTCGCGCCACCATGCTTTCCGATACTATTCGCACTAGTGGTGTCGAATTCCTGCCTAGCGGTCGAATTTTGCAATAAATTTATGGTTTTTTTGTCGAATTGACCATGGCCCGGTCAGAGTTCCGGAGGAGACGGCGGGATCTGGCTTAGCCGCATATGGCGGGCCGGCAACATTTCCTGATACACTAAGGAAAATTCCCGAGCACTGTCTCAGATTCGCTGGCCGCGTGAAAAAAAGGAGAGGGCCCATGCTGGAAGGACTTTACGCACCCAATACACCCACGTTGATTGGAGACCTGGGTGTGCGTCATCCCACGACAGAACAAGCACTGCGCCAGACGGGAGAAGACTGGCTGGCGGGAGGCGTTGACGCGGTTATCGTGATTTCCCCGCACTTTGTGACCCGCGGGGGGTTCGGATTGGTGGCTCAGGCGCCTTTACAGCAGCTGTACGATTTTTCCGGTTTCCCCGAAGAGTTTTACCGGGTGGGCTACCGTCCGCAGGGGGCTAAAGACGTGGCCGTACAACTTGCGGCCCTGTGCGCCGCAGAAAAAATTCCGGCGGAAGTCACGGAGCAGTGGGGGTTGGACCATGGCGCGTGGTCGCCCTTGCTGCATGTGTTCCCGCAAGCGTCGGTCCCTGTGCTGCCCATTTCCATCTGTCCTGAATTGGGGGCAGGGGCCCACGAGAGCTTGGGAAGGATGATTCGCAAACTGAGCCGCTCCCTAATCGTGATGGCGACTGGCTCCATTATTCATCGGCTGGCCCTCTGGGCGCCGAACGC
>DAHWJO010000012.1:0-38710 GCA_027344105.1 Sulfobacillus sp.
GCTCAGCCACGGGTTCCGCCAACCTTGCGCGATCACGCTCATGATCCTGCGCATAGCGGAGCACCACCACCACCTTGCCCGGCCCGATTTCCCAATGATCACGCCGGGACAATTTTTTCATCGTCCCCTCAATGGTCAGCACCACCACCTCGCTGTCAGAAGGGTGAGTAAAAATGGCTCCGTTATCAGTAATTTCATAAGCTGATCCTGCCGCCCCGAATGAAAAAGTCGGCCGGCAAACCAGTGTCAGAGGAACATCGGTGTCCACAACCCGCCACAGTGCCAGACGGCCAATAGGGAAGAAGTCGCGCACCTGCGCGGTTCCTTTTGCCGTGTGAAAAGTTGTGACAACTATATTGGTATTGTCATCATATTGCTGTTGGCTTTCGAAGTCCTCTTCCGGCTGGATACTGAAAAAGCCGCCGCGGGTTTTGTCCAGAAGCCGGCAAAAAACCGCCTGACTGTCAAACCTCGGCCACGGCAGCCACTCGACCACCCCATCCGGCGAAATTAACGCCGACGTGTAACTGTTGGACAAGAATCCGTAAAAAAGCGGATGCGCCATACACAGCTCTCCCTTCCCAATGCCGCTCCCAGACTGGGTCTCCTGAGAGTCTTGCATGAAACAGTCCACAAATGTTCCCTATAAATGCCCTGATTCTACCTTACCGCACTTAGCTCCCCATGGATACCGCCTTACGGAAATCCCCGTGTGTAGCAGATCCTCCTCATTACCGGGATTGCTGGCCTGCGGTCAAAATTGCGCCTGCTTGGGCGCCTTGCGTGGTACAATGGCCCGTAGACAGACAGATGCTTGTTGGGGGCGCGGATTTTTGTGAAACCCTGCCACGTCAAATTTTTCTCAACCCGACAATCCGGCAGAGCCAGGGGTTAAACGATGCTCTCATCCACCAATAATCTACCCATGTGGGCCCAAGGCCCACTGATTGCAATCGTCAATCCCCGCGCGGGGTCCGGCCGCGCCGCAAAAAAGTGGAACGCCACCCAAGCCGCAGCGGCTGCTTTTGGGTTGCATATTGAGACGTGGCATACCCAAAGCCCTTTGCATGCCACGGCACTAAGCCAAAAAGCCTTCAGTGTAAACGCCTCGGCCGTGTTTGTCATTGGCGGCGACGGGACCATGAATGAAGTGGTGAACGGCCTGATGGCCCTCAAAGCCAGCTCTTTGCCCGTCACCATTTTGGTGCCGGTGGGGACGGGCTCGGATTTCAGCCGGACGCTCTACCCCAAGTGCCCTGCCCTGGCGGACCCCCAGCACTTCTGGAGCCATGTGCTGGCCTGGCCCGAAGAATTCATTGATATTGGGCACCTCACCCTACACGGGCCAGCCGGCGCATTCCAGCGTTACTTTGCCAATGTGGCGGATGTCGGGCTGGGAGGTCTCACCGCCCGCATCGTCAACCGGCGCACCAAGTTTCTGGGCGGGCGCATGTCGTTTGTAGCAGGGGCGCTGGAAGCTTATGCCACCTTTCACCCCCAGCCCCTAGTCTTGACCGTGAACCACACAACGTCCCAAATTTCCCCTCTGGCCGTCATCATGGCCAATGGCGGCTATTTTGGCGGCGGCATGTGGATCGCTCCCCCCGCCCGCTTCGACGATGGCCTGCTCACCCTGGTTCTTGTCGACAATGTGCCCCGGTCATTCTTCCTGCGCCACTTTATCGAGGTCTACCAGGGACGCCACACTCAGCTCAAGGGGGTGAGCGTCATGACGTCCGCAGAGGTGGAGATCGCAGCCCCCAGTCTCATGCCCTTGGATATGGACGGGGAGGACCTGCAGGTGGACCATATTGTCTGCCGGGTGGTCCCGGCTGTCCTGCCGGTACTGAGGCCCCGGGCTCTGCTCCCGGACGCCTCGCCGCTTGCATCCGGACTTAAGCCAAGCCGCGGAATATGATAGTCTAAATACAAAAGTCAGCTAGCCTACTAACAAATCTAAGGACGTTGCCATGAAAATTTGGTTACTCACCACCGAATATCCCCCCTACTTTGGCGGGGGAATCGCAACCTACAGCCATATGACCGCAGAGCTTTTGCAGAGCCGGCATCACGAGGTCACTGTATTTGTCGCGGACAACCACGTGCCGGACGTGCACGTGCAGATGGAGCAGAATTTGCGGATCGTGCGTTTTCCCAATGCATCCGGACCTCACCTGGAAAATTTGGGCTACGCTCCCCGCCTCAGCTACCATTATGCCCTGCACGCCGCGGCCATCATTGCCCGGGAGGGCCCGCCCGACATTATTGAAAGCCAAGACTTTTCCGGCATCGCCGCGCACCTTTTGCAGCGCAAGCGCACACTCGACCCGCTGTTTGCGGACGTCCCGGTCATTGTCACGTCGCACAGCCCCAAGTTCCTGCTCGACAAGGTGGAGCGGGCCCCCCTTTACCGTTTTCCCGAGTACTGGGTAGGCGAGATGGAGAGGTTTTCCCTGAGTGCTGCGGACGGAGTGATTGTGCCCAGCCGCTATCTGCGCAATTGCCTGATGCAGGAGCTCGGCATGATCAATCCGGAAGTGATCCCCAACCCGTACATTGCGCCAGAGCCCAGTTCCGGCAATCTGGTGCCCAGACTTTTGTATGTCGGGCGCATGCAGTACCTCAAGGGCACTCTGATGCTCCTAGAAACCCTGGCGAATATGTGGGACCGGGGATTCGCCTGGCCTCTCGACATGATCGGCGGGGACAGCCACTACCATCCGCGCAACATGTCCATGAAGAAGCATATCGAACAGCGCTACGAGCCCTATATTCGCCAGGGTTTGCTCCACATCCACGGCCCCGTGCCTCCGAGCAGGCTGCCCGCCGCCTACCGCCAGGCGCAGGCGGTTATCGTGCCGTCTCTTTTCGAAAACTTTCCCTATGTAGTCATCGAAGCCATGGTGTCGGGAGCAGTCGTTCTCGCCTCAGAACACGGCGGGCAGCAGGAGATCATCACCGACGGCGAAAATGGCTACCTGTTCGACGAAACCAGCCTGGAATCCCAGCTGCTCAAAGCGGTGGCGTTGTCTCCCGCCCAGCGCCAGCAGATGGGGGCGCGCGCCAGAAAGGACGTGGCCCGGCATACAGACCCGGAAACCGTCTACCAACGCAAAATGGCATATTTCGAGCGGGTCCGGGGAAGCGGCCGCAAGTCCCGCCAGTTCCCGTTCATCAGACCCGTCGGCCCCACTCCGGTGGCGCCGTCCCAGAGCAACGCGCTTGTCAGCGTCGTCGTGCCCTTCTACAATCTGGGCACCTACCTGTTCGACACAATAGAGAGCTTGGCGCAGATTCAAGACCCGGCCCTGGAAATTCTGGTCGTGGACGACGGCAGCACTGACGCAATGAGCATTGCGGCCCTGCACCAAGTCAAACAGCGCTACCCACAGGTTGAAATTCTCCGCAAATCCCACGAGGGTCTGGCCGCCGCCAGAAACTACGGGGCGCGCCGGGTACGCGGGGCTTTTCTGGCATTTTTGGATGCGGACGACAAAGTCGATCCCCGCTACTACCGGCGGGCGCTGGATGTTCTCAATGCCTATGACAATGTCAGCTTTGTCGGAGCCTGGACCCAGTACTTCGGGGAGAGCTCCGCATTATGGCCTACCTGGAATCCGGAACCGCCCTATGCCCTGTACCACAATCCTCTCAACACCAGCAGCCTCATCTGCCGCACCGACCACTTTCTCGAATACGGGCTGAATGACCCGGAGATGGAGTACGGGATGGAAGACTATGAGAGCATGATCCGGCTGCTGTCGCGGGGGTGTCAGGGCGTTGTCATCCCGGAGCCGTACTTTCTCTACCGGACCCGTGCCGATTCCATGTCCCGCGGATTCAACCCCGACAACCTCAACTTGCTCTATCAATGGGTCATGGACAAAAACCCTGAACTGTATGCCCAATATCAGAGAGAACTGATCTTGCTGCTGAACGCCAACGGTCCGCAATATCTGATGGACAATCCAGGCTGGGCTACCAGGGTCAGCGAGGAGGCGCGCTGAAAGGAGGCGCGCCCAGCCATTCAGGCGCTCTGGGCGCGCCCTATGCCTGGTGAATCCTTTCCCTCCCGTTCAAGTGGCCCCCGGCACAATGGTTCCGCACGGCCATCATCTCCGCCACCATGCTGATGGCCACTTCCTCCGGCGTCTCCGCCCCCAAGTCGAAACCCACAGGCGAAAACACCGGCAGTCGTGCCAGGTCTTCCCCGCTCACGCCTATGTGGCGCAGCATCTCCTGTGTCCGGCTCCGCGGTCCGAGCACCCCCACGTACTGGGGGGACGAGCGCAGCGCCAGCTGCAGAGCCTTTTCATCGCGGTCCTGCTGGTGGTTCATGATGGCCCAATACGCATTTGGCCACCGGCCGGCTTCAATGTCCTGCGCATTCGTATCCACCCACTCGACCGCAGACGGAAACGTCTGGGGATTGTTGAACATCTTGCGGGGGTCGACCATGCTCACCTCGAAGCCCGCCTGGTGCGCCAGGGCGGCCAGCGGCTTGGCATCATGGCCCGCCCCTGCCACCACCAGTCTCTCGGGCGGAGTCAGGTGGTCCAGAATCATGTGGCCGCGCACCACCGTCTGGCCGTAAACCTCTTCCGCCACCGCCCCCACTGGGCGGCCGGAGTAGGTGGTTACCTTGGCGCCGCGGCGGATAAAGCGTTCTCCCTGAGGAAGGTCCATTCCCAGGCAGAAAGGTTGGTCCGCCTCCAGAGCCGCCCCATAAGCCTCCCAAAAAGGATGAGCCACATCCACTGGTTCAATGATGACGTCAATCTGTCCCTTGCAGCCAATGCCCAACCCCCACATGTCATCTTCTGTGAGATCGTAGTGGCGGGTGGTGGCCTGCTGGCTCTTCATCACATCTTGGGCATACATGTACAAATCGCCTTCCAGGCATCCCCCACTTAAGGTGCCCGCCATCTGCCCGCTGTCCGCCATCATCATTTTCGCGCCGGGACGGCGGTACGCGGATCCTTGCACCTGGGTGATCATGGCCAGACACACGCGGTGTCCCGCTCCCTGCGCGTCTTGCATGACCCGCCAAATATTTCTCGCCTCCCGGAGAGAGGACATTTTTATGCCTCCTTGTTCTCAGCAGCCGCCTCTTTGGCGATAGCCGCGAAGAACTGCTTCACAATGTAGCTGGCCACCCCGGAAAGCATCCGCTGGCCCACTCCCGCCACAGTGCCTCCCACCTGCGCCTCGCCAGCGTACGTCACCTCTGTGCCCTGCTCCTGCGGGTCGAATGCCACCTGCATGCTGACCGTCACAAATCCGCCCGGTCCCTGCCCATTCATTACCAGACGGTAAGACTGGGCCACAATCTGGTCCACAATTTCCATGCGGCCTTGATATTTTCCCTTAATGGAGGCGACTCCCATTTCCATTTCGGCCGCATAGGACCCTTCCCCGTCCGGAACCAGCGTCTTCAGTCCCGGCATGGTTCGAACCAGAACGGACGGATCTGTCAACAACCGGTACGCTTCCTCGGGGCGGGCTTCAATCAGCTTATGGCCTTCGATTTTCATGGATCTTCTCCCCTCTTGGCCGTGTGCCTCAGGTCAGACGCTGCCACGCCGCCACACAGGCAGACAGCGTTCCCGAAGCGTCCACACGGTCGCAATGCTTGGCCAGAATTCTCCCGGCCGGCGTAGCAATCTCATACCCCTTGCGGCCAAGCCAGGGATTCCACCAAATCAGGCGGTGCGAGCGCCTGCCCATCTTAGATAGTATATTCGCCAAGTCTTCCGGCGATCCTGCATCATAGCCGTCGGTGATGAGCACGATATCGCTCTTGGTGGACAGGCGGTTGCCCGTGCGCGTTGCCAGGGCCTCGGCCACACTGGCGAGGAGGGTGCCCCCGCGCAGGTCCCGGGCTTTCTCAAACACGTTGCGGTACGCCTGCTTAGGGTCCACAGTGCGCAACTCCGCGGTTACATCCGTCAGCCGGGTGCTGAACGTCCACACCTCGACCGCGTTTTTCGTGTGCACCAGGCGGTGCAAAAACTGAAAATACATAGACAAAAAACCGTCCATGGAACGGCTCGCATCCCATAAAAACAGCGAAGGCCGCAGGGTGTCCCGCCTTTTTTGGCGCCAGAGCGCAGTAATTTCCGCACGCCCCCGGTTCCGGCGCAGGACCCTGGACAAATTCCACAGCTTGCCGCGGCGCACATCCTGCCTCCTGTACCCCCGCACCTGGTGGGCAGGTAGAGAATCCAGCCTGCGGGCCCATGGGAGCTCCGCCGGACTGTGCCCGCTCTGACTGCCTGCCAGCACTTCTTCGCTGCTGGCGCGGCCGCTGTGGCTGTAAACGGTCCGGTCCGATGTCCGGAATTGCGAAGATTTCGCCGCGTCAATCCAGCTGACCCAGGTCCTGCCGCTTTGGGGCAGGCCAATTCCCGACAGCCACGGTCCTGCTCCTTGCGGAATGCTGGAGTCGAGAGCACCCGCCAGGAGACTGGCGAAATAGGCGTACGCCTGGTCGAACAGCACCCTTTGTTCGTGGGAAGACACCCACAAGGCGGCCAGCACGTCATGCACTCCTGTAAGCGACAGATCCTGGGTCAGGGCCACTGAGCGGGCCGCCAATACCGCATCCTGGATGCTTAAGGAAAATCCCAAGGTTCTCAGGGCGCGGGCCAGAATCCACAGATTTTCGGCCGCCCTATCCTCCACCGGCGGCGATCTCCCCGAGTATTTGGGATACCACTTCAGGTGCGGCCATGCTCATAATATCATCGCGGTATTTGAGCACACATCCCAAGGTCTGCTCCACTACCTGCTCCGACAGCGCGAGCACCCCTAACGCCTCAAGCGCCGCAGCCCAGTCCAGCGTCTCGGCAAGTCCCGGCACTTTCTCAAGCGGCCGCTGGCGCAAGTTCTGCACAAAGTGGACAATCTGCGTGGAGAGAGACGGGTCCATCTGAGGCATGCGCTCGCGCAGTATTTCCCGTTCGCGCGCGTAGGAGGGGTAGTCCAACCACTGGTACAGGCACCGTCTCTTGAGTGCGTCATGGACGTCGCGGGTGCGGTTGGACGTCAGGATGACCACGGGACGCTGGGTGGCCTTTAGAGTTCCGATCTCGGGAATGCTGATCTGAAACTCGGAGAGCACCTCCAGGAGAAATGCCTCAAATTCGTCGTCGCTGCGGTCAATTTCATCAATGAGCAGCACGGGCGGGTCGCCCTCGGGCCGGATCGCCTCATATAAGGGGCGCTTGAGTAAAAATTCCTCGCGGTACAGAGACTGTTCCGTAAACTGCGGGTCTTCCCCACGCAGTTCGCCGAGCCGTATATGCAGCAGCTGGCGCGGATAATTCCATTCATACAGCGCGCTTTCCCGGTCAATGCCCTCGTAGCACTGCAATCGGATCAGCGGCACATGCAGCATCTGGGCCAGCGCCTGAGCCAGCGCCGTCTTCCCCACCCCGGGCTCCCCTTCCAAAAAAAGAGGGCGCTCCAGTTTCAAACTCAGGAAGACGGCCGTGCCCAGAGCAGGTCCGGCCAGATAGTGGTGCGCCTGCAATCCGGCAATGACCGCACCTACGCTCTCTGGTCGCCTCATTTCTGCCTCTAGCCAGCCCCCTGGGCGATATCGCCCAGGGCACGCGATACATAGACCTGGCATAACTGGCTCTTGTAGCCATCCCCATCATCCTCGAGCGTGCCGCTGCCCCGGACCTCCCGCGCCGCTTCGGCAATAGCCTCCCGGGTGAAGGCACGTCCTGTCAGCGCTTGCTCAGACCTTGCGGCCCGAAACGGCACCGGCCCGATCCCCGTCAGGGCAATCCGGCAGTCCTCGACCAGGCCCCCGGAAACGGATACCCACGCCGCCACCCCAATCACTGGATATCCAGACGCTGGGTGAGGCCGCTTGAGATATGTGCTCTTGGCGCCCGGAACCATGCGCGGCACGACAATCGCCGTGAGCACCTCATCCGCTGCCAGAGTGGTGATAAACGGCGCTAGGAAGAAGGCGTCGAGGCTTTCCCGGCGCTGGGTTCCCGGACCGGCAATAATCAGCTCCGCGTTCAGCGCCAGGAGGGCGGCGGGCAAGTCAGCCGCAGGGTCCGCATGGCATAAACTCCCGCCAATAGTGCCGCGGTTCCTTACCTGCATATCGCCAATCACGGCGGCAGCGCTGGCCAGAAGGGGCGCAGCCTCCCGCACGGCCGGATCTCTGGCCAGCTGGGCATGGCGCGTAAACGCCCCAATGCGCAGGCCTCCCATGTCCTCCCGGATTCCTTGCAGTTCGGCTACCTGACTGATATCCACCAGCCGGGCCACGGAGGCCAGGCGCAGCTTCATTAAAGGCAGCAGACTGTGGCCGCCCGCGATAATTTTAGTGTTGTCCGGATCTTCTTGAAGCCATGCGACCACTTCTTGCGTATCATGGGCACGGCGGTAGTCAAACGGTGCCGTATACATCAGTGAGTCCCTCCCTTCGCCGCAATCGCCTGCCAAACCTTGCGCGGCGTCAGCGGCATTGGCAGATCATGAATGCCGAACGGCGCCAGCGCATCCATCACCGCGTTGACTATAGCCGGTGTCGAGGCAATGGCCCCGGTCTCCCCCACCCCTTTGACTCCCAGCGGATTGTGGGGGGAGGGCGTGACCGTATGCGCTGTTTCAAATTTCGGGAAGAAGCGGGCTTTGGGCATTGCATAGTCCAAAAAGGACCCGGTCAGGAGCTGGCCCTGGTCATCATACTCGGCGCCCTCATACAAGGCCTGTCCGATTCCCTGCACGAGGCCCCCGTGAATCTGTCCTTCCACAAGCATCGGGTTGATCACGACCCCGACATCATCCACGGCAACATACCGCATCAGTTCAATGTCCCCAGTCTCTGGATCCACCGACACCATGGCAATGTGCGTGCCAAACGGGTAGGTGAAGTTTTCCGGATTATAAAAGGCCGTGCCTTCCAGAGCGGGTTCCATCCCTTTAGGCAAACTCCACGCCAAGTACGCATCAAGCGCGGCTTCCTGAAAGGTGACCGTGCGCGCCGGGAGGCCCTTGACGGAAAAGAGGCCTTGATCGAAAGCGACATCATCTTCCCCCACCTCCAGCTTGTGGGCCGCAATCTTCCGCGCCTTTTCAATCACTTTTTGGTCCGCCATGTGAATGGCGGCGCCCCCCACGACTGTGGTCCGCGACCCGTAGGTTCCCCAGCCCATAGCAATTTTGGCGGTGTCGCCGTGAACCACTTCAATGTCCTCCGGGGGCAGGCCCAATTCCTGAGCCACAATTTGGGCAAAGGTCGTTTCTTCTCCCTGTCCGTGGGGAGAGGCTCCGGTAAACACGGTGACCTTGCCTGTCGGGTGCACGCGCACGGTTGCGCTTTCCCACAGTCCTCCTTGAAATCCCACAGCGCCTGCCACTTCTGAGGGTCCGAGTCCGCACATTTCCACATAAGTGCTGAATCCGATGCCCACATACTTGCCCTGTTTCCGCAAGTTGTCCTGCTCCTTGCGGAATTGCTGGTAGTCCACCATCTCCAGTGCTTTGGCCAGAGCGCCCTGATAGTTGCCGCTGTCGTACTGCAGGGTGAAAGGATTGGTGTAGGGGAAGGCGTCCGCGGGAATCAAATTGATTTTCCTGACCGCTAGCGGGTCCATGCCGACTGCCTCGGAGTATAAGTCAACCATGCGCTCGACCAGAAACGTGGCTTCAGGGCGTCCCGCTCCCCGGTACGCATCCACAGGGGTCGTGTGGGTCAGCACTCCGAACACTTCGGCGGATGCATAGGGAATCGCATACGCCCCATTGACAATCAGTCCAAAAAGAATTGTCGGCACCCCCGGGGCGGCGGTCGACAGGTAGGCGCCAAGATTGGCGTAAGATTTGACCCGTATTGCCTGAATGTGTCCGTCTTTAGTCCCCGCGACCTCCACTTCCTCCACATGGTCACGGCCATGGGTCGTCACCGTAAAGTTTTCGGAGCGGGTCTCAGTCCATTTGACCGGCCGATTCAATTTGCGTGCCGCCCAGGAGACAATCACCTCATCCGGATAGCAGGCAATTTTACTGCCGAAAGCTCCGCCCACGTCGATCGCCACGACCCGCAGCTTATGTTCAGGGATTCCCAGCATGCCGGACATCAGCAATCGGTGAATGTGAGGATTTTGGGTTGTCACCCACACCGTCAGCTCATCCGTAGCGGCGTTCCACTGGGCGACAGCTGCCCGCGGCTCCATGGCGCTGGGCACCAGCCGCTGCTGGCGGAATTCATGGCGGACCACCACTTCCGCCTTGTTGAACACCTCGTCCACGCTCACACCGGCCTTCCAGTGGAAGGCGACGTTGCCAGCGATATCCTCATGAACCAGGGGCGCCCCTTCTTTCGCGGCATCGCGGGGATTGGTCACGGCTGGCATCGCATCATATTCCACCCGCACCAAATCCGCGGCGTCTTGGGCAATATAGGGAGTGTCTGCGATAACCACGGCCACGGCGTCCCCGGCGTAACGGACCAAGTCATAGGCCAAAGCGGGGTGAGGAGTCATCTTCATATCCGAGTCGGGGGGAATCCAAGCCGTGGGCACCATGCCCACTTCATCTTTCAGGTCCCTTCCGGTAAAGACCGCCTGCACCCCCGGCACCTGCCTGGCCTCAGCCGTGTCGACGGCAACAATGCGGGCATGGGCATAGGGACTTCTCACCATCGAGGCATAGACCATTCCCGGAATCTTCATATCATCAGTGTACTGGCCCTTGCCGCGGATGAGGCGGATATCTTCATGCCGCTTCAGCGCACTCCCAATAACATCAGCCATTTCAGCCACTCCCTCCTGCCATCCATTAGTTAGATTGCGCGGGTCTCCCGGTCTGCGGACTCCCGGCGCTCATCCATGATCTCCTGGGCGCGCTGGACCGAGCGGACAATCGTTTCATATCCCGTGCACCGGCACAAAAGGCCATCGAGACTTTCGCGGATTTCCTGCTCAGAAGGGTGCGGGTGAGTGGACAGCAGGTACGACGCCGTCAACATCGCGCCCGGAGTGCAAAACCCACACTGCAACCCGTGCTTCTCCCAAAATCCCTGCTGCACAGGATGCAAAATCTCTTCTTCCATTCCTTCAATAGTCAGCACATCGGCTCCATCGGCCTGCACGGCCAAAACGGTGCAGGACTTGACCGCCTCGCCGTTCAACAGCACGGTGCACACCCCGCACTGCGAGGTGTCGCACCCCACATGCGTGCCCGTCAATCCTGCATCATCCCGCAGAAAATGCACCAAGAGCGTGCGCGGCTCCACCTCCCGCGCGATGGCCTTCCCATTGACCGTCAGCGTCACAGGCACCAAGCTCTCCTCCATGAAGATCCCCCCTGCCCTTTATATCAGATAAGTACGACTAGTCAAATCCTAGCATATACGCTAAATGGGGACAATAATCAAACAGATGTTCGGATATATTTCTAGCAGGCACGCGGCGGTGTCTCGGGGTGGGGAAAGTAAAGGAAATCAAGGGGGATCAGTGTATTCTTGTCTCGGGCATCAAGAAGGGAAGGGGCTCTTTCTCAAACCCGGTGAGGAAGATTTACCGCATGAAGCACGATAGGCATTAAGCCTCTCCGCAGCAATGTTCAGCCTATATCACCGACTTTGAGAAAGAGCCAGGGAAAGAGCATAAGAGACCTGCGGGAGCGTCGTGCGGACCCGTCTTAGCACCCCGGGGCAAAACCATCCGAATGCCAGCCGTCTAGACATCAGCCACTGCGCCTAGTGTGTAATCTGTAATCCGAATCTGTCATTGCTGACAGGTTCTAGCGCACGGGCGGCAGCCAAGGCAAGTGCCATGCGGACGTTCAAACGGCAACGCAATGGCGCTGCAGGACAGGCCATGCACAAAAACCGCCCCAATCTTCCGCCGCACAGGCTCCGGTGGGTCTCCTTAAGGAAAGCGCGCCTGAGACTTAAACAGGCGCGCATTTCATTCCACTTTCAAATCCGTCACGCCGGAAAAACTGGCGGCCAGAACTCGCGGGTGTATCAGATGTGCCGTAAAACTTCGCCGTCCAGGGCGGAAATATAAAGCGATCACCTTCGGGGGGGCGTTTGGCCCACCCTTAGCGAGTACAGTTGACGTCAGCCGATTCCTCGCAAGAATCCCCGTTCTTCAGGGAGGGGATTGTCAAGAGCGAGCAGCTTGGTCCACGATATTTTTCAGACTGACACGCACTTCATCCGCTACGCGCTGGATGTCTGGCTCCGTGAAGAACACCTTCATGACATTGGGGTCGAGTGCCGAAATATATGTTTTCTGACCCTCTCGGTAGACGTTGATTTTGCAGGGCAATAACAGTCCGATGTCCACATTGCTCTCGAGTACGGCAAAAGCAGATGGGGCATGGCAGACTTCGAATTGGATAATGGGATCGCGGTCGAGTCCTTTTGAAGCCAGTATCTGCCCAAGGTTCAACTGATTCAGCACCTTGAAACCTTGAGACTCAACCGCCTTGGCCACTTTCTCGATGGCATCCTCTACGCTGCCAACCGTTTCTTTGGTATAAGCAATCACCATGAACCATCATCCGTCCTTTCCTGACTGGGCCGCCCGCAGGGCAGCCAACTGCGGCACTGTTCCATTCCCAAAATCGCGAGCGCCGCTTAAAATGAACTCAAGTCGCCCCCCATTTTAGAGGGAGACGCGGGATTTGTGAAGAGTCCGCCGTTTACACGGCGAGCCCGTGGGGACATCGCACTCCATTTTGCGTCAATGCCAGTGGACTGCGGACGCTTGAGTGGAATGTCTATAAGATTGTGGGGAGGCGGATTTCCAACAAGGCTGGCACCTTTGCTGGAGCGTGCAGGCGTACGGTCATAGAAAGACGAATGCCCCGGAGGAGATGGTGGGCATGGACAGCCCGCTGTGTCTCTCTATTAAGGGCGTCATGTGGCATCATCCGCCGCTGTGTTCTTTTCAGACGCACGCACCCTTCATCAAAAGCCGTCCGGTTGCGGTCGAGTCTACCGGCGATTGGAGCGCCTACCGGGACGTGGATCTTTATTTCCGCCCAGCGCCTTCTGAAGGCGTGTATGGCGGCCACTGGGGTCGAACGGATGTCCCGAAGGCCACCTATAACCATCCGGACCTGGTCCACATGGGACGCGTAGAGGTGTCGCCTTTCGGTACCTTCGCGTGGCAGGGACAGTATCCCGAGTACGTGCGGTCTAGGCGGCTTTATATCGTGGTCGCCGTCGCCGATGATGGCCGCTACGCAGTCTGGGGTGAGCCGTTTGGGTGGTATCGCGGTCCCCGAAGAGGCATTCCGGACCGTCCCGACGGCACCATCCTTGCGGAGACGTTGCTGCCGGTTGCACCAGAACGCGTTCGGCCAGGTCAATATCTCAGGCGTCTACCGGTCATGCGGTCCAATGCCCATGGCAACATTCGCGTGTGTATTCCCCATGTCCGGCAGTACAGCAATTGCAGTCTGATATCGGTCCAATTGGAAGGCCTCATCGGCGGCCGAGGGCGCATGGCTGTTCGCTTGACCATTCAGGGATATGATTGCCAATTCAAAGAGGGACGGGGTAACCGGTATGCTGCGGACTACGTCTTCCTCGTCACGCCCCCCATTCCGGACGCCGCGATTCCGACGCTGGCGATGACGGTCGAATTCGAGTCGCGGCCATTGCGCCCAAACGGCCCAGCCGAATCTGCCTCGATTCCCCTGCCGCCTGTGAAATTGGAGCCGCCGACTTAAAAAATGCCGAGCCCTCCGGCCATCACCACGACACCCTTCCTTTTGCATCCCATAATAGCCAGATTTAACCGTGTTATGCGCTCAGATGGTGTGCTACCATAGGACTAACGTAAAATAACTACATAATGAGAGGTGTCAAATTATGAACATGGGTTCCCCATTGCCGCCAGCTTTTGCCGAAGCCGAATTTTACCACACCTTTTTCGTCATCTTGTTAATTGTCTTGGCGGGTGCAATTGTATTGGGAGTGAGGGCCCGCCGAGCACGCACCGAGCTCTCGGACGGGCCTTCAGCCTATCCTCATGCCTATGAATGGCTGGCGCGCGCGGTAGGGGCCCTGTGGCTTCTAGACGGTCTGCTGCAGGCGCAACCACTCATGATTACACGTTTTATCGGCGGTTTCCTCGCGCCCATGCTGCAGGGTCAGCCTGCCCTAGTCGAGGCGCTGATGTATTTCAGCATCCGGTTGTGGGGCATCAATCCCGTGATCTGGAACGAATTTGCCACTTGGATGCAAATCGGCATTGGACTGACCATGCTGTTCGGCGCCGGCACGGTCTGGCGCCGTGTGGGACTGTGGGCGTCTCTGGGCTGGGGTTTGGTCGTCTGGACTGGAGGAGAAGCCTTCGGCAGCTTGTTTGTCAGCGGCAGCTGGCTGGCGGGCACTCCGGGCTCCGTTTTACTGTACATGCTGGCCGCCGTGCTTCTTCTGGCTCCCGCCAGCTACTGGAATTCCCCACGCGCCGCCACAGCCTTGCGGGCAGCGCTGATCAGCGTATGGGCACTGGCCGCCTTCATGCAGGCATGGCCTGCGTCCGGCTGGTGGCACGGCCAAACCCTCTCCACATATGTCGCCAGCATGGCCGCAATGCCCCAGCCTGCCGTGTTTTCCGCTCCTCTGTTTGCATGGGCCAGGCTCCTGACCCAGCAGCCTGGGCTGTGGAACGGAATTCTCGTCGCAGTCTTCGCTGCGCTCGCAGTGCTCTGGGCAGTGAAGCCGCGGTCAACGTGGACTTGGTGGTTGACCGCCATTGTGACCTTCGCCACCTGGTGGCTGGGACAGGATTTTGGGGTGCTGGGCGGGATGGGGACCGATCCCAACAGCGGCGTCGTCGTGTTGGTCGGACTGGCCGCGTACGCCCAGCTGGTTGACCTTCCGGTCATGGGCTGGCTGTCTCGCCGCCACGCCGTCATGGAGCATTCGGCGTTATGAGCAAACCGACAAAAAGGCCGCTATGGCCGTGGGCCGCCGTCCCGGTGGCCATTCTCGTAGGATTGGCCGCAGGCCGCCTGTGGGTGAATTCGCCTACACACCAACTGTCCGCGTCCGCCGCACAAGCTTTAGCGGTAGACGGTATGACCTCAGTCAATCACGATCCGGCTCCCAATTTCCACTTAGTGAATCAAACGGGACAGCCGGTCAGCTTAAGTCAGTTCCGCGGCAAAGCCGTAGTCATCACCTTTTTGGATCCGGTCTGCTGGTTGGACTGCCCGCTGGAAGCTCAGGAAATGGTGGACATGAACAAGATTCTGGGGCCTAAACTCTCCTCTCGCGTCGCGCTGATTGGCATCGTAGCCAACCCGCAATACCACAGTGTGGCAGACGTGGAGGCATTTGACGAGGAGCATGGGCTGACTCATGTGCCCAACTGGACCTATGCCACCTCCCCGTCGGTCGCGACGCTGCAACAAGTCTGGCATAAATATTTTGAATATGTTCATGCCCCCAAATTCGGCATGATCCAGCACACCGATGTCTTTTGGCTCATTACTCCCAAGGGACAGGAAGCGTGGCTCAGCGACCCGAGCGCGCATACCCGCTACCTTGGAGGCACTTCCCAGCTCCTGGCCACTTATGTGGCCAGGATGTTGCACCAGTCTCTTCCAGCCACACTTCCCAAGGTTGCTGGTCTGGGACGCGGGATCTGGCAGCCCATGGGCTTATCGTACGCCTTAAGCGCGCAGAGTGCGTCAGAAGGCTGGGCCCTATACCCCTATCAGGGATATAGGGGACTGGCCTGGACCGCAAGCGGCGGCAGTGTCTGGACCTCCGCAACTCCGGTCGCGATGTCTGAGCGCGGCGGCATGGAGGTCGACCCCATTGGCCCATCTGCGGCCTGGACGATGATTGGAGCTTACGGCTTCCAACTCGATCCGATGGTCCGGGTGACGGCAAACGGCGGGAAAAGTTGGGGAGCGCCCTGGCCGGTCCCGGGCGCCATTCCGCCGCGAGCCATTCAGCCGTTAGCGGCGACTTCCGGCAGCAAAGCATGGGTTCTCGCCAATCACGCACTCATGGAGACCACCACAGGAGGAGCGCAGTGGACAAGCGTGTCCTCCACCGTTCCATGGCTCAAAAATGCCACCTTGTCCGCCCAAAATCCGTCGTCGCTGTGGGCTGCCGGAGAGGTTGCCGCACAACCTACAGCTTCGCTGTGGCACTTTACGGCAGGACACGGAGGGCAGTCGGTGCCGGTCCCCGTCCCCGCCGACTGGAAAGGGCACCGGGCAACTGTCGGCGCTCCCCAGTGGGCAGGGCCGCTACAGGGTGGAGTCGGCATCGTGCAAGAGGAGCATGGCCGCGAATCACTCGTCTGGGATACCACGCAAAATGGCGGACTCTCGTGGCAGACTTCCTCTCCGCCCGTGACGATCACGGGCAACCTCGCGGCGGCCGTCAGCATCCGTGGCAATACGGTCTATGCCCTGAGCCCGAGCGCCGGCCGCACCCGGGTCGTCCAGTGGCGCCAGGGTCAGCGGCAGTGGAGTGCCTACGGCTCCCTCCTGCCGGAGGGGACAGACGTGGCGTTGGCAGTAGATTCGGCCGGCAGCCTGTGGGTCATGAGCAAGACCGGCTCTGTACCGCTCGTATGGACCAGCACCAATGGGGGCGCATCCTGGTCAAAGTCCGGACCCGTCTAAATGGGCACAACACGAAAGGAGGCCCCGCCAGCAGACATGGGACTGCCCCGACAGTGGTCCGAGCGGGTTCGGCTCTGTATCGGCGCCTTATGGATTATTTCCGGTCTCTTGATGTTTCAGCCGCTGACCCGCAGCCCGCTGTTTTTTACGGATGTGTTAGCTCCTGTAGCAGAGGCATGGCAGCCATTCGCCCTCCGCAGCCTCTTGCATGCCGGCAACTCCTGGTGGCTCATCTCACCTGGCATCTGGCCCCTAGCCATTGGAGCCGTGGAACTGGCCGGGGGCGCCGTGATTTGGTGGAATCCCAAACACGCTCCCCAGGTTTTCCGCAGCGCCGTTTACGGTTTGACAGCGTGGAGTCTTGTGGTCTGGGTAATGGGAGAAGGGTTTGGCAACTTGTTCAATGGCACGGGGAGTGTTCTGGACGGAACACCGGGAACGGCCCTGCTTTACGGGGCATGCACGGCCTTGCTGCTGATCCCCCCGCAGTCCTGGGCTGACGGCTCAGTAGCATACAGGGTCCGGCAAGCGGTAGCCTGGATGTGGATCATGATGGCAGGACTTCAAGCGCTGCCCGGGGCGGGGTTCTGGCAAGGCGCCCGGCTCGCTGAGCTTTTTGGCCTGGTGACGATGAATGGCTCAGAGCCCGCCTGGCTGCAGCGCATCATCAGCCAAAGCGTGATGGTCAGTTTCCATGATCCTGTCTTAGTCAACGCACTGCTCGTTCTGATCATGCTGGGGGTAGGCATCGCCTGGCTGGTAAACTGGCGCCACGCGCCGCTCGCCACACTGTTGTGGGTGCTGTGGCTGTGGGCCATCCCCCAGGCCTTTGGCGCCTTGTGGACGCATGTCGCGCCCACGCCCGGCATGATCGGCCCCTGGCTTGTGTTAATCGAACTGGCCCGGCGCCACCTCCCGGCATCTGCGCGTCTTAGCCCCGGAAAGGCCAGCGCTGCGGGCCAGACTCCCGGCACAAGAGCATGAAAGAGAAGTATAAAGGCGTGCGCCAAAACATCTGGGCGATTCTCTTTAAAGCCACTGCCATCGCCTCCCTCGCCCTGGGCTACGCCGTGGTCGTCTCGCACTGGATTACGCGGGACATTGTCTCCTCTGACCGCCACGGGTGCCTGGGCCCGCACATTGTGACGGCGTGGGTCCTGGGAGTGCTGGGCATGACCGCAGCCCTGGTGCTTGTCCCCACCGTCGAGCGCTTGGTGCAGGGAGTGATGGCCGCATTTCTCCCCCACCAGTCCAGTGCCTTGCGCTGGAAAATCGCCCGCACCCTGGCTGCCGCTTTCTTAATCGGCAACGCCCTGGCCGGCCTCATCTGGACAAGCCCCCGCCTGGACCTGTTTGTCGACCTCCACCGCCCGCTGCGCACCGAATCTGACGTACTGATCGTGGCAATGGGTCTGGCCGGCGGCACGGCTTGGCGCACCTTGTGGCCCCGCTGGGCGTGGTTGGGAGTGGGCATTTCCATTTTCATGACATATATCGTCCTCGCCAATACCTTGACCCGGCATGCCTGGTGTTAGAGCAGCTGCCGGAACGGCTGGAAGGAGCAGGTAGAATGCGGCCTCGTGCTTGGCTGTACCTCTTTGGCCGCGAACCTTCGGCAGAACCGGACGTGCGGAATTACCGCATCCGGCTCCCCGCTTCCCAGGGTTGGCCACGGCGGCGAACCACTTCTTGCCATGACTAAAGCAGCTGTTGATGGAGCTTATTCAGTCCGGGCAAGCATCTTGGGAACCTTCAGCGAAGGAACGGCCAGAGCCTCCCATTTCCGGCCCGACACCGCCACGATTTGCGGCGAACAAATCAAAGGGATGGGTTCCCCATGAGCCTATGGATCCCCATCCCTGATGATGATATCCTGGTTTTGTGCGGATTGCCGTCGCAAGCATCCCCTTCCCGCTCCTGAATTGGAATACGCAACCGGGAAGATGAGTGTCAACGCTTCACGAACTACGAATCCGCCCCCACTCAATTCAGCCCAGAAGACGGTACCCTAATCCCGGGGTCAAGGTTCCCATGTTAATTATCATCATCGAGCGGGTGGTCAAATCCTTTTCGTCAAGCCATTGGCTGATATTTACCAATTACCCGGGTCGGTGGACATCTCATGATATTTCCATAAAACCGACCACTCCAGATTTCTTTATGCCCCCAACGATCCTATCCTTTTCTACTTCAACCACAGGATTTCTCGCTGGGCAAACTGAAATGGACAAAGGGTCTATTATGGAGAGTAACGATGGAGGCGCTACATGGTACTCCTTAACCTCTACCGGGTAGGTAGAACGCGGCCTTGAAGCTGAGCCGTATTGGGGACTGTGTATCATTGGAACCAAAAACCGCAATAAGAGGCGCTCCAAATAATCCATGGATAGTTAAGGTATGATCACGCCGCGCCGGAACTCCCTCAGGAATCTGCCATTGCGGACCATGGGGGACCCTGTTTCTCAAGATAGTCCTCAATTTCTCCCGATTGAATCCAGCGCCGAATGGTGCTTTGGACACCCGTAACTGCTGCGCGGCTGCGTCAATCGTCTCCATCTGATCCGAGATTCAGCCGTAATTATGATCTTAGATCGCTCTGATCGTTCTGAGCAAGAATTATAGGTTTCGGGGGAAGCCTTTCTTTCAGCGCTTCTGCGCCCATATAGCCCCCTTCACGAAACACCCAGCGAAAGAAGACCAATGCCCTTTCCCTGCCCAACAGGGCTGGAAGAATCATATGACGGATTATAAAATTAAAAAGCATTTGCTACTTTAAAGAATGTTTCAATGTTCCCCCGGAATCTAGGATGAAACGGGGCTCCGCAATTAAGGTAGGGCGCTCAAGCAAAACGGATTGCCCAAGCAGGGCAATCCCGGGGAGAAAACGGTGGCGGGAAGGCCGCGAGCTTTCCGCGCAGAACGGCCCATCCTGCCAAATGACTACCCGCCGTATACTTGACCGGGCCTTTTTTTCCGCAAACATCCTCCATGGGGATGGATTTTGTAGAATTTTGTACTTCCTGCCGGGTAGCAAGACGTACAATAGAATGCGGTATTGGTGACCCTGCTGTGTCCGCGCGAACAGCCGCGGGCGGGAAAAATCTACTCCGAAGGGTTTGCGGGCTCAAAGGACCAGGCTCAATTGACAGGAAAACGAGGAACCCGATGGCGAACTATTCCGTTCTATCTCCAGGATTGGCAGTCCAATTGACTGTGGGATCCCAGCAGTGGGATGCTGTTGTCCGCGTGCGGCTGCCTGACCAAATATATTTTGAACTGGCAGAGCGCGCGCCTTTGCTGTTTCACACGCCCCAGATGGCTACAGTCCAGTGGCAGAGTTCACCCCTGATTTGGCAGCTGTCCGTGGAACTGCAGACGATGCCCATGGACGACCGATTTGTGGTCGGGCAATTGCTGAGCGCTCCCCGCCCTATTGAGCAGCGGCGGATGCGCCGCTTCTCCTGGCAGTGGCCAATGCGCATCCAGTGGGGTGCATGGCCCCGCCACCGAATCATAGGGGTGACAGAGGACCTGTCTGTGGCAGGCTGCCGGTGCCAGGTGGCGCAGGCATTGCCGGAAGAGCAGGACCTGACCGTGAACCTGCAGGGTCCCCAGCGCTCATGGCAATGCAGTGCCATGCTGCTGCGCCAAACCCAGGAAAGTGTTCAGGCATGGACCGCCGTCATCTTGTGGACACCCGGGCGACAGACGGCTGACTGGCAGCAGTGGATTTCAGCCCAGAGCTGAGCAATCCCTGAGAGCCGTGCTGGCTGATATATCCATCATTTCTTGCACCTATCCGGACACTTCGTGTCAGAGAAAACCGAGAGCCGTTTCATCTAGCCTTTTCAGCGCTGACCCAGCCCCGTACCCCGGGTGCGGCGCGTCTGGTCCTTGAGGTCCCCAACCTGCAACTTTTGGGCGCCCATTCGTCCGCCAAGGCTGAAACCAGGTCTTCTTACCAAGCCGAAGTCTTCCAGAATACGGCTTCCCTCATGCTCCTGCGCAGGCGAACCGGCCGTTTGCCACGGCGACAATCTTTTGGTCTTCCACCAGGTATTCCAGGTGGGACTCCACCATGAGCTCCCCAATGAGCTGAAGAGGCGCCGGGTAAATGCGGCTGGCCAATTCCGCGGCGGACAGGGGCTCTGCCCGCAGTGCCTGGAGCACCTGGTCCAGGCGTTCTGCGCGGTGTTCGCGGTACATGGCGATATAGCCATGGGGATCCTCGATGAGATCGCCGTGGGCTGGGGCCGCCAAACGCAGATTGAGGGATCCCAACCTCTCCAGGGTCGCCAAGTACGTGCGCAGGTGGCCGTGGGGCGGAATAATCACACTGGTGCTGTTGCCCAGCAGATTGTCCCCGGCCAAAAGAATGCCCTGCTCTTTCAGGTAGATGTTCACCTGCCCCGGAGTGTGCCCGGGAGCATCCAAAATGTCGATTCCGGGAGCCAGAGGGCTGCGGTCGCCCTCCGGCGCAATGGAGCGCCATGCGGGAAGAATCCGCAAGGACTCCGGAAGCAGGTCATAATCCAAGGGATGCAGCCACAAATCACAGCCCCACGTCTCAAATGCCCACCGGGCTCCCCCCACATGGTCAGGGTGGCCGTGGGTCATATATACCCCTGCCAGAGGCTCTTGGCCCAGCTCGTTCCATGCCTCCCGCAACACGGCCGTCCCCGCCGGGCCGCCATCTGCGGTGTCAATCAAAACCAATCCCGCTGTGCCCTGAATCCAGTAGCAATGGGTATGCGTGTAGGGAGGGATGGTGGCTGCTGGCACCTCCGTCTGCCACAACCCCTCCGCCAGCTTTTTCAGCCGTTCTGCCATCCCGTCACCTCCTGCCTTCCATGTTCTGTGGAGCCCAGCGCTCGTGCAAAGTCCGCAGGATATACTGCGTGGGAATCGCCAGCTGCTCAGGGGCAAACTGCCGCAACGCCTCTTCAGGGGAAAGCCACTCTCCTGCCTCGACCTCTTTGGACAGTGCCCCGCGGACCCTTTTGTCCGGCCACGGCACCATGAAGAAGGCCGTGTCAAACCGGCGTGTGTGTGGGCCCAGGTCTGGCGTGGTGATGCGGCCGGCGACTTCCACAGCAGACAGGTCGAGGGCGAATGCGAACTCGGCCAGCAGGTCCTGCAGCCCGTCTGCCTGCTCCAGCAGGCGCTCTTGCACAGCCGCCAACGAGGCCTCATCCAAAGCTGGGTGGCTTAATGCCATCCCCGTCTCTTCCCATAATTCCCGGGCGGCGGTTACGGCCAGAGACAGCCACTCGAAATCGGAAAATGCCGGGCGGATTTCCAAGTCTGGCTGGGTTCCCAGCATCTGCTGGAACTCCTCTGCCATCGCCTCTTGAAAGACGGGCTGAAAGATAAAGCCGGGACTGAACACTTGGGGCGGAAGGGAGTGGGCCACCGCAATATCGCCCGCGTCCTGCTTCCCGCCAGGAAACACCCAAAATCCTGGAAAGGATTTGACCCGCCGGGAGCGGCGGGTTAGAAAAACTTCTGGTCGGCCCCCGTTCTGCCGGTAGACAATAATGCTTGCGGCACGTCCAATATTCATTGCCATCGCCTCTTTCTCCCCCCTTGAGGGCGGGCCCGGCTTTCCCTACTTGTGGAGCCGTCTGATCTTTTTCCTATCACCATAGCATCTTTTCGGGATGGGGGTGAAATGAATTCGCAAAAAAGCCCGCATGGTTGCGGGCCCCTTTATCGCTGTCCGGGTATTAAAGAGAGGCTGCCGGGCTGAGCGGATAACGCTTGCCTGTTCCTTGCGGCAGCCACCGCCGCGCTCCCGGCGGCGCAAGAAGCCGGTCGGGAGCCTGGGAATGGAGCGGCACCAGAATATCGGGGCGCACCAAATCCACCAGATGGGCCAGCGCATCGGCTGTGGCGTGCCCACTGGTGCCGATGGACCACAGCGGCACGTGAACGAAATCCAGCCAGTCTTTGAGCAAGTCCCAGCGCGGGTCAAAAGGCCCCAAAGGCTCACCGTTGGCATGCACAAAGGCAGCGCCTGCTGCCGGAAGGTCGAGCAGACTCGGAAAGTTCTCAGGATCCATCTGGAGCACAAATTGCCCGGGATGGGCATTAATGTCGGGCATCATCTCGGCAGTCCACTCATGAATACCGCTTAATCCCATCGTCTGGAACAGGTTCGCCGCGGACGCAGGCCACAAAATCCGCCGGCCCGCACTCTCGGCGATGCGGAGAAAAAATTCGACCCGTTCAATATTGCGCGGGTACAGGCTCATCAGCACCAGACCCGGAGTCCGGCCGACAATTTGCTGAAAGGCGCTGTCCACCTCCTCCTCGGAGCGCACAGGGCGGTTAAAGTCCGCAGACAGCATGGTACCTTCACAGACGAAAACCCGTGCCCCCGCGACGTGCTCCGCATACGCCAGACTCAATTCGGGATGGCGGCCGTGCAGGCGGATATCGCCCGTGAATGCTACAACCCCGTCCTCGGTAGCAACACTGTAGCCAGACGCCCCCACGATATCGTGGTCGACAGGGTAGCGGGTAATTTCGAAGGGCCCGAAGTTAAAGGGCTTCTGGTCTTCTATCGCCGTGAAGCGGGGCACATGGCCTTCGACGTCTTCGTGAGCCGCGTGCAGAGCAGTCATCAGCGACGCCGTTTCGGGCGACGCGAACAGCGGGATCGAGGGGTCGACAAACCCCGTCAGCCCAATATGGTCCAAGTGCGCATGCGTGATGCACACCGCCGTTTGCCCGTCGCCCCCTCCCACCAAGTCCGTCCCTGCAACATAAGCCGGGTCGTATAGGCGGGGGAGCCAAGGGGCGCCGCCCGTCCGCAGGCGGTCCGCCAGAGCATGTTCGGCGCGGGGCGCAACGCCGTCGCGGAACAGACCCCGTCCGGGATGAAAGTCCAATCCGCAGTCCAGCAGCACTCTCCATCCGTCCTGTTCCACCAGAATCTTGCTGGAGCCGATTACCCCGACTCCACCCCAAAAGCTGATCTCAGCCATGCGCATTACCTACTTTCCCGTCATAGTCGCTCCGGTCCAGCCTAGCAGTCAACCAGTGCTGAATGCCCGGCAGCACGTCTTCCATGGTGCGTCCCTGATAGGTGCTGGGCCCCGGAAAATAGCCGCGCGGACTGATGTGGGCGGTAGCCCACCCCTTTTGCAGAGCCGGGGCGATATCATTCAGATAATTGTCGCCCACGCTCAAGACCACGTCGCCGGACCCGTTCTCCCCAAGCAGGGTTTCGGCAATAGCGGCGAGTCCTTCAGGTTTGCGGGCCTGGGTAAATACCTTTTCGAAGGCGGGGAGCAGCCCCAGCTTTTCCAGGACCGGCACTGCCGAATTTTGCTGGCTGTTGGACACACAGACAAATTCCGCCCGCTCTTGCCACTCCTGCAGGAAGCCGCGCAGTCCCGGCGGCACTTCCAGCCGGCACCGGGAACTCAGCATAAAGTCCCGCACTTCATGGAATGCCTCTTTCAGCACAGGGTCATCCCCTAGATAATTCCTGGCCAGCATCACCACGGCTTCCCAGTTGTCTCCTTCCACAATGCCGGGCACACCCGCCAGGTGGGCCTCTACGGCCTCGTGATAGACCCGCGCGTCCTTGGGAGTCATCTTGCGCGACACGACCCCGGCGTAACAGCGGAAGGGGTCGTCTCCCCTGTACAATGTGCCGTCCAAGTCAAATACAATCAGTGGTTTCACACCAGCCTCCCTTTCTTATGGCCGGCTATTTTATGCCGCCGGTCGTCGCATAGGCTCCAGACAAAAATTGTTTCTGCGCTACTAGAAATAAGACCATCACGGGCAGTGTCGTGAAAACCACAGATGCAGACAGTCCCGTCCAGTCCGTTCCATTAGTGCCCAGAAAATTGGCCAGTCCCACCTCAATGGGCTGCACAGATGGTGAACTGGTCATAATATAGGGCCATAAAAAGCTGTCCCACGACCCCAAAAATGCGTACAGTCCAATGGTGATCAGGACGGGGCGGGCCATCGGCAGCGCAATCTGCCATAGAAAGCGCCACCGCGAGGCGCCATCGAGATCGGCTGCATCCATCAGCTCCCGCGGAAAGCTCAAAAAAAACTGGCGCAGGAGAAAAATCCCAAAAACTGACGCGCCCCAGGGCACGATCTGGGCCCAGTACGTATTCAGCCAGTGAATATCGCGCAGAACAATGTAGTCGGGAATCAGCAATACCGTCTGAGGCACCATCATCAATGCCAGGAACCCGGCGAAAATCACCGTTTTCCCCGAGAACTCCATCGTGCCAAACGCGAATGCCGCCATCAGCGATGTCAGCAGAACCAATAGCGTGGTCGCCGTGGCAATGAACAAGGTATTGAGGAAATACCGCATCCAAGGCGCCATCCTCCATGCCTGTACATAATTCTGCCATTGCCAGTGAGGCAGGAACACGGGGGGGAACTGCAATACTTGGTTCGCGCTGTTGAGCGACGTGACGATCACCCAATAAAACGGAAACCAGAACAGCACGACCAGAACTATCCCCACGAGGATATATGGCCAGAGCCTGCGCCGCTTCTTTCGCGCGTGAGTCCCAACCCCCTGAGGCTCGGGACTGAGGACCATGCCAGGTTTACCACGAGGGATTGGATTCACCTCATTGCGCGGGAACCCCCCATGAATGCCGGGGAGGAATATCCCGGCGCTCGCAGAACGCAGCGCCTCATTCCCGCTCCTCCTTTCTACGATGCTATCTTGGTCCACGAATAGCCCGATCTGAGTCGGTGCACAGAAGCGGGTTACCGGCCGCTTTCCCTGCCAACCTAGCTGGGACTGCTCCAAGCTCCGCCCTTCAGGGCGGGATAGTTGACAGCTTTCGAATCCTGTCTTGTCAGCGCCGGACATTAAGGCCGCTCAATTGCCTGACAAAACGCTCACCGCGGTTTGCTGGGCCTGCTTCAGCGCGGTCTTCACCGACTCGTGTCCCACCATCACCTCTTCCATAGCGTTGGACAAAGCTCCCGTGGCTTCCGTAAATCCCGGCAAAGCGGGCAGAGGCCTGGCATAGCCCAAGGAAGTAGCCGCAATCTTCTGATAAGGGTAGCTGGCATAATACGACCTCATCAGGGGAATAGCCGACTGCTCTACCGGGAGGTAGCCCGTGTGCACCGCCCAGTAAGCCGTTTGAGCCGGAGCCGTGAGCCATTTCATGAAAGTCCAGGCGGCATTTTTCTGAGCTGTGGTAGCATGCGAGAACATCACGATATTCGTACCCTGAAGTACGTTGCCGGGCCCTGTGGGGCCTTTGGGCAAAGGCGCCACTTGCAGGGAAAACTTGCCGGCATCCGCCTCCTGGTCATAGTAATACGAAGCAATCGTCGACAGATCGAACAGTCCCCTTTGGGCGCCTAGAGCTGTTTGTCCAGGATAGCTGGTGCCGAGCTTGATGGCGCCTTGCTGGTACAGGCCTTGAAGATAGGTTAAAGCCGCCTGCGCCTGCGGCGAGTCAAAGTTCGGCTGACCATGTTTCATGATGTGGCCGCCGTAGGCCCGGATGAGAGAGATGTACAGGTAGGTGCCATTTCCGGGATCCGAGCTGGTGCCGGGATCCATGCTGAATGCCCACGTGCCCGCCGATGCCGACGTGACTTTCTTCGCAGTAGCGGCGAACTGCGCCCACGTCGACGGAACGCTCAGGTGGTCCTTGTTCAGCCATGTCTGATTGTAGTACAGGACAAAGTCACTCTTGTTGAAGGGCCACATCCACACTTTCCCGTCGGGCAGGTATAGATCTTTCCAGACCCCGGGCCATATGCTCGCCTTCAGGGTGCTGGAAATGCCGTTGCTCCCATCAATATAGCTGCTGAGCGGGACAATGGCATCAGACTTGGCATAAGTCGCCGCCCAACTCTCATAAGCCTGAGCAATGGTCGGCGGATCTCCTGCGGTCACTGCAGCCTCGGTTTCTGCCCGCAGATCGCCATAACTGGGTTTGACGATCAGATTCACCGTGATATTTTTGTGGCTGGCTTCAAATGCCTTGACCAGATGCTGCATGGACCCGGAGAGGGTCCCGGATGACATGGCCTCCATAAACGAAATGGTTACCGGTCCCTTGGAAACGGCCTGCGAAGTCGTGGGCGCCTGCGAGCCGCATCCGGCCGCCACCAACCCCACTGAACTTCCCAAAAGAAGCCACGACACTGTTTTCTTCATCAAAGATTTCACACTCCTTATAGAGCAGTCACGTCAGCGCCTCCGTCAGCGGTAATAGGTCCGCCGTTGGGACAGCATCATCTGCACCCATGTCAAAACGGCGATAATAAAGAAGAGAATGACCGCCAGAGCCGCCGCTGGTCCGGTGTGATAAAAGATGAAAGCCATCTGATAGAGCAAATAGCTTGTGGTCGTTGTCGCTGCCAGCGGCCCTCCCTGTGTCATGGTGAAAAACTGCGTGAACGCCTGCAACGCGCCAATCGATGTAATCACCAGCACAAACAGCGTCGTCGGGGACAGAAGCGGCCAGGTCACATTCCAGAACTCTACCCACCGGTTCGCCCCATCGACCCGGGCAGCTTCCCGCAGTTCTCCCGGAATCATGGACAGTCCCGCCATGAAGATAATCACGTCAAACCCCATACTGTGCCACAGGGAGAAGATAATAATCGCCGGCATCGCCCACTGGGGGGAATTGAGCCAACCCGGTTCAGGCAGGTGCGCCGTATGCAACAACCCATTGATCAGCCCAAATTGCGGGTTGAAAATCCAGATCCAGATAATCGATGTCGCCACAACCGGGGTGACGTAGGGAGAGAAAACCGCCAGGCGGGCCAGCCCCCGTCCCGGAAAGTAGTTCATGAGCAGCAGAGCCATTCCCAGTGCGAGAAACAATCCCACCGGCACCGTCCCCACCACGAAGTACAGGGTAATGGCCAGACTATGCCAAAACGACCCGGATCCCAGCAAGTGCGCGTAGTTTTTTGTACCCACAAAGTAAGACATGGACGCATTCAGAAAGTTCCAGTGAAAGAAGCTGATATAAAAAACAAACAGCGCCGGGCCGACGATAAAAACCAAGAAAATCAACGCCGACGGCAGGAGATACATGTAGGGACTGTACCAGTGTCGGCCGACCTTTTCATTCAAGTTTCTGAACACCTCCCGACCTCGCAGCCTCTGAGAATAAAGGACTCGGATACGGATGGCAGAGTCAACATTTGGAAATAGATACACCCTAATCATACCGCTTTTCCGCCTGTCAGAACAGACGAATAATGCCGGCGACCGACAGGATTTTTCGGGGTTCCGCCCCTATACGATCCGTTAAAAAAGCCCGCTCAGAACCTGTGCGGGTTTTGCTCCATATTCGCTGCCCTTCATACTGAGCCTGCCCGCATCCAGGAGGGGCAGGCTCAGTATGAAGGGCGAGGGTTACCCCATAGAGAAGACTCGGCGAAGATCCTGTGAAGATCAGGTTGCGCTGCATTCTCAGACCCCCTCGTCTTGCATGGTCCGAGCCGGGCGGGAGATTGCTACTTCCGGTACGCTTGCGCCTGATCCACCACAATTGCGATCTTCCCGCGGCTGTGGCCGGTCTCGCTCAGGCGGTGGGCATCCGCAATATTGCCGAGGAGAAATACCTGCCCCACCGTGGGCCGCATCTTGCCTAGTTCAAACAGTTGGGCCAAAGCCTGGAGCTTACGGCCGTCCGGCTGCAGGAAAAACCAGTGCGCGCGCACATGGTGGGCCTGCGCCCGGCCGGGGTCCGGCGCCTGCGCAATGGACACTAGAATCCCGCCGGGTTTCAGCACATCAAAGCTCTTCTCCTGCACCCCGCCCCCCATCGTGTCCAGCACCACGTCAAGATCCTTCACTTCCCGCTCAAACGCGCTCTGTTCGTAATCAATCACCATGTCCGCTCCTAGATCCGCGACGTAGTCCCGGTTGACCCCCCGCGCCGTTGTCGCCACAAAAGCCCCCTGGGCCTTCGCAAGCTGAATGGCATAGCCCCCGACTCCACCGGCTCCCCCATGGACCAGCACCCGCTGTCCCGGCTGGATCTGGGCGATCTCTATCAGCGCCTCCCATGCCGTGAGCCCCGCCAACGGGATGCTGGCCGCCTCCAGGAAGGTCAGCGCCGCCGGCTTGGGGGCTAACAGCGCCTCGTCGACAACCACATAGTCACTGTATGTTCCGGGCCGTTCCGTAGCGGGGCGGCTGAACACCTTGTCGCCTGGGCGAAAGTTTTTCACACCCTCTCCCACTTCTTCAACAATCCCCGCGCTATCCCATCCCAGAATCGCCGGAAAGTCCAGCGGCATCCGCTCGGCCAGAAAGCCCTTGCGGATTTTCCAATCGACCGGATTGACGGATGTGGCATAATTTTTCACCAGGACATCGGTCGGTCCTAGCGGCATATTGGCAATTTCTGCTGCGTGAAAAACATCGGGGTCGCCATACTGGTTGATAACCATCGCCTGTATTTCCACCATCTCCTTAAGGGTGCAGAATTCCTCTTCTGCCTGTCGTCTATTCTATCATCACGGGCCTACCCTGCTCTCCTTGACCCGCGCTCCGCAGGCGCACGGCATGCATTCCGCCGTTGAAGACAGAGAAGCTAGGCGCTGGACAGTTTGGACTTCCCCATTGCGGCCACCCCGCCATCTCCTGGCGCCACGCAAAAGACGGCAGTCCTCCTGTTTCATTCAGTCAAATCCCAAGCAACAGCCGGGAGTTTGCCGTAAAATAGGGTATCTGGCCCTTCCCGAGACAGAACTTGCCACAATCCTAGGGAGATCCATTAAAACCAAGCAGAGGAGACTCGCTGTGCCACAAAACACTGACCGTTACCGCCTGTTGATTGCATGTTCCGACCGTCCTGGCATTATTGCCGCCGTTTCCGATATCCTGGGGCGCGAAGGGGCCAATATCACGGCTTTTGACCAGTATTCCGAAGGCCTGTCAGAGGACGGCATGTTTTTCATGCGGGCCGAATTTGACGCGGCTCTTGGCGCCACGGGCCCGGAGCGCCTGTCCTCCCAGATCCAGAATATTGCCGATCAGTATGACATGCAGTGGAAACTCGCTCTGGCACGCCGTCCCCAGCGCCTGTGCGTATTTGTCTCCCGTGAAGACCACTGTCTCAACGAACTGCTCTGGCAGACGCAGCGCGGCGACATCGCCGCCTCGGTTGCGCTCATCATCAGCAACCACAGCGACCTGAAGGCGCTCGCTGACCGTTTCGACATCCCTTTTTACCACTTCCCGGTCACAGCCCACACGAAGGCGGACAGCGAAGCCCGCGCCATCCGCGCGATTCGGGAACATGATGCCCAGACGATTGTGCTGGCCCGCTATATGCAGGTGCTGTCGGAGCATTTTGTCTCCACGTTCCCCGAGCGGATCATCAACATCCACCACTCGTTTCTGCCGGCTTTTGTCGGCCCGAAACCGTATCACCAGGCTTACGCCCGCGGAGTCAAGCTGATTGGCGCCACCGCCCACTATGTCACCACCGACCTCGATGCAGGTCCCATCATCGAACAGGATGTGCACCGGGTGGACCACCGGCACCAGCTCGACGACCTCAAACGCCTTGGGCGGCAGGTAGAGCGCATGGTGCTGGCGCGCGCCGTCGACTGGCACGTCAGCGACCGGGTGCTGGTCTCAGGAAACCGCACCGTCGTGTTCCCATTCTGATGCGGGGACCCGCGGCAGTGATGCTCACACCGAAATTGTAAGGAGACTATGTCATGACCCACGACCCCCTCATGAAAGGAACGCAGCTGGAAGAAAGGATCGGCGCCTACTTCCGTCTGAACGGCTACGATGTGCAGCAGAATGTTATCGCCGAAGGAAAGTCGGGCGCCCGGCATGAGATCGACGTGCTGGCCAAAAAGTCGGACGGCATCACGGAATTTGTCATTGCGGTCGAATGCAAGGCCTGGGAGAAGCCCATTGAAAAAGATGTGGTGTCGAAACTGTCCATGGTGGTGCAAGATGCCGGGATCAATAAGGGCCTGATCGTCGCCCTGCAAGGCTGGAGGCTGGGAGCTGAGCAGACAGCCGCCCAGCTCGGACTGGAGCTGTGGGGGCCGGAAGACATCGCCAGGCGCCTAGGCGCGCTCTCGGTGGCGGAACTTCACACTCCCAACACCCGCATGCTGGAGGCGGTGGCCACCGTCAATGCCTCGCCAGACCAGTTGCAACTGCTCCTGGCCGCACAGAGCAAGGGAATCTTAGGGTTCAGCCGGGAGGAAGTGGTATGGGCCAAGCTCGTCTGGATTCCCTATCACTTGCTCGAGATGCGCTGCTCCACGGTCGTCAAAGATTTCTTGAGACGCGCCACGACCAAAGTCACGGTAATCTGGAACCTTTACAGTGCGCTGGACGGACACTTTTTTCAGCGTCTCGCGCTCGCCCCGGATCTGAGCGAAGTCGCCGCTCTTGCCTTTGTGCCGCCGCGCACCAAACCTAAGGTGGTCACAGCCCAGCTGCTGGGCGCCAATAAGAAGTTTCAGGCACTTGTCGCCGCCCCAGCCAAAGACCGCCAGCGGCAGAAGCTGGAAGAATTGGGCATTCCTTTGCCGCTGGACAATTTAAGCGTCGACCAGGCGACTCTGGTGTATTACCCCTTCTACGTCGGCCTGCTGCGGCGCCGGGGGCAAGACCGGTTGGCCGCGATCAACGCGGTGACCCGGACCGCGTGCGAGATCACCGGAAAGTCTCTCACCGACAATATGGCTTTTGTGCGCGCGGCAGTGGAATAGCTGACATCCGTGTCAAGAATTCCCCCGTATCAGGAGAAGGAGGCAAGACCGCTATGCGGACAGTCGGCATCATCGGGGGCTTAGGGCCCTTGGCGGGCGCATATTTTTACCGGCGCCTGATAGAATTGACCCCCGCAGCAGATGACAGGGACCATCTCCCCGTGATACTGTTGTCTTCACCTGCGGTTCCCAGCCGAATCGCCCACTTGGAGAACCGCGGCCCCTCGCCCGTTCCAGCCTTGGTGGAGGCAGCGCGCGCACTGGAGCAGGCTGGCGCCGATTTTCTCGTCATGCCGTCAAGCACCACCCATGCCTATTACTCCGATCTGTCCCGGGCGGTCTCTCTTCCCTGGCTGAACATGCTGGACACGGTCAGCCAGGCCACCGCCGCCCAGGGAATTGCGCGGCTGGGCATTTTGGCCACCACCCCGACCGTGCAATATCGCCTTTATGACCCCTACCTGCTGCCGCTGGGGGTTGCGCCGGTGTATCCCGACCCCCGCAGCCAGTCGGAGATTATGGCCATCATCGGCCGTGTCAAAGCCGGCGGGGACCCGACAGCCCTAGGGCTGTCCCTGCTAGAGATAGCCGAACGGCCCTGGGCCGACCGAGTGCCCGCCCTGCTGCTCGCCTGCACTGAAATCCCCGTCATCTTTCCCCAGTCCCAGTGGCGCCGGCAGGCGCCCTTATTCAGCGCCACGGATATTTTAGCGCTCCACACGGTTGCCTGGGCCCGCAATCCGTAGCCACTGCGGGCCGGACAGATTTGCCTGCCCCTGCACGGACTGCAGACACGCATGGCGCGCTTCCGGTATAATTTTACAGGAGCAAACGGGGACCCAGAAGATCCAGCGCCATGTCCAGTGCTCCGCCATTTGCCCGGCGCCCGCGGCGCTGGGCAAACTTCACTGGCCGTGTCCCACCGATATTTAAGAGAGGACGAATGCTGTGCGTGTCTTTTCCGACCTGATGTGGTTTTTTCAAGAGCACAGGAAACGCTACCTGGGCGGAATTGCGCTGCTGATTGTCGTGGCCGTCATCGCCCTCATTCCCCCTAAAGTCGTCGGCATTGTCGTGAATGAGCTGGCACACCGCACCCTCACTTCAACGCGCCTGTTTTATGCCTTGCTCGCAATTTTTCTCTCCGCCGTGATCTCCTACGGCATCCGTTATTTGTGGCGGATTCTTCTGTACGGTGGGTCCATTCAGCTGGCTACTGACCTTCGCACCCGCCTCTACCAACACTTTACCCTGATGTCCCCGCAGTTTTACCATCAGAAGCGCATTGGCGATTTGATGGCCCACTCCACCAACGATGTGCAGGCCATACAGGAAACAGCCGGCGACGGCGTTCTGACCCTGGTGGATTCCATCACCACGGGAACCGTGGTGATTGCGACGATGGCGGCCACGATCAGCTGGAAGCTGACCCTCATCGCCCTGGTGCCCATGCCCCTTATGGCCTACGCCGTCTCCCGCTACGGCAAGATGCTGCACCAGCGGTTCTCTCTGGCACAGGCTGCCTTTTCGGATATTAACGACCGGGTTCAGGAGTACGTTTCGGGGATCCGGGTTGTGCGGGCCTTCGGGCAAGAGGAATGGGAACGAAAAAATTTTGTCGCGCTCTCCCGGGACGTCGTGGACAAGAATGTGTCCGTGGCCCGGATCGATTCTCTGTTTGACCCGACGATCTCCGTCATTGTGGGAGTTTCCTATTTCCTGTCCATTGCTTTTGGCGCAGACTTCATCGTCCACCACCAGATGAACATTGGCCAGCTGACCACATTCACCCTGTATCTGGGGGAGCTGATCTGGCCGATGCTGGCGTTTGGCTTTCTATTCAATATTGTTGAGCGCGGAGGAGCCTCCTATGACCGGGTCCAAACTTTGCTGAATATCACCCCGGAGGTTCAAGACCGCCCCGGCGCATCTGCTACGGTTCCCAGCGGGGATATCCACTACGACATTTCGGTCTTCCAATACCCGTCAGGCGACCGGCCCGCTCTGCACGATATCCACCTGGACATTAGACAAGGGGAGACTCTGGGCATTGTCGGGCGCACAGGATCAGGAAAAACCACCCTGATGCGGCTGTTGCTGCGGGAATTTGACGTCAGCGGCGGGGACATCCTGATTGGCGGGCAATCCATTTACCGCGTCACCCTGAAGGCTCTCCGCCAGTGCCTAGCCTACGCGCCCCAAGATGATTTCCTGTTTTCTGCCACTATCGCGGAGAATATCGCATTTGCTCGCCCCACCGCGACACTGCCGGAAATCCAGAGAGTGGCCCGCATGGCCAATATCGCCGACGATATTGGAAAATTTCCCGATGGGTATCAGACTCTGATCGGCGAGCGGGGCACGACCTTGTCGGGAGGACAGAAACAGCGAATTTCTATCGCCCGGGCGCTTCTGCAGGATGCGGAGATCTTGCTGCTCGACGACACCCTCTCCGCCGTGGATGGCCGCACTGAATCCAATATCCTTGCAGCCCTGCGCCAGAACCGCGCGGGGCGAACCACCCTGATTGCCACCCACCGCCTGCGCACCGTCGAACACGCCGACCAGATCATTGTGCTGGAGGATGGAACCATCGCCGAGTGGGGCACCCATGAAAGTTTGTGGGCATTGGGTGGGCGCTACCGGGAGATGTACCAGCGCCAGCAGCTGGAAAATCTTGTGGAAAAGGGCGGTGACAGGGCATGAGCCTGGAAGCCATGGATTTCACTCCCGGCATGGGGCAGAAGGGCACGCTTGGGCGCCTTCTGCGCTATATGCTGCCGTATCGCAAGAAAGTTCTGGCCTCCCTCGTCATTTTGCTCTTGGCGACGGCCACGGACGTGTTCCAGCCTATTCTTATCAAGATCTTCATTGATGGTTACCTGATTCCCCGCCACTTCCCCCAAAAGGCCATGATCCTGTTGGGGGGCGGCTATATGCTGCTGGTCTTGCTGACGGCGGGTTTCAATGTCGCCCAGTTGCTCCTCTTCCAAGTTTTGGCTCTGGACATCATCCAGAATTTGCGGGTGGAACTGTTTGACAAAGTGCAGACGCTCTCCCTAGCTTTCTTTGACCGGACGCCCGTCGGAGTGCTCGTTTCCCGGCTGACCAATGACACCGAAGCGATATTGCAGATGTTCATGACCGTCCTCTCCACTTTTGTGCAAAACATTACTGTCCTCGTGGGGATCCTCATCGCCATGTTTGCGCTTGACGCCCGGCTGGCAGCCTATTGCCTCGTGTTGATGCCGGTGACCGCCTTGATTATGATGCTGTACCGCAAGGTGACCTCCCCCGTGTTTCACATGGCCCGGCAGCGCCTCTCCTTGCTGAACGCCAAGCTCAATGAATCCCTGCAGGGGATGTCCGTCATTCAAGCCATGCGTCAGGAAGAGCGCTTGCGGGGCGAATTCGGAGCAATCAACAACGATTACCGCCGGGTGCGCTTCCGCAACATGCAACTCAATGCCCTGCTTCTGCGCCCCTTGATGGACGGCATCTACCTGCTGGCGCTCATGCTGATCTTATGGTACTTCGGCGAGCGCTCCTTCTCGCACCTGGTCAACATCGGTGTGCTGTACGCCTTTGTCACCTACCTCAGCCGATTCTTCGAGCCGGTGAACAGCATGCTCCAGCGCCTCAACTTTTTTCAGCAGGCCATGGTCTCTTCCGAACGCGTGTTCCAAATTTTGGACAATCCCGACACCGCCCCCCAACAGGAAGGCACGGACCATCCGGCGATACATGAAGGGCGTGTCTGTTTTGAAGATGTGTCGTTCTCCTATGACGGCCGCACCGATGTGCTGAAGCATATCAGCTTTACGGCAATGCCGGGTCAGACTGTGGCCATCGTCGGGCACACGGGCAGCGGGAAAAGCTCTACCGTCAATCTCCTGATGCGGTTCTACCCTGTGGAGCGGGGGCGGATCACGATTGACGGCACCGACCTGCGCTACTTTTCCGACCATGAACTGCGCAGGAAAATCGGGCTCGTACTGCAAGACCCCTTCTTGTTCGTTGGCGACGTCACCTCCAATATCCGCCTCGGCAACACCTTTGTCTCCGACAGCGAGGTCGCGGGGGCTGCGCGCTTTGTGCAGGCGGACGGATTCATCGAGGCCCTTGACCAGGGTTACCACGCCCCCATCGGCGAGCGGGGGGCCACATTGTCCACGGGCCAGCGCCAGCTCGTCTCGTTCGCCCGCACAATGGCCATGAACCCCGCCATTCTGGTTCTCGACGAAGCGACCGCCAGTGTGGATACGGAAACGGAAGATGCCATCCAGCGGGCCTTGGAAAAAATGCGCCACGGGCGCACCACCATCGCCATTGCCCACCGCCTCTCCACCATTCAAGATGCCGACCTGATCCTCGTTTTGCACCATGGGGAGATCGTCGAACAGGGAACCCACCAGCAGCTGCTGGCCCACGAGGGGCTGTACTACAACATGTTCTTGCTGCAGCAAGGCAGCACCGGCCTTGGCGCAAACTGACTGGACCCGCCGAAATCTCCCTCTCCCGCCGAAGTTTTTGTCGGGGATTTCCGGCCTCGTTTCAGCATCTTCCTAGTTTTCTTCGGGGCCAATGTCCTATATGATAGGGGGCACATACAAAACAAGGAGGGGTACGCTATGCCTGCCGACAGTGTGGACACTCTGCTCATCATCATTATCCAGTCTCAGGACGCCCGGGCCCTCTCAAAAGCCCTGCGTGCGCTGCCGGCTGCCTTTACTCAGTTCGCATCCCGCGGCGCCTTTCTAGACCAGGGGAACACCACCTATATGATCGGCACCAACAGGCAGAAGGTGCCAGAAATCCTGGCATGCGTCCACGAGCACAGCCACCAGAGAGAAGCTCTCGGCCATTCTGGCCACGTCCCCTTGCATCACGACTTTTATGCCTCGCCAACCACCGTGACCATAGGAGGCGCCACCGTATTTGCCTTGCCCATTGAGCAGTACATCCGCCTGCAAGGCTAGGCGGCCGGGGTCCCGGCGCGGCCGCGCTGGCGCTCCAAACCGGTGGGCCCTCCCCTTCAGACCGCCCAGCCCCGGCGCCGGGCTGGGTGCAACAACTTCGGTAGCAGCCTGGAATATCACGGCCTGCGGTTAGGCCTTTACCCTGTCTGGACTTAGCGGGAATCGGCTTCAGGGAAGTGTAAAGGCTCAGGTGCTGGCCGCCCGCAGTCCCGTGTGCCTACGTGAGATATTTGAATTGCCTGGGGGAAGCGGCCCAAAGTCGCGCACATAAAAATGCTATCATAAAATATACAATCCTTATCGGTAATCCGGGCTCAGCATCTGCATGGCGTCCGTTCACTATCGCTATTTTTATCCATCTTAGACAACGGGAGATCTGCTGATGAAAACCTGGTCAAAAATCCTCCTAGGGGTGGTCCTCGCAGGCGGCGCTGCGTGGTCCTGGCATCTGGTGTCCGCAAGCCGCGCGCCCAGCTTGTCACAACCGGTGGCAGCCGCCGGGTTCGCTCCAGATACCCAGTCTGCATGGACTGCTTCTTGGGTCGCGGACGGGATTCCCAAAGCCCTCCACAACCATCAGGGGTGGAGCCCGTGGATTGTGGCCAACCCCAAGTCCCCCCAGCAGAGCTGGTGGATTTGGCCGTTGCTTCAGGGGAACAAAGTGTGGTTTGGGCAGAGCACCCCCGGAGGGGTCCAGTGGGATACCGCGTCTTTGAATTCTCCCACGCTCTCTCTTTTGCCTACCCCTTGGCAAACCATGCTGGAATGGGGCCGGCGCCTCCAGCAAAACGGTCCAGCGCCGAAATCGGTCACCGTGACCCCGGCGGGGTCCTGGAGTCAGGAGCAGGGAAAAGCCGGTGCGGTCAGCGGTTTCATGATGGCTATGCAGCCCAGGGACAGAACGATTGTCTTAGCGCTGCTCCTCCACGCTAAAACTTCGGGCTGGATAGAACTGGTGGGGATTTGGCAGTGGGATCAAAGGTGGGCGCCCCGCTACTTAATTCTCAACCCCGTCCCGGCCCAAGTCTCGCGCCGGGATCTGCTGATGCCCCCCAACCACGGCGTGCCTCTGGAGTTGCCTGCATGGACAAAGTCTTCGGCGTGACCCCCCTTCTAGAGAGAGCACATGCATAGAAAAGCGGACCTTGCGCACACTGAGCCTATCCTGTTGCGAGGAGGTTCGCTTGTATGAATCCATCGATTATCGCGCTGGCCCTGTCCCTGTGCAGCGCATCGCCAGTGCAGCCTGCAACGGCTCCAACTGGCAGCCGCCTGCCAGCCTTTACCACTGTGCAGCACCTGAACTCGGACGTCATGGATTACAAGAAGCTCAGCGGCTGGACCGCAGGCATGGGCATTCACGAAGGACGCCTGGCGCCGTCTTTGGTGCTGATGGTGAACAATCACCGCCAAGTGGTCGGCATGGAGCAGACATTTCCCTCCACACTTCCCTATCAGAGCTGGATGGATCCCAAAACCACTGAATACAATGCGGGCCGCGCCATATATAGTCAGCACCTGATGTTCGTGCCACCGGCGCAAATAACCCCGACCATGGCCGCCAATGTGCCCTCCGACCTGAGCAGCTTCGACCAGTTCAAGAAGGCCAATGGGACCCACGTCATCCCGTACTTCCAAATTAAAAAATTCGCTCCCGGCACTGGGTCCATCTGGGGACCTGATGGTCCTGCTCTGCGAATTATTCTAAGTCGGCACGAGCGTGTGGTTGGAGGCATTATGGCCGTCCCCGCCAAATACGGGTGGAATCCGTGGTACGACCAGGCTGCGGGACACCCTGTCCTCGATCCCATTCTCGGCAGCATTTACACGCAGACGGTGTATTTCGTGCCCCGGTCTCAGCTTAAATAGTTGATCGGGCAAGAGGCTTCCTGCCCCGGCGGACGCCTCTGTCGCACTATCAGGAGACGTGTTTTTGGAGAACAGGGGCTTCCTTGTGTGGCGGGCGGAATAACCGGATAGCCACTCTCCGCCAGCCCGCCGGCAAAGTGACAACACGTTCGGAAGGATGCACCAGAGCTTCCCAGACCATGCGGCAAAAGCCATTCCACGCATACCGCCCGAACACGACCACGAGCACTGGAGAAAAAGCCAAGACCAAGATCAGCATCACCATCGCCAATTTCCCTCCCGCAGGAATGAGGTGGCCCGCTGCTATTCCTCAGCACTAGTTCCAAGGGCCTATTCCAACTCTGTTCCTATTATATATCAGTTTATTCTCGGAACAAGAAAAACTTAGTTATTTATAGGGAGTTTGCAATTATTTTTGGAGGGGGGCATAGCACTCCGGTGAACCCACCACCGGAGGCGGAATCCACTGGACCCGGACCCTGGACCCAAGCTAT
>DAHWJO010000130.1:0-9749 GCA_027344105.1 Sulfobacillus sp.
TCGGTCTGGAAAATCAGCATCAGAAAGCTTTCCGCCAGACCCAGCAGCATGCCGCCCCGGTAAATCTCCTCCCCCTTCAGCGGAGGGCTGCCCGATCCGTCATAGCGGCACTGGTGGTGGAGCAGCGCGGTGACAACAGGAGCTGGCGCCCGGCACTGCCGCACGGCAAGAATCAGCGCCGCCAAGTCAGCGGCGGACAGTTCCCGGACCTTGCCGTCTTCGAGTCCGGGATGGTGAAATCCATAAAGCAAAGCGGACAGGCCGTACGCCTCAGACCATTCCGGCGCAATCTGGTCGGCCAAGCGCATCACCAGTCCCGCCAGATTGGCATAAAATGTTAGATACGCGCTTCCCGCCTGATATACTGACAGCATTTCAAATGCCCGGGCATGGACGAGAAGCTGCTCCTCGCGCAGACTGCTCGCCAGAGCCTGCCCCTCATGCAGGCGGGAGGCGTCGAGAGGGCCCGGATGTTTGGCCCACAAAGCGATTTTGTCGATGAGGGCGGGGGAAACGATCGGCGTTGTGTCGATGTCTTCAAATCCTGGCCACTCGACCGGCAGCGCGGGAATTCCCCACCGCGCCACCGCCTTGATCATGTCCGCGTTCAGAGCCACCCCCTGCCGCAAGAGCACCCGCCCGTCCCCGCTGTGCAGGGTGTCCGCGGTAACATCACCGGGTTCCAGTTGATTAATAGGCAGCAACCGCATGCAGCTCGTCTCCTTTATCGTATTGGCCGGCCCGCTTACAGCCGGTAGCGCGAGACCAACTGGTCCAGGCGGGTGGCCACGCTTGCCATGTCACGGGATTTGGCGGCCAGACCGGCCGCTGACTCCGCCACATTCTGGCTGGTGCTGGCCACTTCTTCCGTCGCAGCCGCCGTCTCCTCAGAAATGGCCGCCAGACCCTGGATCGTGTCGGTCACATCCGCCGAAGCCGCAGCCATCTGCTGAGCGGAGGCGGCATTCCCCTGGGCAATCCGGGAGATCTGCTTGATACCCTGGTCCACCCCTGCGCTCTGGGCCGTAAAACCGGCAACCGTCGCAGACAGCGTGCCGATTTCACTGGCCACCTGTGACACCGCCTCCTCCATCCGTTCCAGGGCTTCCCGGGTTTGCTCGCCTAAAGACTGTCCGGCCAAGACTTCCTGCTGGCCTTTCTCCATGGACTGCACAGACTGCTGGACGGTGTCCTGGATCGTGCGGATAAGCTCACTGACATTTTTGGCTTCCTTGGCCGACTGCTCCGCCAGTTTGCGGACCTCGTCGGCGACCACGGCAAATCCGCGCCCGTGCTCTCCGGCCCGGGCTGCCTCGATATTCGCATTGAGAGCCAGCAGGTTGGTTTGTGAGGCAATTTCCGAAATGGTTCCCGCAATGGCTCCAATGCGTTCGGAATGGCGGCCCAGCATCCCCGTGGCCTCCGCTGTGGTCTTCGTCACAGCGGCAATCCGGCCGATCGCCGCAAGGGTCTCTTCGACCTGTTTGCGTCCGGAGACGGCGCTCTTGCGGGATTCATCAGCCAGAGCCTCCATACGTTGGGCAGCTTCCTGCACCGATCCTTGGGCCTGTTTCATGGTGCCTAGGGCCTCTTCCCCGCCTTGCGCCTGGGTCTCCTGGTCCTGTGTGCCCGACGCCACTTGCTCGACCGCGGCCTTCAGCTGCTGCATCGACGCGGCGATCTGCTGCAGCCCGTGGGAAGACTCCCCGGTGGCCTTAGCCGTCTGGCCGATGGCCAGAGAAATCTGCTGTGTGGCATCCGTCGTCAGCGATGCCAGCTCGCTCAGTTCGGACACACTGCCATGCACCTGGTGTCCCATCTCCTGCATGGCTTGAATCACCTCGCGCAGCCCTTGATGCATCGCCACAAGCGCCTTGCCTAATACATCTTTAGGCCCTTTGGCCTCGGGGGCGCGCGTTAAGTCTCCATGGCCCACAGCGTCCGCAATCTCTCCGGCGCCTGCCAGGTATGCCGTCATCGAGCGGAAGGACTGAGCCAGAGCGCCCAGTTCATCCGCACTGGAATAGGCCGCCTCCTCTTCAATATTGCCTTCTGAGAGATTGCGGGCCACATGTTCCAACTGGCGGATAGGACGGACAACATACCGCTGGATCGCTAGGAGCGCCAGCAGCACGACGAGCAGCATCGCAAACATCGCCGTCCAGGCAAAGGAAATTGAGCTCTTCTGGTCTTGCAGGACTAGAGCAAGAGAGCTGGACATCTGCGATTCGCTGAGCCGGTTCAAACGGCTTAACAGCGGCATAATCATATTGGAGGGCTGGGAGTTGCCGACGGTCTGCATGGCAATCGCCTGCGGAATTTTTCCTGCCAGCACGTCTTGGTGCACCACCGCAACGTCGGCGCGGTACGCTTGAATCTGCTGGCCCAACTCGCGCAGCAGCGGCGTGCCGGAACTGCCGGTCATGTTGGATTGCGCCCGCCTGAAGTCCGACGAAAACTGCCCGGAAAATCCGCTGGCCTGCGTATAGGTCGCAGAGGCCAGTGCCGACTGGCGGGGCATATCCGCCACCAGCACGTACATGTTCATCTGGTCGTCATAGCCGTAAAAGGCCGTTTCCATATTGTGCACAGCGTTGTTGAAAATGCTTTCCCGCTCGAAGACCGTCCGGATTTCATGCAGGGTGCTATCTGCGCGCGAGATGGACAAATAGCTTTGCGTAACCGTCACGGCCATGAGCAGCCCGGCCACCACGGCAACCTTGCCTGTAAGATTCATCATCCAGAGTCCTTTCTTGTTAAGCCCTTGCCGAGTCCCTTCGACAATTTCTTACAAGAAGCGAGTTTCGACACAGGGCGGGAAACTCCTTTTTTAGGGCAGGGAAAGTTCAGGGGACTCATTTCTGCAAAGAGGCACAAGAGGGATGCGGGTCGGAAGCTCTACACCTGTCGCCAACGCTGAGAAAGCAAGGAAAAGCATCTGCGCGAGATTACCAAAGATCATGGGATCTACAGCACTTTCTGCTTGACACACCCAATCATAGCCAAATGGATATAATAGGGAGGATGGTTATGGGGCAACGCTGCGCTGTTTTTGAAAGGTGCCTGGACGGCCCCGCGTATCCTGGGGATCTGGGAAGGGAAAAGGCATACCCGCACAACTAACAACACCAAGGGGGTCTGGACCTCTATCCGCGAAAGAAAAACCGTGCGGATGAACCAAAGCCTACGCAGGCCACGGCCTAATACCGCGTAGGTCTCGTGGGGCGCTATCGACTCCCTGCGAGTGCCCCTGTGGTGGGGGAAGTTTCTGAGGGGGATCAGGAGGACGCTGGCTTGCCAGAAGAGGGACTCCCCCACACGCCGACAAGAGGATAAGTCCAAACGCCTCTCCCCTCTTCGGAGGGAGACAAAGGTCAGACGAAGGCGTTGTCTATATTTGTTTACGTTTTTAGGCAACTGCTGACACCACAATGATCAAAGTGGGAATTTTGGTGGGAAGCCTACGGAACGAATCGTTTTCAAAAAAACTGGGACGGTATGTGGCGGCTTTATTGCCTGACGGATATGTGGCGGAATTTGTGGACCTGAACCTGCCTTTATACAATCAGGATTATGACGATGACAACCAGGTACCTCCAGCATATACGGCATTTCGCAACACCATGAAGGAGATCCAGGCGGTACTGTTTGTCACGCCTGAATATAATCGGTCCGTGCCGGCGGTATTGAAGAATGCCCTGGATGTCGGCTCCCGGCCGTATGGATCCAGCGTATGGAATGGCAAGCCGGCCGCAATTATCAGCAACTCGCCGCGTAAACTGAGTGGGTTTGGCGCGAACCATCACCTGCGGCAATCCCTGGTATTCCTGAATATGCCCGTAATGCAACAACCCGAGGCGTACATCGGCGAGGTGGCGGACTTGCTGGATGAGCAGGGGGCGATTCACAATGAAGAGACAGTTAAATTCCTGCAGTCATTCGTGGATGCCTTTGTGGTTTGGATTAACGCGCATGCAACGTGGCGGGGCCTCGAGGGATAGAGAGAACATGGCCGCAACGTTTAGTGGTGTTGGCTTTCAGGTGAGCTAGACGGTGAATGCGTTCATCACCGTCCTTGCGGCAATCATAGCCGGGACAATCAGCCGCTCGGTCAACTCCCGCCAAGGCATTGTTTGACAACCGCCATCTGCTCACACCGTCACAAGGGTCTCGCGCCACGCCAATGCCCGTGTCCGGAACCGTCTGAAGGCATCCGAATCCTGTCCAATACATGCGCGCCAGATTCCGCCGGGGGAAAGACACGGGCCGAATTGGCGGCGTGTTCTTTCTGCTTGGGACTACAGCAGTTTTTGCTGTCCAAACCGCCGCCAACCGGCGGCAGTTCTCCCAGCCGCATACCGGCTCCGCCGGCAAGCACTTCTTGAGTCAGATCAGGGGTAATACCCTATTGCGGCGGAAATGCCAAGAACAGGCCCGGGGAAATCATCCCCGGGCTTGTTGGTCCTACTTTTGCTTAAAAGTATGGCATGCCGTACTGGCCATGCTCTGGGCTGGCGTGTCACCCATGGACGCCACCAGGTCCCCGTGGTTTTCGGTGCCAAATGCCATCCGGGCATGGCCGTCTGCTGCCGAGTCTGCCGTGATCAGAATGCTGTCCGCGGAACATAGATCATTTTTCGCCCAAAAATAACAGTTGCTTACAGTGCAGCGCACATCAACCGATGCCATATGGTTGCCCCCTTTGAGATTCGGAACCCCCGCTGCCCGGTTCCGTCTCTTAAGGTCCCCGTTCGCGAACGGTCTATGCACGAAAAGTTCCCTGAAAAGCTCTGTCTTTCGGGGACACCATGGCGGCGCGCTGCCAAAATTCCCGGCGCAAGCCGTCCGCCGTGCAGGCGCGGCTATTCGTGCGCGCGGGTGAATCGTTCCTGAATCTCCGGATATTGGCTCAGCAGATCGGCGCACTGCGCCTGCAGTTCCCCACTCCGGGCCGGGTCGGCCTCTCTGGCCAGCTGCAGCGTCTGCTCCAGCACCTGAATCAGCCCCATCACCCTGTCATGGCTGTCATCCCGGGCCATAGCCCAGGCGTGGGAGCGCAAAAGCAGAAGACGCTGGGCGCCGGACTCGCTGACCAGGTACTCGCCGGACACATCCTGAAACCGGTCGGCCAGCTCTTCCGCCTTTTGGTCGCAGTCCACGGCCACCAGCGCCACTTCGTCTGGGGATCCGGACTCCACACACTGGCGGATTTCATCCATCTGCTCCGGCAGCAATGCATCAAGGTTCCACCATTTTGCGTATTTCCTGCGCATCGGCCATTCCCCCCTCTTCTACGTCGTTCTGCCAGGCGCGGATTCACCGCCGCGCGGAGCGCGGTCTGGTACTGTCAATATCCGTGGGGGAGGCAGTATAAGCGAATTGCGCATACGACACCGACCAAGCCTGGACCTTGGCTGATACTATAGCAAACTTGGCCCTTGTTGTCGGGATAATGAAAATCATCATCAACGGGACATACTGAACATATCCTGCCATTCGGTTCGCAAGCTGATATGATGGGGAAAGGGAAAAGGCCCCGGAACAGGGCCTAGGTTGCGCGAGATGTCTTTCGAGAAATGTTTGCCGCACTGCGGGGAAAGGCTGGTCACGGTGTCATTAGGCTATTGGATCCTGCTGATTGTCATCATTGTGCCAGCTGCCTGGCTTGTGGCGGGCCTTATTCTGTGGGCGCTGTTTGGCGGCCATTCCGACCCGCCCAACCTGTTTTAGGAGAAGCGTCCTGTTCAGCGCGGGAAGTGGCCCTTGGCACGCGTCCGGCGTCTTGCACCCGAGGGAAACTGCAGGACCTGCCCCGAACCTTGACCCTCTTCGCGAACACGCTGAATAAGGCGCAGCAAATCCCGCTCGCCGGGATCAAGGCGCCTCGGCGCCCGGGCAATCGCCTGTCTCAGGCCAGTTGCGTCTTCATCCGCCATGGCCTGCAGCCACCCTCCCATCTGCTCCATCCACTCCCGTCCGGTCTTCTGGGCAAACTGCTGGCGACACTGCCGAATGCTCCTTCCCAACCGGGCAATTCCCGCCTGCGATATCAAAAGTTTGGGGATCACCAAGCTTTCGGCCAGAGGGTCTCCAATGTACCCCCCGTCCGGAATATCAGCCGTGCCAAGACTCTCCCAGATGCCCCCGTACTCCTTGGGAAACCACCGGGCCGCAACCCGGGCGTAAGGGCTGGACAGCGGCATCCGGATATCCACGTGCCAGGCATCCCCGTTAAGCACGGGCCACGGCTGGATAGGCTTATGGTGGAAAATGGAGACAGGCTGCATCTTTTCCAGCTGCCGCCCTATCTCTTCGAGGCCCCACGCCATCCGCCCCACCGGCACCATGAGCACAGCCGCAGAGCAAGCGGGGCACAGCATTGTGTGCTCATGGGTTTCATGGTCGCTTAACATGCCCAGGCAATGGTCGCATATTCCCACGCATCCCAGTTTCGCCGACGGAATTCTGCCTTTGGTCATCCCTTGCCCTTTCTGCGGATCACCGCACGTTGATCACCGCCGTGCTGCACGGCTAATAGTAGAGTATTGCGCCGCCAGCCCGGGGAGACGTTGTCCGCAGGATGCGGCCGGCAGAGAATTTTTCGGGTCTGGGCGCAAATACTGGGAAGGTCTCCACCGCGAACTACCTGACGAAAAAAGCCTTCCCTCGCCGGTAAAATTTGCTATGATTTCTGATATAGCATCCACAGCAGAGAGGAGCCTTGCGCATGTTCCAGTATCCCACGCTATCCCGCCCGTTTATCTGGGCCCACCGCGGGTCTTCAGCCCTGTTGCCGGAAAACTCCCTGGCCGCTTTTCACAGGGCCATCAGGGACGGGGCCGACGGCATCGAATGCGACCTCCAGCTGACCCGGGACAAAGAGGTTGTCATTTTGCACGACGAAACCCTGGAGCGGACCACCCAGGCCCAAGGGCTGGTCAGTGAATGGCTCTGGGCGGACCTGCAGTCAGTGCCCCTGAAAGGCGACCCTGCCCTCAGAGTGCCCCGCCTGGCGGACTTGCTGGCCATGGCAGCCCCACCCACCGCCCTCAATCTGGAAATCAAAGATCCTTCTCCGCTGCTGGTCGACCGGGTACTGGAGATGGTCCGCGACTATGGCCTGGGCGACCGCGTCCTGCTGTCCTCATTCCACCACCCGCAACTGCATTATGCGCTGGCCCAGGATCCGGACATTGCCGTAGCCGCGCTGTACAGCGCGCGCCTGCTCGACCCAGCTGCCGTAGCGCGCTCGGTTCCCTGCAGCATTCTCCATATGGACCGGGAATACACTCCGGCCGAGGACCTCCTCAAACTCAGGGCCTGCCATATCCACACCGGCATCTACGGCATTCACAGCTACAGCCACTATGAACGGGCCCGGCGCAACGGCGCTACCGCCGTCTTTTTAGACGACCCCCTGTGGGCTGTGCACTAGCCAGCCGCCAGCCTAAAGGGACAGCGGCGGCTTGCCCGCATGCCACCTGGTGGCAAAGACGGCGCCTGATATCGCGAGCCCCTCCGCGCTCCAAATCCACAGAGCGGGCACAGGCACGCCCAAGAGCGTCAGGGAGACCAGCAGGAGGACAATGCTCCCTCCCGCTGCCAGCACACTGCGGGAGAACGGGGTATCCAGCCCGCCCCACTTCCACTGCAGGAGGCTCCCCAAGATGGTCAGGGTGAATCCTACCGCCACCGATAGGGAGACCATGCCGATAAGGTCAAGATTCAGGTGAAAGCGCAGGGGGAAAAGCCTGTGGCTTTCCAGGCCGTAGAGCAGCATGACCGAGATCAGCACCGCGACCATCTGCGCTGGCTTATAGAGTCCGCGCAACCGCCCCGGCAGCTCGGTGGGCCACATATTGGCCGCCGTGCCGATGAGAATCAGCGCCGTGAAAATTCCTTGGTAGGGCAATTCAATGGATTGCAGGGGGCCCATCAGCAGTGTCGCAATCCAGGCTGTGGGCAGCATCACCAAATAGACCCGGGCAATTGTCAGGGCCATCCCCCGAAAATTCGTCGGATTGTGAGGCAAGAGAGAAGCAGTGGTCACCACTCCGGCTCCGCTGAAGGCCAACAGGCCCACCAGCACGGCCACGTTCCAGTGATCCAAGCGGCCGGAAACCACCATTGACAAGAAGTATCCATCCACAAGCGGCAAAATCAGCAAGCGAAGAAGATCACGCGGGGTTTTGCTCGATGGTAAAGCCATATCCATCCCTCATCAAAAACTGCTCCCTTCACCTTGTCTGTCCATGTTCGGAGTTATTTTAAACGCTCGCGCGCTAAACCGCAAGAATTTTTTCGCGGGAACACTTTTCCGCGAAACGTCCGTCAACCAAGGCAGCCCAAGCGCCTTACTTCCCCGGGCTGGGTTTATAGTCCTGGCCCACGGTAATGATCATATCCAGGTGCGGCACATCGTGGTAGGGACTGTTGGAAATGGCCGTGGCGCCGGACGGTCCCAGCGCGCTCGCCAGAGAGGTGGCAAACCCTTCGTCCCCGGTAAAATTCACGATGCTGTTCTGCACGTGGTTATGCTTGTTGGCCCAGATTACCTCATTGACCGTATACCCCTGCTGCTTCAGCCAACCGGCAAACTGCTGGGCCGGGGCCAGGGAGTCCGTGCCGCTGCGCACGACAAAATCGATGCTCTTCTTTTGCGCCGCGGTCCATGGCTGCCCCATCAGCATCTGGTCAGCCAGCAGCTGCTCCCACTTGGGATTGTCGACCCAATAATCGAGCTTCACGTGCATGTAGGGGTCCATCCGCGTCGTCGGCGTGCCTGGAATGGTGGCGAACTGCACGCTGGACAGGGATACGTGGCGGGCGACCAGGGCCAGAGCCAGAAGCTGGTTGTCATGCAGATTGGTGTAGACAATATCCTTGCGCAGCTCCAGCGCAATCTCCGGCAGCTTCGGCAAGTTGGAGGGGTCGAGCAGCTTGTGCATAATGGCCTTGATCACTTCCTGCTGCTGGAAAGAACGGGCGATGCTGCCCATCGGTTCATGGCGGAACCGGGCGAATTCCAGCACCTGCTGACCGTTGAGATGCTGCAGACCCTTGTTCAGGTTGATGTCGAGGTAGCTGCCGGTGCCGCCGTAGTGCATGGCTTTGGGCACGTAGATTGTCAGCCCGCCAATTTGATTGATGATATCGGCAAAGTTCCACATCGTCGTTTCCATATAAAAGTCCACCGGGATATGCATCATCTTCTCGACTTCCTGAACCGCCAGCTTGGGCCCGCCAAAGTAGTTGGCCTCGTTCAGCTTGGTGTAGCCCACATGGGGAATATCCACGAGTGAATCGCGGGGGATGGAGAGCACATTGACCTTCCCCGTCTTCGTATCCACGCTCAGCAGCAACATGGCATCGGTGCGGTCCGGCACTTTCGGATTCGTCACGTCTTTGCCGTTGATAATGCTGAGCGCATTGCCCAGGAGCAAGATGGTAACCCGCTGCTGGCCCAAGGCGTAATTTTTATTGAGAGAACTTACCCGGGGAGTCGTCAGGGCGTGCGTGGGATTCACTTTCCACCAAGCCCCCGCAGCCACAGCGCCCAGGGCGCCCAAAATCCCCACCGGCAGTATCCACCGCCATTTTCCACGCTTCTTGGGCTTCGCCTGCTGCCTTTTCGGCAATGGTTCATTCAAATGGTTATGCACGACAACCTCCCGCGTATGTTCTATTGATCATTCGCCAAACGTGGACACCTGCCGACACCAATATTCTCAGACTGCAGATCATTGTAT
>DAHWJO010000131.1:0-9657 GCA_027344105.1 Sulfobacillus sp.
TCCCACAAGACTGGGAATACCCGTCCAGCAGAATAATATATACACGATACCCCATCCAATCTGGCCTAGGTAAAACTTGTGAATCCCCAAACCCCCCAAGAAAATCCCCAGCAGTCCGGCAACCAGTTTATTTTTCACGTGAGTCGCTCCTCTGTCTCTGTCATCTAACACGCTGCGTCACACCTTACGGCCACGGTAAACGTCTTATTCGCCGCGACAAACACATAGTCTCCATCTGAGAAGAGAGCATTCCTTATCGCGATGGCTCGTTACTTGAACAACACAAAACTTGCGGCAGCGATGGCCCCCAGCAGACCCACGCCCACTCCACCATATACCCACCATCGATTGGAAACGCCCTCGGTGTCTTGTCGTTGACCCCATATTAATCCACCGATGCCTATAACAAAGAGAACAGTTTCTAAGATGAGAACAGCCACGGAGAGACGAGCGTGTGTGAGATCCCTAATGATGCGAACCGCCATGAGAGTCCCCAGCGCTATCCATCCCAGCAAGAAGGGTTTATTTAGCATTTTCCGGCGAAAAAGGAGAACCGCAACGCATATGCTCAATAAAATAATATCGATAGCCATCATAGCCTCCTCATGTGAAAAGAGAGCGAAGAACAGCCGTTATTTAAGTGTTTTTACCACAAACCGGATTCGACTCCACTTTCGTATACTACGCCGCCAGTCAGTCCTACGATACCCCCAAGTGCTGCTCCTACGCCCGCTCCTGCAGGGCCAGCAAAGAGACCTATTCCTCCTCCGACAATCCCTGCGGCTGCACCGGTCTTAATCCCAACACTCCACGCATGGGTTACGTCTGCCCATGTTCCACCCGTCAAATGTAGTTCCTCTGCGGTAAGTTCTTTCATCATACGCACCTCCATTTGATTGAGCCGCCTCTTCGCCCTCTTTGGTAGTATAATTCCCCATGAAAATTGCTAGACCTGCTTAGGTAGCGCGCAAAAATAACTTTTATGTTTGGGATTGGGTTTTACGACGCATGTTACTCCACTCGCCATCAAAGGGTTGACGCTCAATATTGAGCACTTGAAATGTCGCATCATCCACCTTGCGTCCTTTCTCATACGGCTGTTCATCCCATTCGATGCGGATCTGACCTCCTCGTCGAGTCTGCGTATGGGCGATGCCCTGAACTATGGTTTCGAAGCTCTCCAAGGGTCGACCGTGTCCATGGATACTGATGGCGTTCTATAACGCGTGTTCGATAGCGTTCCCTTTTCGGGTTCCTGGGGGGAAGTGACTCATCTGAATCTCGAGGACGATCTCATCGGTGAAGGCTTGGAGCTCGGCTTTGAACAAGCGGCTCCGGTGTTCATTGCTGTCACCGCCGTTGGCGTTGAGATACACTACAGCGCGGTCGCGCCCGGGTCTTATCATGAATGGACTGCAATGCAATGGGGAATCGCGGTCGGGATGGTCTATGGTGCCCTCATGTACCTTCCGCGGACTTTGCAGAGACTGCAGCCCTGATTGTGCAAGAGAACGGGCGACGGTATTGGGGCTAATCGCGTGATCATGCCTCTGTAACTCGGCGGACAGTTTCTCAAAACTTTGGGCTGTCCATCGTTGTCAACATGCTTTAGTGTACTACCGTGGTGAATGATACAGTTCGGAAAGTTGCGCGGGGAATGCTTCACACTATTCCTTTTCATGATGCCTTGAGTCGTTTTGAGTGAGTGGCATCTTCAGGCACCCATCCGACGGTATCGGCGGAATCATTCACGACAGGCTTGAGCGCCTGAACATCATGAATTGTGGTATTCCATCAATGATGCCGTTCTTGGACCGGACTGAGGTATTTCAACGTGGCCGTGATTTCGTGAACTCGCCAGCCGGGCGAGATGGGGAAGTAAAGGTAGACGCGGGTTGCCGGATTCCAAAGAACTTGCTACGGGCATCTTTTCCGGTGGTTTCTGTTGCACTGCCGCTGGCGTTCTTCCGGTGCGCCGGGATGATCCAAAGTCCACCAATATTGGGAAACCGGGGCACCTGGCGTCATTGTTAACCCGCTTTCCTTAGCAGCTACGACTTCGGCAAACCGCTCGTTGACGATGGGTCGGCTCTCGCCACACACTTCAAGAATAGAAGGGCTGTTCCTCAGGGGTCCAGTCCGCCAGATCAGCGGGTGAAGTCGCCGCTTCAATCATGGGAATCCCTCCTACCTCGGCATCTTTAAGTAAAGTAAGTTATGGTCAGTATCTCAACAAGTATAGCGCGTGCAAGTCCTAAATCGAGCCTGGGCACAAAAATCCTCACAACCGGCCGTCACACCAGGTTGTGAGGACCAGTCGTAGGGACCCGGCTGTCAGTGAAGAAAAGAAGACTTGAAGCAGAACCGCAGGGATAACGGAGCCTAGAAACAGCAATGAGGGAGAGGATAAGGCGAAGGCGAGTGCAATGGTCCGAGAGAAATAAAGAGGACGCAGTGTCGCAAGAAAAAGACGCAACCAGCGGGCAGTTAAAGAGAGAAGAAAGGCGGAAGGGGGAACATCCTCGCTCGGGAGTCTGGGGCCCTGTTAAACCCTGCTTGAGGCTGGAAGGATGCTGCGATGAAGGAAGCAGGGAGGAATGAGAGACAGATAAGGGTTGAGTTGGGCTGGGAACGGCATAACGCGACACATGGACACAGGAAGGCAATGAGGACATCAATGGCGCAGATTGCCGCAATGGTTAAAGGAGGATCCGCCAGGTCTCTTAACAACCGACCCCGAGACAGGAAAGATTGTCCTGATCTCGGGGTCGGAATGCTTGTGGGTCTTATAGGATTTGGCGCATGAAATGAAATGGGTCAGACCAGGAAAATTCACGGGAAAGAAAGAAGGATAATGTCGAACGCCGTCGAATAAAGATGACAAGAAAGCAAGACGCAAGAGATTATTCAGTCTGCTTTCCTATTATACCCAATTGGGGAGGTCACTCTTTTGATATCGTATCGACGTGCATGGCTGGGGGCGGTTTTAACCGGCGGTCTAGCCACGCTTTCTTTTGTGCCCCGCATCTATGCCGCATCCAACATCCCGGCTGTGCCTCAATACTCACTGGCTTTGGTGCATTCCGGCCAGATCGGCAGTGGGAACACCGTGCAATTTCAGGTGTCGTCAGTCGGGCAAACGGCTCATGACATGCTCTATCAATTCTGGCTGCAAACTCAAAAAGGCTGGTCGATGATTCAGGATTATTCTCCGGACAGCGTGGTTCATGTGCCTCTGAGCCCGGGCAGTTATATTATGGCCGTATACAGCCTGACCCCAAGTCAATTGAAACAGGGCCAGTGGAACCAGGCCGAGGTCACGACCTCGGTGGTGAATGTCGAAAGCCAGGTGCATTTAACGGCTTCCGGCACCGGCACCCAGGAGCAGGGGATGACTGTCAAGGCGAGCGCAACCAATCTGATTGACCCGGTGTACCAGTTCTGGATCGAGAGTCCCACCGGACACTGGACCTCCAGTGGCGGATACCAGTCCCTGAACACTTTTCGCTATGTGCCGCCCATGGCGGGCACATACCGTGTCATTGCATACGCCAAGGACATGGGGGCTCCCAATAACGGCAAGGACAGTGTCTGGACCCAGGTGCACCAAATACAGATAGCTCCGGCCCAGGCTCCGGTGGCAGCCGTCACCACGCATCTCATGAATCCTTTGCCCGCGCTTAACAATTCCCATGCCTTGCTATTGGGGCAGACCGCTTTTGTGAGTGCCAGTGTGGAAGACGCCCAAGGCAATCCCGTAGCCGATGTGCCGGTGGAATTTACGCTGACGAATGATTCCAATCCCGCAGATCATGTCAGTCTGCCCGAGGGATTAAATGGCCGCGCCACCACCAATGCCGAGGGAACGGCTGATAGCGTGCTGACCCTGACCAATCCCGAGAACGGGCACGCAGCCACTCTGGCTGCGAACTCCGGAGCCATTGCCCGGATTACCTATCAGGTGACGGTGCCGTCGGCACCGGGTGTGGTGGCGACGAATGACGTTCTTTTTGCCGCCGTCAACGAGTCGGGAACGGTCGTGACCAACGCCACCGGTCCGGTAGAGGGAACCGAGTCCCTGGGCCGTCAAATCTATCACTTGCAATATGCCTTCTCCGAAAATATTGACCTCTTGGGAGGAAAGCCGCTGTCACTGGCGATGCCGTCCACATTTATTTTGCCGGCCGCAAGCAGCGGCACTTCCACCACACTCACACTGGATGACACTTCTCAGGCCTTTGGGCCCTTGGAAACATGGACACCCGGCCCCATCACCATACCTGAGGGATTCAGCCGGGCTACACTGAAACTGGATCAGCTGGATTTGTCCCGGGGCAGTGTCTTTCAGCTGACTTATACTCCCCGCAACGGGGGAACCCCTTACGTTCGTACTATTTCCGGTCCTGTTGCCGAGTCTTCCGCAGGTATTCAGATTCCAGCGCAAATGACGGGAGGCACAGTGTCTTTTCGGTTGTCGGCCCCATCGCTGATCAATCCCCGAACGGCATTGGGGGTCAAAATCGCCTCGTTGAGCTGGCAGACTCTTTCAGGCAGTGTCGTGCGAATTCCCGTGCCTTCGTCCGACGTGCTGTGGCAAGATGAGCCGGTGACATACACCGCTCCCGAAGCCTTGTCCACAACCCAGGCCCAAAATTATCTCGGCTCCTATTACCGGACCGGGGCTTCCTACGACGTTACCCTGCCCCTTTATCCCCAGGTGGGAGACGCCCTCATTTCCGAAGTGATGAATGATCATACCGTCAGCGATTTTCTGGTCCCCAGCATGAATAACGGCAATAACCAAAATGTGCTGGCGTACCCAGGGGCCGTGGTGCCGGTGGCACCCGCGGCCATGAATAACCTGCCGCCGGTTCATTTTGGTTCGGGACAGAGCGTCAGCGCCACCAGAACCGGCAGCGCGGAATTTGTGGGACACCTTCATATACCGGGGACAGACATCGCCTGGCCGTTAATGCACTCCTACGCCGCATTTGTTCCCCAGGCCTCGGGCCAGTCCTCCAGTCCCTCGTCTTGGGCGTTAAGCGGACAAAGAATTGTGGTCACAGCTCAGGTGAAAGACTCCTTCGGCAATCCGGCTCCTTTGGGGACCCCGGTTCACTGGTCTCTCCCCTCGGCTCCGGTTGAGGTGCTGAGTCAAGACAATTCTACCAACGGACAAGGCCAAGCCCAACTCGTGCTGGTAGCCAATACTTCCGCGGACGGCACACTGAGTGCTCAAAGCGCGGGGTATCAGGTGACGTTGGCGGACAAAACCGCGCAAGGGACCAGCCTGTCCCTGAAGTGGCTGCCCCTGCACTTCGCCTTTCAATCAGGAGCGGGGCAGACTTATTCTACCTCCTCCGCCCAGGCTATCATGCCGGTACCGACACAAATCCTCAATCCCTCGCAGTCCTATGATTTAGGGATCCGGGTCATGGCCGGAACGCACCCGCTGTCAGGATATGCCGTGGAAATGGACAATGGCCAAGGGGTTAAGAAGTCTGTCTCCGCCAATTCCGAAGGAATTGCCGCCTGGGCGATTACGGCTGCTCAAAATCCTTCGCAAACCTGGACCGTGAAGAGCGTCTCTTCGGCAAATACCCAGGATGCCTCGCTGATGATGGACGGCAGCTTGGATGCGGGGTCAGGGTCTGTGGCCGGATTGCCTGAACTGAAGATTCCTCTTTTGTGGCAGCAGCAGACTGAACCGGCTCTCGGCTGGAATCCTTTGCCGCCGCAAATGGCGGCAGTGGGAGCACAGGCCCCCTTCACCGTTCTGGCCCTAGACAGCAATGGCAATCCTTTGGCCAATGATCCCGTCAGCTTTTCTTTGCTGGGACAAGAGACCGCATCTTTAAGCACCGGAACCGTCACCACCAACGCCCAGGGTTTGGCTCAAGTCTGGGTATCGGGGGGTCAAGGCGGGGAAACGGATACCCTGGAGGTGCAGAGTCCCAAGACTTCCAGTGTGCTCAGCACACCACTGACTTGGATCACGCCGCCAGGCCCCTCCGAGATGGTCCCTTTGGCGGTGACCCTCAATGCACTCGCCCAGCCCAATGTCTTAACGCTCACGTTCTCCCGTAATGTGGATCCCCAATCGGTTCTGGCGGACGGCTCGCAGTTTTTGGTCACGAGTCCTCAAAAGGGGATAGCCTATCAGATCACCTCGGCACAGGTGAAAGGCACCCAAGTGGCCCTGACACTAGCCGCGTCCAATCCCGATATTCCTGGGGAGAACGGAGTTCAAGTGTCGGTGTCTTCCGTGACGCAAGACGGCATTAAGAGTGCTGTGAGCGACAACTATCAGCAGACGGCGCAAACCAATCCGGTGACGGTATTTGCTCCTTCCGCTCCCCAAATTGCCGCGTCCGCCCAAAATGGGACTCTCGACATTCAGGTGTCGAATCATGGATCACCCATTCCTTCCGGGCAGTCGGTGGTAATTATGCCCTCGCAAGCTTCGGGCTCGGTTGCCGGGCTTGCCGGCGGCGCACCCGATGTGTTGAGCACGTCCACAGTCGAGACATCGGACAGTTGGAAGATTCCTTACAAAGACCAAGGGTCGGCCAGTGTGACGTATACCGTGTCTTTTGACGGCAAAACCATTTCCGTTCTCGGGTAAATAAGGCGATGAGAAGGGGAAAGACGGTGGGAACGCCATAGAACGCAGTTATTCTAAAGCGTCTTCATTGATGGGGAGGGATGAACCAAAACCCGGTTGATTGGAACGGATTCCCGTCATGTGATGAAGAGAGGGCATGGGGTTGATAAAGAAAAAAGATCTGTCATCGGCCTTTATCAATGTTCGCCAATCAACAGCCAAATTCGACATAAACATTATGTAAACTATTGAAAGCGGAAGAGGAACTCTCTTCCGCTTTCTGCCGGCTGGATGGCAATTCCCATGGACCCAATTCATTCTTTTTCTATAAATTTGCCCGAAAAACGACCTTAAATTTCCCCATTCTTGGCGAATATTGGTGTATACTTTTCAGCGTGGTTGGTATCACCCAAGCATGATAACATTCTAGAGATCTTCCAACCACATACCTGCAGCGCTATGAGGGTTTTGTTGGCATGCAACTGTTCATAGGAACGGGGGCGATGAGAGGTGATAAGCTATGGGCAATTTTCATGGGAGGTCCCGAGCTTATGTGGCATTTCAAGCCCGCTTGACGCCAGAACTGAAAGATCGCCTGGCCAGGATGTCCTATGAGGGCGGATTTAGCCAGGTCGCTATCGTCAATGCGGCTTTGGAATATTACTTAGACCATGTTGAGACGGGAGCCGTCTCCCTTGAAGAGGATCTGGAATCGTTTTCCGGATCGTTGCCGGGAACTCCGCGTCCCAAGAAGGAAGATCCCGGTGATGTTGAGTGATGCAAGACTGACGCGTTATGAATATTGAATTCCGGTTTGAGGAGGTTTATGGATTGATGACCAGTAAATTCGGCAAAAAGGCATCCAGTTTGGCACTGGGATCCTCGATGCTAGTTCTTTCAATGCTGCCGGCGGCTTCCGCTTTTGCGGCATCCGCTCCCACAGTGAGTCTCAGTGAAAACGGCTACACGATTGCCGCCCAGCTAACCCCGGGACAGAGTGTGAGTTTTACCGCGGGCTCCCAGAACGTGAGCAACCCCCGCTACCAGTTTTGGGTGGAAAAACCCAACGGACAGTGGGTTGTTGGTCAAAATTATTCGACAAGCAATACATTTAAGTTAAGTAACGTGAGTTCCGGGGACTATCTGGTTACAGCCTATGTGCTGAGCGCAGCGCAGCTGAGTACGGGCGACTATTCTGCCGCCACCAATATCGGCACCAACGGACTGCAGCAGGTGGACGGGGTTTTCGTCGACAGTGCCGTCAGCTTAAGCGCCCAGAGCGCTACGGTCACGGCTGGAAGCCAGGTGACCGTGACGGCTACCGCTTCCAATATTTACGACCCCTTATACCAGTTCTGGTATGAAACGCCGTCGGGAGTCTGGAATCAAAGCGGCAGTTATACCGCGTCGGGCACATATTCTTTCAAAGCCGCGACCACGGGAACTTATAACATCATCGCGTATGCAAAATCTCCATTGGCTCTCAATGACCCCGAAGGAGCGCTTTTCAGCAAGACGGTCACCGAGAAATCCGTGAACGCCGTTTCTTCCGTGACGGTGACGGGTACCAGTGATATTGCCGCCGGCAATTCCACGACCCTGACCGCGACCGCCACCGCCAACGGGGTGCCTGTCACCAGCCCCAGCACTGTCAGCTGGACGGTGACATCCAGCAATGGAACCGCATCCGATGTGGCTTTCACTCATCCCAACAGCCCGGTCACGTCCTTCAACGTGCCCTCCACAGATCCCGGCACCTATATGGTGACGGCGAGCATCGACGGAGTGAGCTCGGCGCCTTATAAGGTGGTGGCTTACGGACAGGCCTCCATGGTCTCGGAGAGCGCCGCGCATACCCATGTTGTGGCCGACGGCCAAGAACTCGACACCATCACTGCGGCAGTGACCGACGCCAACGGCAACACCGTAGCCAACTACAGCGGAACCGCCACCATTGGCCTTTCTGGCACGGCTGTCACGCTCGCGACCGGATCCTCCCAGGCTTCGGATGTCTCGGGAAGCCAAGTCACCTTTTCGGGCGGGGTTGCCACCTTTGTGGTGCAGGCCACCAAGACACCGGGCGTATCCTCGAGTGTGATTCTGTCCGGCTTGACTGCGGCCAGTGGGTCGACCCAGTCGTCCACTATCACCTACGGCTCGGGACTCAGTATTGCCACTGTGCCCCAGACGGCCACCAGCATTAGCGTGAAGCCGAAGTCCAAGACTCTGTCCGTCAACACCAATGGCCAGTCCGACACCGTTGTTGTCACCGTGGATGACCAGGCCGGCTATCCCATGCTGGGCGGAACCTATACCCTTAATGCCAGTGTCTCCGGCGGCGCCACCTTTACCGGTTCGACCACAACCGACACCGTCTATGCTTCCGGCGACCCGGCCACGACGGCCTTGACCGTTTACGGAGCTGAAGGCGTGACTGGCACTTATGTGGTTACGGTCAGCGGCACTGGTCTTATCACCGGCAGTGCCGGAATCTCTGCAGTGATCACCGGGGTGGCCAAGGATCTGACAGCCACGGACAGCACACCGACCTTTACGGAAGGCTCGCCAACCGGAACCACTGTGACTTTGGGAGCGACGGATGCCAGCGGCAACACGGTCACCCTGCCTTCCACTGTAAGCCCGGAAGTCACCATTACCAATGCCTCGGGTGCGGTAGTTACCAATCTGTCCGTCGCCCCCGGCTCAGCGAGCGCTGTGACTCCGACGGCTTCCGGCATCTACGATCTGCCAGTGGGCACGACCTCCTTTACCGTCACCGACACCAGCGGCAAGCCGGATGCCGGCACTTACACCGTCACCGTGAAAGACGGCGAAAGCACTGCACCGTTGGCATCCACCAGCCTAACCATCACGGAGAAGGCGGCCAGTGCCAGTACCTTTAGCTTGACTCCGGCGACAAACGTGCTGACTGCATCGAACTTATCGACAACGCTTAACATGCAGGTAACGGATGCCTACGGCAATCCGGTGACGGATGCGGGTGTGCCTATAACGCTGAGCGCAACCGGCACGTCCGGTTCCGCGTCCTTTAA
>DAHWJO010000132.1:0-9518 GCA_027344105.1 Sulfobacillus sp.
GCGGGTCGGCAGACGGCATAAACGGCTTTAAAAATTGCGCGTTGCGGATGAGAAACTGTGACCGCTGCACAGCGTCATCCGGCGTCAGTGGACGCAGATACTCATGGCGTCCCGGAAGTGTCATGCTCAGTGCTCCCTCGATAAGGCGTTCCCCCTATTTCAGAAGATTTTCCCTTCTGCTCCTGGTCCCCGCCGCCCAGCATCCGGTCAGGAGCAGTCAATCCGGTGCACATATCAGAGATCGCGGCTCAGCCTGACCATATCGACACAGGGTATCCCGTCTTCGAAAATCGGCTCGGGGTAGTGCCGCAGAAAGAATCCCCGGTCTATGCTTGTTATGCGAAAGCCGCATTTCTGGTATAGGGCCATGGGCCCTGCCGAAGAGTTGCCTGTGCCCACCTCCAGCGTTTCCCAGCCACGCTCTCGGGCCGTCTGCAGGCAATGTTCCACTAGCCGCGTGCCTATCCCCCGCCCTTGAGCGTCAGGGTCTACCGCGATATTGACCAGTTCCCCGCGCCGCGGACTTAATCCCCGCAACACATACACCCCGATGACCTTGGCGCCTAGCTCGGCCACAAACACCGACCCGGAGCGCAGATACTCTTTAATCAGGGGACCCGATGGGTCAGCCAGAGTCAGCAAATCCCAGGGATAAGGCTCATATCCTTGAATGGGGCGCACCGTCACCGTGTCCGCTGATATCTTATCCTTTCGTGCGCTGGCTTGGCCGGACGCCTCTTGGCAATTATTCCCCGGACCGGAGCGGCTTCAAAGAGAGCGTGCTCCCATCCCCGCCACGGCAAACTGCAAGCCTGTCCTGGGCCCTTGAAGCATTATAGCTCTCTCCAACGACCAAGGCCATAAACACACTGTGGTGATGCTCACAGCCATCTTCGCGTCTTTGTTCCCATAGCCGCAAGCCGAACACCATGGACTGGAAGGAAGCTGCTGCCGGCCACCGAAATTTGCCCCACGTGACATCCCCGGTGGATGAGACTCCGTGATGGTTTTTCATCAGATTCTGCACTTTCCGGTCTTCCAGTCTAATGCCGTGGTTTGAACGGAATCACATGGATCAAGAGTTTGTGCAGAAAATTCATTACGGATGCTGCGAACCTTAAGAGATACGCCAAGGTGCGCGTCCTATTCAAATGCCGCAGCGGCTCTTGTGAGCTAAGTCTGCTAGAGTTCATGAAACCTTAACGCCGTGTTTATGTGTGCCTCATCTTCTTCGGGTATGATAGGACTGTATGTCAAACTATGCCCTTGTCGCCAGTGCAACAAGGCAAAGGAGTCGATGAATTTGCCCTTGGGCAGTGCGGCCTTGTTGGGGATCATTCAAGGATTTGCAGAGCTTTTCCCTTTTTCCAGTTTAGGCTTATTAGTGATTCTCCCCCACGTCATCCATTTGCAAGTGCCTACTCAGGGCGCGCGCTATCTGCCGTTTCTTGTCGCGCTGCATGCGGGTACCGCCATCGCCCTGCTTTTGCTGTTCCGTCATGAATGGGTAGCGGTCATCCGCGGCTGGTTCCTGTGGCTCAAAGGTCAGCATACCCCGGAAGGCCGCATGGCCTGGATGCTGATCTGGGCGACCATCCCTGTCGGCATCGTCGGGCTGCTGCTGAAGCACCCCTTGGCCCACCTGTTTTCGAAGCCCTTGCTAGCCGCCATTTTTCTTATCGTCAACGGATTCTTGATGCTGCTCGGCGACTCCTGGCATAAGAAATACCGGCGCAACCCCCTTCCCATGGCACAGATGAGCACCCGGACAGCTGTCAAAATCGGGCTATTCCAGATTTTTGCCCTGATTCCGGGCATGTCCCGCTCCGGAGCCACCATGACGGGCGGCGTGGGGCAGGGCCTGTCCTTTGAGGATTCCGCCCATTTCAGCTTTTTGCTGGCCACCCCGATTATCTTCGCGGCCGCGTTGCTGGAATTGCCCAAACTGAACGCGGGAAGCCACAGTCTCATGATCCCCGCGCTGTTCGGCGGCGTGATTGCCGGGATTACCGCCTGGCTGTCGGCCCGCTTTCTGCTGCGCTACTTTAAAGTGCACAACCTTTTCCGGCTCGCCATCATTTCCATTGCCGTAGGCATTATCGGCATCGTCCTCGTCCACTAGACCGCAAGTCCGGCGGAAATTGGAACCGCCACGGCGCCTGGCGGTCTCTTTTTCCTGCTGGCAGGCCGCGGCCAGCCGCTGAATAGATGCGCTTAAAGCCTGGGGAGGGCATTCACACAGTCCCCGGGCTTTTTTTGCACCGTCCAACCCTCCCATAGGTCGATGCCCTGATACCCACTGGCCGGCGCGTCATCCCCCTGACAGCCGGTGCCGGCCCCGGGAGGACATGACGCGCAAGAACACTGCCGGACTTTGCAGGGCGGCGAAGGCGAGACCGCAAGACCAGCCACCCCGCCGGCCAGTGCGAATCCGTTTCGTCTTCTGCTCTGCCTGCCCCGCTTTATTGGTCTGGAGTTCCGGGCAAACTGTGCGCGACCTCTTATCCCGCCTCCCAGCTGTGACACGCCTACCCTGTCCAGGGCCTGGCTTGTCGAGAAGCCTGCCCCTGTCCCCCTTGGTCGCGGGTCGCGCAGGGCCGGCAGCAGCCGCGCGAAACATCTGCGATGCATCAACCTGAGTTATCTGGGGATGTATGTTGCGGACTGCCGTTGTTGTGGAAATACAAAAGGCGCCCCCCGTGAGGGCGCCTTAGGAAAACCAGGAAGTTGATCAGGAACCGCTGGCAGTTTTACTGTAGGAAGGAGTGGACTCCACCGGGCTGATATCTTCCAAAGACCGCCCCGCGGGTTCCGGCAGCAATAAGGTGAGCAGGACCCCAATCATGGCGAACACGAAAGTAATCGTCAGGGTCCCGCTGAGTCCCAATGCCTTGACGAGCAAGGGGAAGGCAAAGACACCGATGAATGCCCCGAATTTGGCTACCCCTGCCGACAGCCCGTGCCCGGTGGCGCGCACACTGGTCGGGTAGACCTCGGCAGCCAGCACGAACGTCGTCGTGTTCGGCCCGAACTCGGCAAAGAAGTAGCTGAGGCCGAAAATGAGGAGGAAGGGGAGAATATCATGGGTCAGATTGGGCACAATGCCGATGGCTCCGAAGGCGAGACCCATCACCAGGAACCCTATCCACTGCAGACGCCGGTGCCCAATCTTGTCAATCGTCATAAAGGCCAAGATATATCCGGGGACGGCTGCTATGGCAAAGATAATGAGGGACCAGGCAATGCTTGTGATATCTGTGGCGTGGGGCGCCACGCTCTTGATGACCAGCGGCAGGGAAATGGAGTTGCCGTAGTATGCGTAGTCGAACAGCGCCCAGCCTCCGGCTGTTCCCAAAAGCAGCCGCCAGTAGCGTCCTTGCGACAGCATGGCGCCCAGAGACAGCCGTTTGGTCGGCTCCTTCTCATCCGGAGTGGCCACCTCATCGCCCGCAAAGCTCTTCAGCCCGGCGGCAGCCTGCTTGTCAGCTCCCCTGACCTGGGCCAGAAAACGTGGGGATTCAGGCATGCGCCGCCGCAGCAGAATCACTGCGGTGGCCGGAATCGCCCCGACTCCCAGCATAATCCGCCAAGCCAAATCCGGGTTGATGCCTGAGGCCAAAAGCGTCAGGGCGACAATCGGGCCAGTGATCAGGCCCAGCGCCTGCATGGAAAACACCAGGCTGACCAGTTTCCCGCGGTCCTTGGTGTTGGCGAATTCACTCATCAGCACGGCGGACATCGGGTAGTCGCCACCAATTCCAAGCCCCATGACAAACCGGAAAATCAAAAGCCACAGCACACTCGGGGCAAATGCGGAGAGCACGGCGCCAATGGCCATAATGGCCGCTTCCAGTCCATAAATCGACTTGCGGCCAAACACATCCGCCAGCCGGCCAAACACAAAAGCTCCCACAAATGCCGCAATCAAGGCGGTTGAGCCCAGCAGCCCGATCATGGCGGTGGTAGGATGCCACTCCGCTTTGATCAGGACCAGTGCGGCGCCGATAATAAAGAGGTCGTACGCGTCGGTGAAGAATCCCATCCCCGCCGTCAGAACCGCCCGCAGGTGAAACAGTCCCAAAGGCGCCTCATTCAAAGTTTGAGTCACGGTTTTCGATGCCATAATGGCCTCCTCATGTGTGGTGTCCATTCCCAAATGCGCAAGCATAGCGAGATAAGAGCGGGAAACACTGTCAGTATGCACACAGGGAATTAAGGCCGCGCGAAGGTTATGTGAAGAAGAGATTAACATCAGGTTATAAATGCAGGGACCTTCGCCAACTCCCGGCGGCGGTATCGCGGAGCCCCAAGGTCTTGCCGTGCCGGCCTTAGGGGGTAGGGCACTACCGTTCTGGCTTCAGCAAAATCTCCAGCATGCGGGCTAAGGAGTCCTGGTCGGCCTGGCCCAGCCTGCCTATCAGAGGGGCCAGTGCATGGATCCTCTGCTGGTGCCAGCGCTCCCAGGCTTCGCGCCCCGCGCTGGTCACGGTGACGGCGACGGTGCGCAGGTCGTCGGCAGAGCGCAGGCGGGTGACGTATCCCGCCCGTTCCAGACGCCTAGTCGCAATGCTCATGGTAGAGGCGCTGACACCCCAGAATGCTGCCAGCGCTGAGACGGACAGGGGACCCTCGCGGGTCATGTGCTTCAGCAGCCGGTACTGTTCCGACGTGATGTCTGTTTCCACTGTCTTGGAACGCACACGCCATGTCCGCCACAGTTCCCACAGCATTTCCACAACCTGCTCCGAGTCACTGGGGGGATTCGTTGACTGTTTCATAAAATGATAATACCATCAAACTATTAGCCAGTAAAACTATTCGGCAGGAGGCGGGATGCGCATGGGCATGCACGGGGGCGGGATGGGACTGGGCGGGGGGCCGCTGCATTCCGTGTGGGAGCAGCGGAAATCTTTGCAGTACATGAAAGATGGCGGGCGGCCAAGCAAAGAGACGGCGAAGCGGTTGTGGCGCACGCTGTGGCCGCACCGCCGCCAGCTGGCGGCCGCCATGGCGCTGACCGTGCTGGGAGTGATGCTCGCCCTGGTGCCCCCCCTCATCATCCGCGCCATCATCGACCGGGCCCTGGCCCGCCGCGACCTGAGGCTGCTGCTGGTCCTGGCCGGTGCGCTGCTGCTGTTCCCGGCCGCGCGGGCCATTGTCTCCGTAGCTCAAAATTACCTGAACACGGTGGTATCGCAGGGCGTCATCCACGACTTGCGGACGGCTTTGTATGAGCATGGGCAGCAGCTCGGGATCGATTTCTTCACCCGCACCCCTGGCGGGGAGATCCACTCCCGCCTCATTAATGATCTCAATGCTGTGCAGCAAGTCCTGAGCCGCACTCTGAGCGGCTTGTTTGTCAATGCGCTGACAGTTCTTTTGACTTTGGGCATCATGTTCTATCTCAATTGGCAGCTGGCCGTCGTGTCCGCCCTGGTGCTGCCCGCTTTCGCCCTGCCGGTGGTCAGCTACGGGCACAAGACGTACAACGCCATTACTGCCGCCCAGAGCCAGCTCGCCAAGCTGACCGCCCACTTGGAAGAGACTCTCACCCTGTCGGGGATAGTGGTGGTGAAGAGCTTCGGCACCCGCGCGAGGGAGGCCCGCCGTTTCCGGGACTTGAGTGAGACGGTGCGCACCACCCAGATTCAGCAGAACATGGTCGGGCAGTGGCTGTCTTTAGTGGTGCAGGTGCTGTCAGCGGTCGGCCCCGCGCTGCTATACGGGTACGGGGGCTACCTGGTCATCACGGGCCGGGCTGAGCTCGGCACCATCGTGGCCTTTGCGACGTATCTGAGCCAGCTCTTCAGTCCGGCATCTTCCCTGGCCGGCTCCAACACGACCCTGATTGGCGGGCTGGCCCTGTTCGACCGCATTTTTCGATTTCTTGACCTGCCGGTGGATGTGCCCGAGCCTTCGCTATCGGCTCCCGATCCCGGGCCCACTCCCTCGTCCCCCGTGGCCGTCCGCTTTGACCATGTGAGCTTTTCCTACCGCCCCGACGAGGAAGTTCTGCATGACGTGGACTTCACGGCCCAAGGCGGCGAGCTGACAGCTCTGGTCGGCCCCAGCGGGGCGGGCAAGACCACTCTGCTTTCCTTAGCCGCCCGCTTTTATGACCCCTCCGCAGGCCAAGTGCTCCTCGGAGGCACCCCGCTCCCGGCATTTCAGGAGGAACCGCTGCGCCGCGTCATCTCCATGGTGACTCAGGACCTTTTCCTGTTTCACGCCAGCCTCGATGACAATATCCGCTATGGCCGCCCAAACGCGACAGGCCAGGAAGTCATGGCGGCAGCCGAAGCGGCGCAGCTGGGAGATTTGCTGCGCCAGCTGCCGGAAGGCCTCCAAACCGTCGTGGGGGAGCGGGGATACCGCTTGTCGGGGGGAGAGAAGCAGCGGGTCGCCATCGCCCGCGCTATCTTGAAGGACCCGCGGGTGCTGCTGCTTGACGAAGCAACCAGCTCGCTGGATTCGCATGCCGAGCGTCTGATTCAAGATGCTCTGGCCCGGCTCTTCCATGGGCGCACGGTCATCGCCATTGCCCACCGCCTGTCCACCATTCTCGCCGCTGACCAGATTGTGGTCGTGGAGAACGGCTCCGTCGTCGAAAGGGGCCGCCACTTGGAACTGCTCGCGCACCCCGGGCTTTACGCCCGCCTCTACCACGAACAGTTTGACTCTCCCCCGTCAGCCGGGGTCCATTATGCGCAAGACCTCTAAGCGCCACACAGACCCTTCACTGCGGCAAGCCCCTCCCGACGTGGACGTCGACAGGTGTGTCGTCGAACAGTTCTTCGTCCTCCCAAAACTCTTCCTCGTCGTCCGCAAAGAAATCATCGTCGCTGTGCGGCCCCTTGGGGGAACTGTCAAAATGCTGCACGGTGGGCACCACAGGCTGTCCCGCCGCATCAAGTTTTTTAAGAATCTTGTCCAGGTCCTGGCCGTCAACGATGATGTCACGCTCTGACAGCCTCTTGCGGACAAAGCTTTGAAGAATCTGGCCGACCTGCAGCGATTCCACAGGGTCATTGCTGTGGATGATGGTCGCCTGCAGCAACTGGTGGCGGCCGAACTGGCGGTACCAGTCCCGGATATTGGTCTCCACATTGGCAGGCAGGCCCGTTTGCGACATCCGTGCCAGTTGGGTGATATACGTCTCGGGCAGCTCGCCATGGACCAGCGCCTCCCTGACCGCCTGTTTATCCACATGGTAGACGGCCATCCGGTCATTCTTCACCAATCCTGCCACTTTGGCCAGGGACCAGCGGTCGCTCCAGCAGGCGTCGGGCGGGACCAGAATGTCCCCAGTGGGTTCGATAATCAAGGATGCGGGCCTTTGTGCCACAGTCAGTTCATGGCGGAGCAGCGCATAAAAAGGCGGGGTCAACCGTCCCAGCCGGCCATTGGTTTCCCAAACTCCCCCACCCTTCATGCTGTCAAAATAGTGGGTGATCTCCCAGACATCATAGTGCATGCCCGACCGGATCGGCCGCAGCCACTGCAATACCGCTTCCGGGTCGAGCCACTGCTCCGGTTCCAAATTCGCGGCCAGCGCGAAAAATGCCCAAGGAAAAAAAGCACCCGAGTAGGTGACAAACTGCAGATAGGTGCTCAAGAGCTCCAGCACCGGCCGTGCCCAAAATTTGTCCGCCCGTTCCGACACAGCGACCCGCCGGTCTGCGGAGATGGCACTCAGGCCCATCCACAGGGAAAATTGCCACAGCACGTCAATCTCCCGGGAGGCACCGGCCGGGAGGTTCTTGAGAATCTTGTTGACATGCCTCTTGTAGAGGGACCCGTCATTGGTCAGCTCGAGGGGCTGGTGGTAGGCATAGCGCAGCAGTTCGAACAAAGGCTCGAGCACGTCCCATGCCCCCATCCCGCCAGCCTGTCTGGGGCTGGTGTGTCCCGACGCAAAAGCCGCGGGCGGCAAATCAAAAGCCAGAGGCACCAGCACCGGATAGTAGTCAAGCGGAATCAGCTCTTGGCGAAAAAAGCTGTCTGCGGTAAAGAGTATCCCCGGCTGGTCCAAGAACGGCTCCAAGTCGCCGGTCCGCGTCTTAGAGAGCGGTTTCATAGTCCGGCCTGTGGTGGTGAGAAACCGTCCGAGCAGACGTTTTTGGTTCGCCGTCATGCTCCCGAATATCTCGCGGAGCCTTTCGGGACGCGTCATGGCGTCGTACAGTTCCCCATCGGTTACGCTAAACTGCCGGGTCAGCCCTTTACGCTCTTTATGCGGAATATTGGCGAGAAGATACCCTAAAGACAGACTGGCATTCATCGCGCACCCCTTTTCTTGGTGTGACTTCCACGTTTTATTCTCTCACACCGCCGCGGCTTGGGGGAATGCCCTATGGCAAAGCACAGACAGGCCCCGGGACTCCTGCACCGCATCCTCAGGGCCTGGCAAAAGGGGGACGATCGCTCTTGGTCCAGCTTATTCGCCGGATCGGCCGGAAACGCTCTCAGGCCACAGCTCGCACAATTCCACCAAAGTGGCGACGCCGTAGCCAGTAGCCCCCGACCCGTCCTGGCCATCAAAACCCAATCCGGCTATATCCAGGTGCACCCACGGCAGGTGGCGGGCGAAATGACCCACAAAGAGACCTGCGGAGATGGTCCCCGCCTTCGGTCCCCCGCTGTTTTTCAGATCGGCGATGCTGCTGTCATTGAACCGTGCATACTCGGGGTCGTTGGGCATGATCCATGCCGGCTCTTCCATCCGCTCGCCAGCTTGAGCGACCAGCCGTGCCAGCCCGTCGTGATTCGTGATCAAACTGGCGCGGACCCCGCCCAAGGCCACGACGTTGGATCCGGTAAGAGTGGCCATATCGACCACTTGCGCCGCTCCTTCGCGCAAGGCTAAAGTCACCGCATCAGCCAACACCAGCCGGCCTTCGGCATCGGTGGAGATCACTTCCACGCGGGTCTTGTCGAGCATCGTCAACACGTCTCCCGGCCGAAATGCGCGGCCATCAGGCAAATTTTCCGCCATGGGCGCCAGAGCCATGACATTGACACGCCATCCCAATTGGGCGACAACCCGCAATGCGGCCATGACGGCCGCGGACCCTGCCATATCCCCCTTCAGGCGCCCCATGCCTTCCGGCTTTTTCAGGGAGATTCCGCCACTGTCAAAGGTAATGCCTTTTCCCACCAAGGCCAGCCACGGGTCGTCACCCGCACCTTGATAGCGTCCCAACAGCAGCGCGGGCGGGCGGGCGCTTCCAGACCCCACCGCAAGAATGCCTCCGGCCTCCATCTCGGCCAAATCCTGTTCATGGTAGGTCCGGAAATCTATCCCCGCCGGAGCCCCTTCCCGGTACAGTGATGCGAGAACCTCCGGCGGTTTTTCATTCGGCGGCATATTCACCCAATCCCGGACCAACGACTGGGCGTCCGCAATAGCCTTCATTTTCGCCAAAATGGGCTGGGAAGCTGCGTCCCCCACCACCGTCACGCGGCGGACAGAAGAGGGCGGGAGACTGTGATACCGGTAAAATCCCTGCTCCACCCCG
>DAHWJO010000133.1:0-9395 GCA_027344105.1 Sulfobacillus sp.
TGGCACGCCAGCGAAGAATTGTTTGCGCTGTGGCTGGCGGAGATAGACACCGTGGTGACGCAGCAACAATGGGCCCCGGTCCCCGCTCTGGCCACAGCACATCCCAGACTCCGTGCGGGACACTGGCCCCCGGCTCGCCGCCTCGCTCAAGGGTTTGCACTCGGTGCGGCCATTAGTACGCTGGTGACCTTTCTTCCGCTGCTCTTCGCCCCTCACGGGGGCATCCCCTTGCGCGTTATGGTCGGATCCTTGAGTGTCCTGGTGTTTTCTCTGCCCTGGGCCTTGTGGCCATAATCTCTCTCCACGGTGTGAGACCCGCTTCGCTTTCCCCCTTCTTTTTTCCGTGCTGGACCTGACTGCCCCCTCCGTTGACTCCATCCGTCTGCCCTACGCTATGCTCCCCTCTGCGTTCCGTGCCCTAGCGGGCACGACGTGTCGGTCATGTTTTCCCCTCCACTTACACTCAAAGGAGCTGACCTCTCATGGCTGTCGCCTTACGTCCCGTGTTGGATACCTTGATTGAGCAATTCGCCGCCACGCTAAAGGCGGAACGCACGTCCCGCTTTGCTCAAATCGACTTGGCCGCGCAAATTTTGCTGCACTTTGGTTATGCCGGGCTGCACCAAGTCGCGGACGCGGTGGGAATGGATCCCCGTGTCTTAGTCGGCCATTTACAATGGAAAATTGTTGGACCAACCAAGTAAGTCGGTGATGGAGGTTTGGAAGCATTTCCAGGAAAACACGAAACCCCGGGCGGCCTTGCGGTTCCTCCCTAATCACAAAGTCTTGAGCAAGTCTATAGTCATAAGGGGCACGTCCTGCTGCTGCTTGATCTTCACTGGTTCACGCAACATCTCGCGTTTCTCTACTGTTAGGCTGGAGAGATTGTAGAGAATCTCAGGCCAACTATAAGTTCTTTGACGCCCGCTTGGGTGCGGAAGTCGCATCACGACTCGATTGACGAGTAACTGTGAATCGAGCTGATCGAATGCTTCAAACGCTACCCCTCCAACGAAAAAAATGGCCCACCCCGGCCTCTCCTCAATCTCCTGGTTCAATCCGACTGCACATGACCTTTTTACCGCGCGTCCATGGGATCCCTGACACTTGATTGCCTCGGTCCAGTATATCGGGCCGTCGTAGCCCACCACCCGTATAAAATGGCGTAGCGTCACGTAATAGGGATGCGTATAGGCGGTAACGCGTATCCAGCATGCCTGGTCAGTCGCTTCGATAGACTGACGATCTACTAGGGCCTCCGCGTAGACCCTCTTTTCCCAACTGGCTGCAGTGCCGGGATTGCTCCCGATCACTATCACCCCGGGGGTTGCCCGAGGTTCGCCCAACTCCAGTTGGATACCACGCGGAAAGTCACCCTCCCTGAGGTTCGCGGCCGTTATCTCCCTATTGGGACAGTTCTTGCAGGGTGTCATTAGCGAGCTCCTTTCCACGTGATTTACAATCCTTACCCATCACAACGCCCACGTCACGAGCCTATTGAGGCCTTTTTAACCGCCTTCGCAAATGCCAACCAGACGGTCTCGTCCCACAAGCACTTCGCCGTCCCACTAGTCAATGGCAGCACCATGAGACGTGACCTCCCCCAGCGTTCCGGCGGCTCTCCAAAATCCACTCTGCCTCGCTGTAGCACCCATTTTGCTGCAGTCTTGCCGTTGAGCGCAATCCAGCGCGGGGCCATTTCAAGGGCAAGTTCTTTTAGGCGGGGCACTAAGTTTCCGTCGCGGTGGATATCCTTGTCTTGGCCGGACTGATCGTTCACAACATTCCGTAAGACCTAATTCACAGTTCAGGATCTCATGGTATTCTGTTGGGTGTAGTCGACGGGCTGTAAATTCCGTCTCGCAGAGGATACGCCAAAAACTGTTCCTCGCGTCTGCATAGTAGGCCTGGCGTTCCGCCGCTTCCGCTCCAACGGCAGTTCCTACGAAGACTACTGACAAGCCGGGAGCGACAACATCCCGTAAGATGTGCTTTTGCAAGTGCACCATTCTCCTACGTATTCAATTACGTATTCAATGCTGCGGTTATGCTTCGAAGCGCTGCTAAGTCACCGTCGTCCTTCCTACCGCGGCCGCAAGCGCCCAATCAGCCAACCCTCCAACGCAGGCAGCAGATGCTTGAACTCGGCAGGCACATATACATTATCGCGGTCACAATTGCTCTTAAGCCAGTGGTCGATGTTCGAAACGGTAATCCCGTGTTCCTCACGAAAATCTTGGTCTGCTAATATTTTCCCGACCAAGGTGCTGTTGGCGCGGTTCGGTTGGTAATGGTGGGATTGAAACCACGTGGTGCTCTTTAGGCCAGCCCTGCCAATCTTAAGAACCACCCCATTCGCCAACGAAAATACGTAGACGGCGCCACAGCCACGTGGGAGTGCATGGGGCATGTGCGGCGCCCTCTGAAAGTCATGACGCACTATTATGTGGTGGTTATTGGCGAACGCCTGAATTAATTCGAGAATGTTCTCAATCATCGTCTACCCCATTTCTTTTAAACTTTGATCGCACTCACTCAAGCAGTCATCCCTTACTTTAGCCACGCAATGCTCGAAGAAATCCTCCCTACGTTCTCTCGTCTCGCACGTGGCTTCAAACACCCCATAAAGCCCCATCAAATGCGAGTTGGCCCATCGGTCACACGCTGCCCCCAGATATCCGCTGCCATGGACCCTGGAGCACACATCGGACACGTGGAGTCCCGCTGATAAGGTTTCGCCCCGAGTGACCGATCGGGGAGCCAAAATTGTATCGTGGCACGCGGAGTCGCAATATTGAGCGGTGCCGTAGCCCCGAGCGCCTCCTTGACCGCCTCCGCCGCCAGCATAGTGCCGGCGGCGCACGACACGAAGGGGACCGTCCATAGCGGCACACCGCCGTCGTTAGCCCGCAAACGATCACGGACCCGTTCTCCGGCGGTACCACACTCGCCCGTCGCGGCCCACGTCAACGCGTCATCCAACTCAATGCCAGCTTCATGGGCTAGTCGTCGCTGCTCATCCGCTGACGCGTGGAGAAACTCTTTGCGCAGTACGACGTCCGGCGCTTCATTCTCTGGTGCGTTATAGCAACGGGCGCACGGGCCTCCGTTACGGGGATCGCACCGGACAACCTCTGCCCGCAGGTCTCGCGTCGAGGCCATGAGCAGAACAGACGGCCATAGGGCCTGCATGGCGCGCCGTGCCTCGTTGGTATCGACCGCACAAAGAATCCGCCGATGATTTCCCGGCGCCCCCTCGAGTGGTCCCGAATGCTCGCGCCACTGAATACCCGAATCGTAGGCGACCTGCTTCGCCGCCGAAGCTTTGCGTTGCCCCACATGGGTTCGACCAAACAGTAGATACCGGTTTAGATTTGTCAGATCGATCCCCGCTTCATCGGCGTCGGCGAGAAAGATGTCCCCGCTGATCCCGGCTGTGGCCCACAACGCATGGACCGCAATACACCCCACGGCGCCAACGCCAGCCAGCGCATACGCCAGTCGGGCATCGGCCACCGAGCAGGGGCCATCCCGATCCGGGACGGCCGATGGACGGTGGTTCCACAAGGAGTAAAAGATGGTTTTGGGCGCTACGAAGCGTTCTCTAGTGACCCGAGCCGCCTTGAATACCTCCCCCACACCCAAGCAAGCCGCCATGTACGGACCAAATGGCAGCACCGAGTCTCCCGACCCTTGAATCGCCTCCTCGACGGCGATCCCACCCCACCACGCCTCGCCATACACCCGCAGTCCTTCCTGGACGGCGGCACCGGGGCCGACCACTAGCCGATAATGAGCATCGTCGGCTGACCGGGTGGACACGGGAACGGTATCAATTACTCGAGCACCCTGCTGCACGGCCTCCACGAAGCGTGCTGAGCGATCCGCCAGCGGCACGATGCGGGCCGCCTGCGGGACATCGGGACAGCGTAGTACAATCTCGCTCACCACGCCCTCGAGGCGACTAAGCATATTAATCAGCATCCACACGGTATGCTGGACGGCCGACCACGTGGCGGTTGTATCGTCTACTACGATTTCCACGGCCACGGGATCCGTGCCAGATAACGGCCGAAGACGGCCGCCCAAGTCGCCGGCATGCCGGCTTGAGACGGGGTCCATGAGTCCTTCCTCCTTAAGTCGATGATGCTGGGGATTAGCACCAGCATGGTTTGCGCCTCGGCCCTTTTCACTGCAAGCCACCCCATCGTGTCGAGAACGTGCAGTTGGCCGTCGAATGGGCTCGGCCGTTTCACGGCATGGTACGGCAATACCAACGACAGTGATCCCGGCACGCGCGAGTACGCCATCTGATCGTCACGTGGCGAATGGTGCAAGACCGCGTTGCCGTGGGTGTGGACCTGCAATAATCGCTGCATCGTATACTGACGCAAGTGGCGACCAGCGGCACTCATGGCCTCGGCCGACGTAGTGTAGTACCCCGGATAGCAATCAGCCTCGGGGATCGTTAAGGTCGTCACGACCGCACCGTTCGCGAAGCGGTAACCATCCAAAAAGGCCACCCGCTCCACCCCTGCCGGCTGCTGCGCGAATCGGTCCAATAGCTCGTCCCAAATCCTCTCAGGAATTACGAGCATAATCAGGCTCCTTATAGTACGGAGGACGCAGCACCTCGCGCAATCGGCTCAACGTCGCGGCCACGGTATGCCGCCCTTGGGTCCAACGCTGTGTCGGGGTCGGCTTGTGGTTGGTCATGTAGTACTCGGCCGTCATGCTGAAGCAGACGAGCTGATTGAATGACCCATCGGCGTATCGGTAGTTGTCGTGGAAACCCAACCATGACGGCCGATCGAGACGCGGCCACCAACCGGTCCCCGCGCGAGCTCGCGGCCATCCCTCCACGGGCTGCACAAACAGGACGGTGGGCGGATAGACATCGTAGTACTCGGCTCCAAGACGGACATAATAGGGATCAATGCGCCCACTCTCATGAACGGCGGGAATGGTCACAACGACGTGGAGCGGGTCGAGTTCTTCTCGTTCCCACCCTTCCTCGGCGAGCTGCCGCGCCGCCCAATATTGGTCTAAGTGGATACGAAACGTCTTGGCCGCCACTTCGGGGTCCACACGCGGTAATGTCGTCAACGGAGGGCTCCCCCTTGGTCGGACGAGAACAACCACACTAGCTCCCGACAGTAGGTGGCCTTGTATGCCTCGAGCTTCTTTTCAGAATGCGCAAACACATTATCGCCGGTTGCGTCGCAGCGAAGGCGGTCTCCGTCCCGGGGCTCGAGGTGAAACTTTTCGTACATCGCTGCAATAACCATGGCCACGTAATCCTCGGGGTCGGCCTCAATTTCGGATACGTTCCCATCATCTTCGTTGTGGCACGTCACCCTCAACTTTTCATGTTCCATCGGACATTTCTCCTTGTCGGATTCTGAATGCGGACGGGTCGGTCGGACATCAACCTGTCAACCTCGCCTATCCTCCTATTACCTTCAAGAACGAAATCTCCCACCGATTAGCTAGAAAAAAATGGCGCACTACCGATCCTTGAAACCCGCATAAAAGGGATTTCCGGCCCAATTAGCGAATTTATCCATCAACCAAGCATCTCAATGCGAAGGAGGGAACCTCGATAAGCAGGATTCGTGATCCCGACCACCCCTTCTGGCTTCGGGCATGACATGCAACGTTTAGATCAACAATTAGACTTTCTGACGACCGCGATGCCCCAGGAGGTGTGGACCCTGTCCGCGGAATTGGCCCTCGTCGATCGCTTTCTCACGAATCCCGCGATTCTGGCTCCCCTCCTGAATCGACTCGACCCCGTTCGGGGTCGTCCGTCCGTGCCCGCAGCACAAATGCTGCGGCTGTTTTATTTGAAGGACCGCTATCAGCTATCCGACCGCGATCTGATCCGGGAAGTGTCCGATAGCTTTCACTGGCGGAAGTTTTGCCACTTCGGAGTAGCGGACGCCCTGCTGCATTCGACCACGCTCACGCATTGGCGTCAACGGCTGGGGACGGACGGCATTCTGGCCATCAATCGGGTAATCACGGCCCGACTTCGGGAGGACAAGGTGATCCGGGGTCGCCGATTTCGGATGGACTCCACGGTCACGGACGCCGACATTCACCATCCGACTGATGCGAGTCTGCTAGCGGATGCCATTCGCCGGGTCCCCCGACGGGCCCGCCGCTTGCACGCCCATTCGGGACCGTGCCTGCAGTGTGAAACACCGGGTCCTCGAAATTGGGAAAGTGCTAAAGCGCCGCACGGGGGAGGCTGTCGCCGAGGTGCGTCGCATTACGGAAGAGTTGGCGCGGATTGGCCAAGCGCAAGGCCGTGCGGTGGCCTACCTGATCGACGTGGCGAAGGAGCAGATTGCGGTGGGGGCCCAAGCGGCCACCCACCGGGTCGCCCAAGTCGAGGATGCTTTGCAGGATTTGCAGACGGTGATCCGCCAAAGTCGCGCGGCCACCGCGGGCGAACGCATCCCCGATCGGATGGTGAGCGTGGTCGATCCCGATGCGCGGCCGATAAAATAGGCAAACTGGGGCAGCCCGTGCAATTTGGCTATAAAGTGCAGATCATGGAAGCGGAAAATGGCTTTGTGACGGACTATTCGGTCCACACCGGGAACCCCCCGGACGCCGAGGCACTCGGCCCTGCCTTGGATCGTCATCGCGCCCAGTTTGGGTGCGATCCGGACATCGTCGCCACCGATAGTGGCTATGACAGTGCCTTCAATCAACAAGACTGCCGTGACCGCGCTATTGGGACCATCGCAATTCCCAAGCGAGGCAAAAAAATCGGAGGCCCGCCTCCTCGAGGAACGCACCCCCGCGTTTCGCCGGGCTCAACGGTGGCGTGCCGGAGGAGAACCCACCATGAGTCGGCTCAAACGGAAATATGGGCTCCGACGTAGTCGATATCGGGGTTATGAAGCCGTAGCGACGGGGATCGGGTTGGGAATCTTCGCCCATAATGTGTGCCGCTGGGCCCAGCGGCAGGCTCGCTAACGTCCTCGGTCCGCTGAAGGGATCCCCATTCCGATGAGCCCCGGCGAGGTCCTAAACACAAAGAGACTTTTTCAGCAAAATCTAGCTATAATTGGATCAAAATATTTGTTGGAGGACATCAATGGATTATCCAGAGAAGGAAAAGGTTCGGGCTTTCACTGGCGCTGCACGGGCTGCCGGGGAAAAGCTGGCATTAACCGCATTTTCGACGCCGCCGGTCGACCCGGCGGCCTTGGCCAAATTGCGAGAGATTGAGGTCGTTTACCTCGGTTTACCCGACAACGTTTCGGGTCGTGGAGACCTGGACGAACAAGAAATATATATTAATTCCCATACCCATCCCAATCGTCAGCGGTTCACCTTAGCCCACGAGTTGGGGCATTTTGTATTGGGTCATAAGCGTCGACAATGGGAGGATTTCCTCAACGAAACCTCGGGGGTGCCAATGGAGCAGGAGGCAGATGCGTTTGCGAGCGGCCTTCTGATGCCGAAAGCGCTGTTGAAGACGTTCAAGGACCTTCCACCCAAAAAACTGGCGCAGCTCTTTAAGGTCAGTGAGGCCGCGATGTGGGTTGCCCTGGACACAAACAACCTCATCTAGGTCGGGTTCGCGTTCCGATTATCCACGAGGCTCCGGAGCGCACGCAGAAACCTCTGACGCTTACGGTCTTCCCGGTTTCGTTGAATCGCGACATTCGATGCCCGGAGCTCTTTCTCGCGGTCGGGACCCCTTAGGTTATTGGTCGTCCGGGCCGCCATGGTGCTTCCGGGCATGCGTTCCAAGAGGACGTCGTCCTCGAGCGGCTGATGCTCAACCACCGCGAGCACCATGCTGTACGGAATGGAGAGTGCTTGGGCAAACCCGAGCACGTTGTCAGCGGAAAAATCCCATGGGAACCGCGTGTCATCGTAAACCTCTGTAACCGTCTCGGGAGTCAGTCGGCACTTGTCTGCAACGGCCGCGATGTCTAGGTGCAACGAGTCGGCGTAGTACCCGAGCAATTGCCCGAACGTGAGGCGCTTCACCTCGTCTACGCTTAGTGGAGCGTCCTCCGCGACGTACTTCTCCGGGACCCTCGCCCGCCCAAGAGCAATATCTTTTAAATCCTGCGGACGGCTAAACACTCGTCCTCGAGCTGACCGTAGCCATTGCCACAACTCGTCGTCGCTATCGGCCATCGTGGTTCCCTCCCTCAATCTCCAGCATCTCCCGCAGCTTCACTCGGGCCCGATGGAGTCGGCGCGAGATGTTCGCATTATCCTCATTCAGATAGCTCGCGGTTTCCTCGGTAGACAGATTATAAAAACACCGTAGCCGCAACACCTCGTAGTACTGGGGATACTGCTGTTGGAATCGTCGAAGCCTAGTCTGGAGCATCATGGCGGCTTCATCGTCTAGCAAGACCTGCTCAGGACTCTCGGTGCCCCCGCTAGCCCATTCACCATCAATCTCCAACAATTCATCCAGCGATTTCTCCTGGCCCCGCGGCGTCGCATGCAACCGAAGATACTTGCGGACTACGTTGCGGGCCACACCGTCCACCCAGTTTTTGAAAGTATTCCGGTTGGGGTCGAAGTTGGCCTTGGCAATCCCGTCGACTACGGACGCGATGATGTGATGGAGTAGTTCCTCCTCGGTGTTTTCGTTAATGGAGTGCCCGTAGCCACTCGCTTTCGCTCGCAATTCCCAGCGCACGTGCGTAATGAAGGGATCCCAGTCTTCCGGTCGGAGGTCACCCTTGTCTCGAATTGCGACGTATACATTCCAGAACCTTTGCGCCATCCCACCACCACCGCTGATCCGATTCAACTACTTATGGCTCTTCCGCACTTTTGGTGTAACGTGACAATTCATCAGCATAAATGGCCATTAGTTTCACCGAGCCACGCTACATGTGGTGGCAGTGATAAATACAAGCCCAAGATGCATGATGCCAGAGAAATGTGGTCACGTAGATTCCCCACTTACACCACAAGTGCGGAAGAGCCATAAAAAAGGGCGCAATTCATAACAAGTCCAAATGCATATGTGGCGGCTATAGTGTTTCTGCTATGACATAATGCCCAGCAATTGACGGTATTTGCTGCCCAGCAATTGATGGGCACAGTGGCCGAATGGCTGACTCGACGCTCCCCACGCCATTTCACGCCCCAGCAATCCGTTGCTGGGCCTGCCACGCGGCGAGCACTGGGGTGCAGGGGATAGGTGTCCCCTGCGTTTTCCCGTGAAAGGATGGACGGGGGGGAACAACGAGACCGCGTTGCGGCGTGACGTTCGTCAGTGGCCAAATCCCTTGGTAAATCGGAGATTTTTGGCCAAAGTCGCTCGTCAACGCTATTTTGACAGTCAAAATCCTAAAAAATGGCCAGGGCGGTCCGTCATCACATTTCTTCGAATGGGCATA
>DAHWJO010000134.1:0-9349 GCA_027344105.1 Sulfobacillus sp.
AGAGGCACTGTCAATAGGCAGAAATCCTTGGCAAAGGAGACTAGGTCATGGCATTCCCGCACAAATGGCTCCAGCCAGCAGCCCTGGGCGCGGTGTGGACACGGTTATGGGAGCGGTACAAGGTTCCGGACCAACAGGGATTTATGGAATCTCTGCAGATTGGGCACCAGCCTTTTTGGGCCTACAACTGGAGTTTTGGCGCACTGCTGTCGGCTGCCGGTAAGTTTTCCCTGCTACCGGACGCCAAGGCGCTGATCAGCCGCTTTGAAGAAAATTTATGGGCCGCGACCTGTGCATACCAAACCCATTCCGGACTGCAGGACAGCGTCCCTCGCTTCTCCCCGCAATTCCCGGGAGGAGTCTATTTCGATGACAATGCCTGGGTAGGGCTGGCTGCGGTTGATCTTGCCCGGGGCCTCGGCGCAGACCGGTGGATGGACCTGGCGCAGTCCCTGTATGACGGCATACGGGCGAATGGCTGGGAGCCCGACAGCGGGGCCGTGTTCTGGAGAGATAACCCCAAGGCCACGGTGAATGTCTGCTCGACGGGCCCCACCTTGCTGCTCGGCCTCGAGGTGCAGGCGCCTTCGGAGACAACACTGCCGGGCGAGCTAACAGCTATGCACGAATGGCTGTGGGCCATGCGGAATTCCCGCGGGCTATTTCATGATCATCAAGACTTGCGCACAGGCATTGTAGACCCTCGCATCTATACCTATAATGCTGGCACCCCACTCGAAGTGTACGTCCGGCTGGCCGAATGGGCCCCAACCGCTGATGTATGGAGAAGACGGGCGCAATCCATCCTGGACGCGCTGCCCCAATTCCTTTCCGATGGTCATTACCCGTGCACCCCCTGGTTCAATGTTGTCCTGCTCCGGGCACTGGCCCGGGCCAAGAGGCGCTTTGAGGTGTCCCCCTTGATTGCCCCGTTTGCCGGAGAGATGGACCGCGCCTGGCAGAATTTTACCGATAGGGGGGAATGCCTGGCGCTGCCCTGCTCCTCGGAACAACACCACAGCCTTCTCCGTGACAGGGCGGCGGCAGCCGAAACCCTAGCTCTCCTCCACTGGATATACTCCGCCGCCTGACGAAAGCTAGAACGGCAGCCCACAGAGCGCGGCTGCCGTTCGTTAAGGGCAATCCCCGGTGATTAAGAGGCGCCGCCTAGCACCGAACTCAAGTCGCCCGCAACGCGCTGAGCAAATTCCCGGTGGATTGTCTGGAATTCTAAAGTTTGCGCCACCTGCCGCGCCACGTCCTCCATCGGATGCCCTTGCAGCCACGATGCTGTCCGGTCGGCCAGTGCCTCTTCGACAATCGTCGCGACCGGCTCAATCAGGGCCGGCATCATGAACTGGGGATACTTTTCGAGGATCTCATTCCAGTCGCGCTCAATCATTGCCCATGTCTCCAAAGCGGCATGGCGGTTTGCCAGGCACCGTCCCAACACATAGGTTCCGTCCTGAATTCTTACTTCATCCGACCGGTAGAGCTCTAAAGTTCGGGCCACCAGGTTCGGTGTGGCAAAGTCAGCCAGTGCATACAGATAGCGCTTCTCGTTCTGGGGCGTTGACGCCGTCTTGAATTCCTGGTAAATCATCTCCCATTCCGCCAGGGCTCCCGTTGACGCCACCACGCTCACCACCGCCGTCAAGAGGTCCGGCGCGATGGCAGCGCCATGGCTGACATGGGCGGCAAAACGCTCGCCAGCTTCCCGGCGCACCCTTTGGTCCGCTCCTGCCGTTCCTAACAGACGCACCAGAATGGCCCGCAGGCGGCCTTGCCGGCCATCTTCGCCGGGTACCGCTTCCCACCCCACGGCATCGAACACCGGCCGCCCGATTTCTTGAATAAGGGCCTGCAGCGCAGTTTGCCCTTGAGAGTCCGCCACCTTGTCGATGACGGCGAGGTGGCGTGACACGGCGCTCCACACATCCGGGTCGCGCTCCGCGACGAATGTGCGCCACAGAGCCACGGCCATGGCCAGTGGCGCTTCGCCCGCCAGCACTGCCGCCCACACATCTTCTGCGAGACCGAGACGCTCGAGAGCCGTCATCTCACCCAGAGCCTCCACCAGCCGGTCCCAAAGAGTCTGGCTATAAGCCACACGGTAGAATCCCCAGCTTCCCTGGTTAGCGGTCACCCACGTTGTATCGGCGGGCACCGAAATTCGGAGGGGCTGCTGGCCGAGCATGACATGGACCGATTCGGAGGTTCCACCGCTCCTGCGGACTCCTAGCACGATGGGTACCTGCCAGTTGCCGCTGCCTTCTCCCTGGTAGCGGAACGGCCTCTGGCTGAGTTCAATTTCGTGGCGCTCAATGTTCCACTCAGCCCGCACCAAAGGATATCCGCCTTGCAGGACCCAAGAATCCATCACTTCCCGCACGGGCTGTCCAGACGACGCCTCCAGAGCGTCCCACAAGTCACCCGTCTCGGTGTTGCCGTAGCGGTGGCGCTGAAGATACTCCCGAATGCCGTTCCGAAAAATTTCCGGTCCCAAATACTGTTCCATCATCCGCAGGACCGCGGCGCCTTTCTCGTAGGTCAGTACGTCAAACATTCCCCATGACTCACTGGGGGGCCCGACTGGGTACTCAATGGGCCGGGTGGAGGCCAAACCATCTACCGCGAAAGCATAGGCGCGCTCGGAACCAAAGGAGGTCCACACATCCCACTCGGGATGCAGCGCATCACTGGCCAAAATTTGCATGAATGTGGCAAACGCTTCATTCAGCCACAGACCGTTCCACCACCGCATGGTCACCAGATCGCCAAACCACATGTGAGCCGTTTCGTGGGCGATGACCCCGGCCACCTGCAGCAGCTCCATTTGCGAGGCGTGGTCCCGGTCAATGAGCAGAGCCTCTTCGCGGTAGGTCACGCAGCCTAAGTTCTCCATAGCGCCGGCGGCGAATTCGGGGATGGCGACATGGTCCATCTTGTCGGCCGGGCAGGGAATTCCGAAGTAGTTTTGAAAAAACCGGAGTGTATCCACCGCTGTCTCTTCCGCGAAATCGGTCAAATGACGGAATGCAGCCCGGGAGGCGATCCTCACGGGCACCTGGTCCATCATGACAGGAGGAGTCAGCTCAAAGGGCCCGACCACGAGCGCCACCAGATACGTGGACATCGGCATGGTGTCAGCGAACGTCAGCCGCCGCCTGCCTGCGCCGTCAAGTTCGCTCGCAGCCTCGCGGGCATTGGACAATCCGGTCAGTGCGGAGTCGATCACCAGGGTGACCGCAAAGACCGCCTTGAAGTCCGGTTCATCCCAGCAGGGAAATACCCGGCGCGCATCGGTCGCCTCGCACTGGGTCGACGCGATAGTCACAGGCGTCTTGCCAGGTTCGGTCACTGTCGTCCGGTAAAATCCGCGCAGGTCGCTGGCAAGCCTTCCATCAAACCGCAGCGACAGGGTATAGAGGCCTGGCTTGACGATCTCAGGCCAGCTAAGAACAACCTGCTCATCGGCCTCACGGTACGATATCCTGCCGGACAGCGCACCGGCTCCCGCAGATCTGAGCACGACGTCCTCCAGAGTCAAATTGACAGCATTGAGGATGAACTCCCTAACGCCGTCCACCACCTGAATTTCCACCGAAGCTCTTCCCGTGAACACGGCAGCCGGCAAGTCTGGCGCAATTTCCAACTCATAGCGTCGGGGCACCACGGTGTGCGGCAGCCGGTATGGGGCGTGTTCTGCCATTGTATCCCTCCGTAAGGGGCGTCAAGGCGCTTCCCTTTTAATTGTCCGCGATATGAAGCCGGGTGTTGGGTCTCGCGGGAGACAGACGCATCACAACCTCCGGCAACGCCTGATTATCTCTTTGTGACTGCCCGGGCTGATCATCGGCGAACTCTTTCAGCTTACCACTTGTTTCCAGATTTTTCACATCGGCGGGCTGGTTCCGGAACAGGAACGGACCGGGAGGCGGATCTCGTGAAATGCTGCCTGGGTCCCCCCTCAGGACACAGTGCTCGTCCTTGAGACAGACCAGAACTCTCACTTATTGACAAAATGAGGTAACGGAGTTACATTGTGAATGAAATCACAATCAAAAAGGAGGAGACATTATCATGGTCAGCAAATTTCCTGAATATGGGGTATTGTGGACGGGCCGCGTCGGAACGGCTCCTGTAGTGTTTTACCGCATACGGAATGCGTCCAGTTACTATACTCTCGCACGGTATCTCCAGCGCCATCCCGAATGGGACAGCAGCTTTCACTGGAAGGCGGGGCGCTGGACTGGATATCAGCGGGAACTGGAAGCCAAGGGTGCGGCGTGGGTTCTTTACCAAGAGACCGCTCAGGGGTGGCGGGTGAGCGCCGCATCAGCACCGTGGGATGGGTCGCGTTCTCAGCTGCCGCAAGCCTTAGCGGAGAAGATGTCCCTGCAAGTGTCTTGAAGGCCTTCCCTCTCCTCGGCAGATGCGCCTCCACGCATGTGTCTGAAGTAGGAAATAGCCGACCCCGCCCAGAAGGCCAGGGCCCGTGGCTAAAGCCAGCCACCTCCACCCCGGCAAAGCCGCAGCGTCAGTCCCCACTAGCATCAGCACCATGAAGAGGGCCCAGAGGCCTGGAATGAAGAACACGGGCCAGCGGTAAAGCCATCCATGGCTCGCAGCATTCGCCAGGCGGCGGACCATCAAGCGCAGTTCGCGGCCACTGACCCACTGGTCTTGTGAATCCAGAATCAATTCGAATAAGGATAGCAGCGTAACACTCAGCCACTGGTTGCTCTGGTCGGAGGTGACAACAATATCGTCGACGCATTGGTCCGACCACTGGCTTGAGACGGTCACGGAATTTGCAGCCAGGGACCAGTCTGCTACAGAGTACACGCGACACCGGCCATCTTGCACGGTGATGTCAATCATCCGCAGGTGGCGGGCATCATCAAAGTGCCAGGTCCACCGCCACTCAAAAGGGTTCTGCAACATCGTCCGCCGCAAATCCTCGGCATGCTGTCGCGCGTCCAGGGGATGGGGGACCGACACTCCGAATCCGGCCCATGTCAGGGCGATTGCGGATGGGCGGAGATCCACTGCCACCGCATTTCCGAACACCGCGTAAACCGGCAAGGGCATCTGAACCAAAAGTTCATTGAGCAGTTTCTGCAGGCGGGGAATCTGTGCCTGAACCTGCCCAGGGGTGGTCGCTGCGGTCCAGAACATCGGCCCGCCTTCCACACTGTCTGGCACAGCCATCTGGTTCATGGCACAAACCGCATTCCAAATATCCTCAGAATTCTTAGATGCCACGAATTACGCCCCCCTTCCCAACCCGCCCAGACCATAGCCGCCCGCCACTTGTTCATGACTCATTTTATCGGCAATCAGCGCACAGGTCTACAGTGGCGCCCTGATTGTTCACGCTAGCGCGCATTCATCCGCCGCGCGTTGCCCAACTTGGTAGTTTGAACAGTCTTCCACTGATGCAAGACTCTTGGAACCGCATGCATCACACAAACGCGGTCATGGACGGGCCCAACGGACCATCCGCAACGGGTCTTTTGGCTGTACGCGCCAAAGGGCCGATATCGTAGCCCTTTCTTATAGAAATATCATGTGAGATTTTGCGCGGGACGGCCTGGGTCTACGGCCAGTGCAGACAAACACTGCGCGCGGGATCCATCCGCGACGGCCGCCGCAAATACGTCAAATCTTCCTGAAAAGGCACAGGAGAGATATATAGACCATCGCAGGCGGGCCCGTCCCGGCAGCAAGTGGATCCGGAAAGGCGGAAGAACACTGATGAGAATGTCATTAACACGCCGGGCTTTTCTCAAGGCGAGCGCAATCATTGGCGCGGGTGTGTCAGTGTTGGGACCCATGGCATTTTCCCGCACGGCAGACGCCAAGAGCCTCAAAACTCCGCGCGCTTACAAAGAATGGCGGCCCAATATCTGTACCGTGTGTCCCAGCAATTGCGGTCTTCTGGTTCAGGCCCGCTCGTCCGGCACGGCGCGCAGAGCGTTGAAAATTGACGGCAATCCCCGCGACCCTTTCAATCAGGGCCGTACCTGCGCCCGCGGCCAGTCGGGACTAAGGCTGGCGTACTATCCTGAACGCATCACCACCCCTCTCATCCGAGTTCCCGGGTCCAAGCGGGGGGAGTGGAGATTCCGTTCCGCCACTTGGGATGAGGCTTACGGGTATATTCGCAATAAACTGGTCAGCAATAAAATTCAGCCGCATGAGATGGGATTGGCCGGAGGATGGATTTATGCCGGATTTTATACCCCTGAGGTCACAGCATTCGCGCTGTCCATGGGCATTCCCAACGTCTACGCCACCGCTATGCAACCGTGCGTGCTCGGTGAATCATTCGGCGAGGACACGGTCATTGGCAATTTCATAACCCACCTCGAAATGATGGCGGATTATGAAATTGCCAGTTATTTTATCAGCTTTGCATCCAACGCGAGTATTGTGGGAATCTCGACCGGACGCGCACTGCGCCTGGCGCGGGGTCTCAAGGGCATGAAGGTGGTGGTAGTGGATCCGCGGATGTCAGAGTTGGCGGCCCACGCTGATGACTGGGTGGCCATACAGCCGGGAACCGACCTGGCTATGGTCCTGGCCATGATCCACGTGGTCATACAAAAAGATTACTACGACCACGATTATATGACCCGCTATACGGATTCCCCCTTTCTTGTCGACCCCCAGAGCCCCAACTGCTGATGGAGACGGACGCGACCACCCACATGCCCACCCAGTTCTACGTGTTTGACAAGATCCGGCAAACGGTCGTCCCAGTGCCTGGAATGTTTGGAAGAAACCAGACCGACATCAACGGGATCGCCATTGACCCCAGTCTGAGCGCCTGCCACCACCACGTTTCAAGGCAAAGCGGTCAAGACAGTTTTCCAGGTCTTTCAGGAACGCGTGGCGCCCTATACCCCGGAGTGGGCGGCTTCCATTACGGAAATCGCGGCTGACCGCATCCGGACCATTGCCGAAGAGTTTGGCCAAGCCCGCCCTGCGCTGATAGAACCGGGCTGGCATGACGGGCGGTACGCGAATTCAATGATGCTGCGCCGCAGCACGGCTATACTGCAGACGCTGGTAGGGGGCATTGACACTCCCGGAGGATGGATTGAGGGGGGCAGCTATCACCAGGCGATGGCAGAGATGATGGATTACCTAGACCACGGTGGGGATTTGGCCAAGTATCCACCCATGGGAATTCCGGGCATCGGCTCAGTGCTCTCAATCTTTTCTGACCCAAAGGCTTGGCCTGGAGGGTTCCCACAAATGGCGACAGCCTGGTCTGCCAAGGAAGTGGTGAAGGGCGGTTGCCCGTGGCTTTTCCCGTCTTTACGAACCTTGGCTGGGATGAAGCCGTGAACGGGACGTTGACATGGGACAATAAACCGTACCGCATGTGGGCCATGTGGATGGTCCAGGCCAACCCGGGGCGCAATGCGATGAGCGCCAAAAAGTGGGAAAACATGCTGGCTAGCCCTAATCTCGACCTCGTCGTCTCGATTGACATTGAGCCCAACGACAGCAATATTTATGCGGATGTCATTTTGCCCGATCAAATGTATCTGGAAAAAGAAGATGAAATTTTTGACTTGTTCCAGCGTCACCAGGCAGGAATACGCATGCGCGTTCCTGCCATGGACCCGCCCAAGCAGGCCAAACAAGGGATTGACATCATGGCCGAACTCGCTTCGCAATACGGCGCAGACTGGGCAGGGACGCTGGCGGGCCTGCGGGGCTGGGATGCTGCCAGTGTCCGCAGCGCCGTGCAAAAAGCCGTGGCGACGGGGGAATCGGCGGTCGTGGCGGTCCAGCAGTACCAGTTGAAATTGTATGCGCAAAAATGGCACATGCCTGTCCGCCAGCTTGAACAGAAATTGCGTACAGAGGGGGTGCTGGTGCAAGAGGAGGCCCCCGCGGTGCTGGCAAAGTTGGCCATGCCGGAAAAATTGCCCGCCGCAACCATTTTCGGCCGTCTTGAGCTGTACTCTCTGCTTCTTTCCGACTTTGTCACCCAGTACGGCTATCAAACAGTGTGGATCCGCTAGTGACCTTCGTGCCTCCGAACTGGAAACTGGGTCAGGGACTGTCACCGTCCATGGACCCGAATGAATTCTTCTTTGCGTACGGAAAGGCTCCCGTCGGAAGTGAGACATCTGCCGCCGACAGCGGCCAGGCTCCGGCGCTGGGAGTCGAATGCATAGGGGAATTGGGCTGGCATCACCTGTTAGCCGCGGCCAGCGCCGGAACCGCTCTGGACCTGCTGTGCCCGGACGAAACCTGCCCCTTGCACCCAGGAGCGCATCTCGCTCAAGAACGCAACCAGTGGATCCGTCAGTACGCAACATGGGCACCGGACAGTCCCGTGCCGTGGCCTGACAGCCGGTGGGAGCGTGTACGCCTCCTCGCGGAAGAGATGACCTTTGAAGCGGATGCCGGCGCTCCGGACTTGGGATACTCGGTGGCAGCCGATGACTCATGCGATGTTTGTGGGGCTTGCGTGTCCCACTGTCCCGAGCACGTGCTGTCCACTATCAGCGACGGCAATGGAGTGGCCCTGACTGCCGTGGATCCCGGATACTCCGGATGCAATGCCTGTGTGTCCATCTGCCCGCAGCACAGCCTCCACATCACGGGAGGCAGCTATCTCCGGGAGCCCGGACCGCTCCGCGAACTCGTCCGTGTACCTTGGGTCGCCTGCCCTAAATGCGGGGAGCCCACACAGGTGAACGTGCGCCAGCTAGAAGGCATTCAGCACCGCCTGTGGGATGCGCACTTCCCTCTGTCTCTGTTAACCCGCATTGCCCTGTGTGACCGCTGCAAAGAGTCTGGACGCTGACAGTGCACAGATAAAAGAAGCGCGGCCTGTTGTCGGAGCGGTTGCAGTCAAGGCCTTGAGCATGAGCCCCGCGCGCTTAACCAAGTAAAAGCGGGTGCCAGGACAACTGCCCTGGCACCCGCTTTTAGCCCCGTATGCCATTCTTATTGGGCTGTGTCGCGCTGGCCCAAGTTCCTTTCACTCACACGCTCCTTACCGGGCCTCATCCTTGAAACTGCCGCCGGCCACCACAAGGACAGAAGGGTCTGCGGGTCACGTCGCGGGATGCTTAGCATGGTCTGTTTCTTCGGGCGGAAGCACATGGCGAAACGCCATGTAGTAGGCGACCACATTCAGACTCATGAAAAAGGCGGCGCCGAAAATCGGAAAGTCCAGCATCGTCTCCATGGCCACGCCCCCTATCACCGGAGAAATCATCGCCGTCACCTGGGCAGGCAGCGTGCTGAAGGCCGCTACGCGGCTCCGGTACCGGTCATCGGAGACACCCATTGTATAGGATTGGCGTGTGGGCAT
>DAHWJO010000135.1:0-9185 GCA_027344105.1 Sulfobacillus sp.
TGGCTCTGGAACAGAAAACCGATACCACACGCATGGAGCGCTTCTTTAGCGACCACCCCGAGATCACAAACGACCTCGTCGATGCTATTTTCTCGACAGACAAGACGTAAGTTGGGCGGATCTCGAAATGGAGAACCATGTGTTCTCGAAAGCAGGTGACGACAGATGCGTGAGTTAGGACTCTCCAAAATTGGCGAGTCGGAAATCTCCAGAAAGTCGGTGAGATAATGCCCCGTATAAGTTCTTATCGCGTTCAGGTGGATGTGCAAGCGTGGACCCCGCAAGGCAAGCATTATCACACCGACCTCATGGGCAGTCTCAAGCAAATTAGCACCAGCAAGACGACGAGCCAGCCTTACGGCACGTTCGCGCTCGTGTTTACCAGCCAGCAAGACAGCCAAGGCAGTTGGGCGGATAAATTGCCGTTTCGGACATACGTCGAGATCCGATCCGGGACGAACACGGTCGGCACTCCCCCGGTGCTCATGCGCGGCTTGGTGGACAGCCCCGGTCAGACCATGCAGATGCCCGCATCCCCCGCAGGCCCTCAGCGGGAAGTTACGATTAGCGGGCGGGATCTCGGCGCGATTCCGGCCGACTGGCAAGTGTTATATCTCTGGGGCATTGATCCCATGGCGACGTTCATCCAAGGCAACATGCAAAACGGAGACGCGCTCTCGGCACAGTTGGGCGTCCAACCCGGAGTGCAAGACCCGAACACGCTGTTGAAAGCGTTCATCAGTAAACTAGTGAACGGCACGGCCATCAGCGGCATTCAAAAGATTATCCCGCAGGTGCCGACGATGCAGGCGCAGGTGTCCATTCCGTCGCAGTATCAGGTCAACTTCTTATCACTCCAACCATGGCAAGGCGCGTATAGTAGTTTTCTTGATTACTTCGCCAGCCCGCCATGGGGTGAGGACTTTTATCTGGATACGCCGACGGCAGCGCAACTGGTCGTCCGGCAAACGCCGTATAAAGAGTTTACGTCCGGCCAGTATCCGCTACCCTATGGCGGGAGCCCGGAGAGTAATGGGTTCTTTCCAGATGTCACGATTGCTGGCGGGGACGTGACAGCGCATGGCCTGACAATCAATGGCGCGAACCAGTTGTACACCTATTACTCGACAACCCCGGATTTGAGTTCCGTGCTCGGGCAGAGTTTCGCGCAGTTTTTCTATGTGAGTCAGACACTCAAAATCGGCACAGCCGGGGCAGTCAACGGGCAAGTAACCACGGGCTCGACGACCATTAGCCCCCACGAAGCCATTCCGACGAACCCGACAGCCACGGGGACGCCGACGGTACAGACGCAGCCGAACCAAGCCACGCAGCCCGGCAGCAATCCGTATTTCGACGCGCAAGCTGCGGCATTATGGGGCATCCGGCAATTGCAACTCACCACCCCGTGGGTGGCGACCTTACAGCCAACGTTTGGCCAGCAGACGCAGGACCAAGTGGCAGCGCTCAATACATGGCTGGTCAATGTGTACCGCAACAATGACCTTTTCAGCAGCGGGACCATTACCTGCCATGGGCATCAGGATCTGATGATTGGCCGCTATCTGGTAGTCACGCCGAATCCGCCTACTGTGTCGGCGAGTGTCTGGGAAGGTTATATCCAGTCCGTGACTCACCAGATCGACATTGCCAGCAACAGCGCGTCCTGGCAGACCACCTTGGGGCTGGTGCGTGGACGTGTGAGAGGAGGCACGGCATGATCCATGATGCAGCGCTACTGAAAGCACAACAGCCCAATCCGTACCGGAAGCAACCGGGTGCGCAAATCTTGTGGGGCAAAATCAGCGGGCGCTATCCCGCAGAGGGGACCGTCGATGTCACGCTCGACCACGGCACCATTCTGCCACATGTGCCTTTGATGACGCAGATGCTAGGACAGGTGATCGGCGACACCTATTTACCAGAAACCGCTCCCGTGAGTCCCGACCCGACAACACAAGGCCCTTATGGCTTACCCACGCCGAACCCCGACTCCACCAAGTCTACGGTTTTAGCGGTTGTCGCATGGCTGGAAGGATCGGGCCGTGAACCGGTGGTTATTGGCATCCTGCCAATGCAAACGAGCCTCATCGCCCCTCAGAAGCCGGGCTGGAAGGTCTTCCGGCACGAGGCAGGCTATTGGGAGACGGTCGATCCCAACGGCAACTGGACGCAAACATGGCCCGATGGCTCGACGTTCAGCGTCAGTACCACGGGGACACCTGCCGCGCCCACAGACATCAACCCGCAGTTCCCGGCCCCTCCCGAGACGACGCCCGTGCAATTTGTGCTGCACACTGCCGCCGGGGCGACCCTCACCATTAGCGGCACAACCGTCAGTGTGACCGACGGGGCGGGGGCGACGGCTGTCTTGAATAACGGCGTGGCGACGATTACCGCCAACACGGTGAACTTCAATAACGGCACCAAAGGCGTGGCGCGGCTGGGGGATAGCGTGAGTGGCACTACGTCCAACGGTGACACATTCACCGGCACGATTACCTCAGCAAGCACCACGGTGCTGAGCGGTTAGACAAGGCGTTCGATTGTCTATCAATCTCGATATCACCTAGGAGGGAACGGCTAATGGCTGATCACGAAATTCGCATTCACCCTACCGTCAATTTGCAAGAAATCAAGGATTTCGAACGCCATCTGGATCTCGTCCGCCAACAAATGGACCGCATTACCGCCAGCGCCGCGAAGATCACCATCCCTGGTATCGGTTCTAGGAATGTACCCGGAGGGGCCTCATTTGGCGGGCGGACCGTCCAAGATACCGTACAACGAGACCAGGCCCGGCGTTTAGGCGGCGCCCAACGGGTCATGGAAGCTCAGCAGCAAGCTCAGCAAGCCCGGGCAACCGCACGGGGCCGCAAGAGTAGCACCAGCACCGCCGGAGCGGAAAGTGCACAGACCCCCGGCGGCCTGCTGAACTGGATCATGAGCGTGTTCTTGCCGGATCAGCCGACCATCCAAGAGATGACAGGTGGCGCCAAGGGCCTCAACATGAGCAAGTTGTCGCCCTCGTTGCGGGCTAAGATGCCGACGTTTCAATTTCAGCCGAGCGCATGGAAGAGCGCGCCGCAGACGCCCAGCGAGTACGCCAACGCCGCCGCCGCCATTCCGGGCTTTGATACGATGTCTCCGGCGGCGCAGAAAGCCGCCATGGACGCGGCAATGGGCGGTTACACGCCCGTGAATCTGGGCCAGTTGCGCAAGCAAGGCGTCTCCCAACAGCAGGCCCTGTATCAAGCCTACCGGCAAGCCGGAACGGGCGGGAGTGGCAGCGGGGGATCAGGCGGCTTAGGCGCAGGTCCCAAGGCGCTTCTTGGCGCGGCTGGCATGGGTGGCGTCACTGAAATGCTGGGCAGACTGGGACCGTGGGGCGCGGCGGCGCTAGGCGTCGGCTATGTGGCCGATCAAACGAAGCAAGGCTGGTCCACATACCACACGCAGGCGGATGCTTTTTCTGCGCTCAGCAAGACGATGGGCAATTTGAACGAGAGCTTTAACACATTGCGCAATACCGTCAACAAAACCGGTTTGAACTTCGCGGAATCACTGCCCCAAATTACGCAGGTGATGCAGGCGGTCAGCCCGTTGACCGGCAATCTCGGGACGGCAGGATTCAATAAATTTTTAACAGCGTCGCAGGGGTATGCGTTCAGTGCTGGGCTCAATCCTCTGTCCACCTCGCAGGCATTTGCGGGAGCCAGTCAGATTGGCATTTTGCCGACCAACGGATCGGCGGGACAAATGACGCCAGCTCAATGGGCGGCATTGATTGCCAATTCTGTGTCAGCGGGCGGTATGGGTGGACGCCAAGGGCAAGTCCTGTCGAGCCTGTTAGGCGTTAGTCAGCAGATTGCCGGGCAACTGGCTCAAGCGCCGAATGAACAGTTACTCGCCAGCATTATGACCGGGCTGAATGCGAGCGGCAACCCCAACCTGCAAGGGGCGCTCGGGGCGAAGTTGCTGGGGAGCATCAACAGCGGGATTCAGAATCCGGGCATGGGATCGCTGGGGCAGTTAATCGGCTATCAAGCGCTGAATCCTAACGGGAAGCTCGGCTATTTTCAAGAACAAGCGTTACAGGCTCAAGGGTTAAATGGCGTCAATCCGACAACGGGCGTCTCGAACTTCGCGGCGGAGCTGGGTTATTTCCAGAAGTTCTTGCCGCACGGGAAGGTCCAATTCAAGCATTATAAATACGGGATTGCCCCTACTAACCAAACGGATTTAGCCGCTACTATGCTGGGGAAACAATGGAACATTTCACAGCCCCAAGCGCTCCAAGTCCTCGAAGCCTTTAATGGCAAGTCACTGAATCAAGCGAACCAGACGGCCATGCTGGCGGAGAAGTGGGGCGGCACCAACGGCTTGCAAACCCTCTTGAAAAAAGGGGGCATGACCGACTTCTCGGAAGCTGTGAATGCCAAGGGCCTCAGCGGCCGCTATGGGCTGAACGCCGTTGCCAAAAATATTACCGGCAATTTGGGGGGTACCGTCAATCCGCAGTTCTATGCGCTAGAGAAACAATATAATGCGCTGGGCAAAGTACATCCGAGCAGCGTCCACCAAGCGACCGTTATTCAGCATCAGCGGTCAGCGGACCTTGCCAAGATGCGGGACGTCCTCGGCAAGAGCATCCTCGGAGGGCCGTCGTTGGGGACGAGCATAGACCACCTCAATTCTACGGTGCATCAAGCCACCGCTAAATGGGCCAATATCGGCAAAGAATTACAGCCCATGTTTCATTTTTTCGCGAAGATAAATCTTGGGACGGCCCAAGGATTGAGCAATATCATCAAACACCCAGTTAACGTCATGGGACCCAACGGGATTGAAGGGTCAATTCTGCAGTCTATTTTCGGAAATTCAAGCCAACACATCCCCAAAAAACGCATGCCTAATCCTGCGGCTCCGGGGAATGCTGTTGCCTCGACAGTAGCCTATCAAATGCCAGGACTCTCCGCTCAATCGGGTCTGGGGGCTGTCCTCGCGTCGTTTACGCAAGGCAACAACCAGAATCTGCTGACGCGCTATATTACCGCGTCTCTGAGGGGCATAAGCAGTCCCGGCGCTATCATCCCGGCCAGTTATACGCCTGGGATTAGCAACGGCGGCAATCAAGCAGCTTTTATAAAGCAGATGGCGCCGTTCGCGAATCAAGTTGCCGGACAAACCAAACTCCCGGCGGCATTCTTACTCACGCAATGGGCTGACGAAACCGGCTGGGGGGGCAGTCTGGCGGCCAAGAACAATTTTGGGAACATCAAGATCCCCGGCACTAACCAGTTCCAGTCGTATAGTTCGCCGGAAGCTTTCGCCCAAGCGGATGCGAATTTTTACAAAAACAATTCACGCTATCAGCCACTCTTGCAGGGAGCGCGTCAAGGCGATTCGCTGACACAACTCTTCCAGTTGCTCGGGCAAAGTGGCTATGCGACCAACCCGCAATACGCGCAGGACTTGATTAGATTAGTCGGGAGTGTAGAAAGCCTCTTGCGCGGGATGGCGCACAGCAACAGCGGCGGCTTACCGATTCCGAATGCGAGCGGGATTTAAACGTCTTAGGTTTGGACGGAACCGTCTCGGATGCCGGGAGAAGAAGTCGAGACTCCCCCCTTTAATTAAAAGGACTCGTTACGTCTGTCAAACTCGGCGCCCCGTGTTGTGTCGTGACAACGGGCGCCGTGGTTGTCAGGCGGATGGTGTCCGTCGATTGCACTTGCACCCCCGCAGGAATGGTAACTCCGATCCGCAGTTCGCCACCCGAAAGAGACGCGGAGTTTACAGGCAATCCGACGCCTGTCGTGGTGTCAGTGACAACATAATCCGCAAAGTTTTGGCTGGGCATCTGATTGGTGAGGCTCTTATCATATTCGACAAACAGCCAATCCCGGTTGGGGTTAATCGCCGATGAGGAAATCCCTAAACTGATCAATTGCGTGGCTACCATCCCGTATTCAATTGATCCCTGCCCATAACCGAAGGCCCCATCGCTACAGGAGACGTCCTGCACGCCATAGGTTTGGCCCACGGTTAGCCCGCTGACGATGCCACCGTTTTGTAATGGAGCTTTTATCACTGACCCGTTTTGCGGAGCAAGATCGACCGTACAACCTTGCGAGGGCGTCGCGTCTCCACTGGTGGACGATACCCAGCTCACTTGAATCCCCGTAGGAGCATCCTGCGCTGATACGGTAAGGTCATTAGGCGCTGAAGATGGGCTATAAGTCGATGAGCTCGGCACATTAGCTGACGAAGAGGGTGGTGGCGACGGCGATGCGGAGGGTGATGGTGAAAAGGACGGCGCATTCCCAGAAGTTGAGGGTACAACGGTTGTTGTAGGTGACGATGACGGGACCACTTCAGGTGACGAAAAGGCCATAGAAGATGGATGCAAAACCTGCCAAATTTGCTGACCGCTAGTTTTTAAATCGCGCATCTCTGCTGAAATGTGAGATTCTCCAAGCGTGGTTAACTGAGGATATTCGGTTATCGGCGGTATCCATTCATCCCATAAAGGCATCATAGACGCCCCAGGTAGTTCCCCCGGTGTAGACCATACCAACGCCTCTGTAGGGACCGGCATTGTAATTCCCACCGAGTTTACCGGAATCGAATTGCCATCCACAAGTCGTACCACAAACCCATTCGGAGCTAAGAATTGGAACACTTGATCAATAGCGGTACCTTGTGAATTGACTAGAACTCCCATGGATACATTAGCTCCTCCTCCCGTAAACTCTTGTGTTTCTAAAATATTCATAGCGGCTTGCCATTCAGAGGCGCTCCAGCGAAGATAGGATGATGGAAGCGACAGTTGCCATAGCACAATGGGACTGCCAGAAGGCCCACCCCCGTTCTCCAAGCCAGTGGTCCACTGAAGTGGGAAGGCTAATGGAGAACGCTTGGGGAAATTGATACCTCCTTCGTGATTCATGTACAAGACCACAGCATTTATATAGCGTTGCGCTGCTTCATTCGTCGACATTGGCCAATGTGCATTGGATTGATAGGATGCTTGCTCACCAGGCACCGCTGACACTGAACCTGATGTACTCGACGATGCGCCAACCCCGAAGCAATGCACCATCCCGTTTTCATTGACCCCAGCCGTTCCCGAGGGGCAACCCTTCGTTTTTGTACCATGACGCGTGGCGGAAGGCGCTGCAACAGATTTAGAGGCACCACACCCCGCCGACACTCCTGCCAAGCATCCGCACAGGAGGCCCACAAGCGCGATTCGCGAACCGCCACGTATATTTACACCTTTCATATTGCCAGGCTCCTTCCTGGGCCCCTTAAATCGACGCTCTGAAAAAAATGAGAGTTCTATTGCCGCACTGCTTCCCATTCCCCATTCGGTAATTCTTGCGGGTGCCAATGATCATGTTCGAGACTCTTACAAAGCCGTGCCAGATGCTCCGGATCGGGGTCGTCAAATCCCCATGGATGCGGATAATCGGCATGATGAACAAACAAGGCCCCAGCGGCTGCGGTCACTTGCAGCATGCGTACCCAAGGCAACACTACGGTATGCGTCGTCCCGACGAACGTCATGCCTTCAGCATCGGCCCGCAATAGACCTCGGTCTGCTGTAGTCATACGGGATTCCCCCTGGACTGCGGTGCCTACTCCCACGCCGCTGACCATGGCGCCCACGAACCCCCGAGAAGTCTGTGGAGCAGAGAGCAGCGTCTCCCGCTCAAATGCCACCCATGACCCCTCTACCGCGCTGGGCCAGCGTCCCGTGGTCAAGGCGCGGGTTTCGGACTCCACCGCGGCTCCCCACGCAGTATGCTGGAGAGCCTGTTGCTGATGGCGTTTATTTTCTAGTGCCATCTTACGCGCTACAAGAATCACCCCCGCAAGGATGAGGAGAAATAAAAAGTAATTGCCCGTCTCTAGTTCACCTCGCTTCTATCCCACTGCCTGCAAAACCCTCCGACAGAGCACATGCGACAGCATGTGCTACATCTTTTAATGCCTCACCCGCAGACGCAGAAGTACTTCGCGGTTACCAAGCCGACCCCCTGCCTGATGGCCCAACCCAAGCGGGTTGGGCGCATCTTTTCTACAACAAAAAAGCCTCCCCCAAGGCACATCCCCGATAGGGGTGTGCCATCCCCGGTGCCATCATTTCCGCGCGGCCACTCTCCTGCTACTCAACTGTCCCGTCTGCGCTCTGCTTCGCAGCCGCGGCGACTTTTTTGTTATGCAGTGACCCATCGCCGGCGTGAGCGCCCAGCCAGTCCATCAGCAAATCGCGCGGGATCACATGCGTGTGGGCAGAGAGCTTAACCACCGGGAAATCCGGATTCCGGTAGCTCAGATCGTGGACGGCACTAACCGACCGTCCCAGCATATCCGCGACATCTTGATAGGTGAGTAGGGCTTTTTCGCTCTGGCTCATACATCCACCGTCCTTTTGCCTCAAATTCTTCTGCTTAGACACTTTTAAGACTATGGTTCCCACCCCATTTTACCTACGGGGTTGTTGGAACAAGCGGCCCAGCATCATGCGGACGAATAAGGGTTTTGTGCTCATCCCGGAGGACCCAGTCTTGGGGAATGAGCCCTTGCGCTTTTAGTGTTTTGTCAGTCATACACGGGCCGCCATGCAGGACCCAGTAGTCATATGCGCCTGCCCGGATCTCTTCTCCGTGCAGAAAAATAAACCAGTCGCGCTCACTGACCCCCGCCGGGCGCGGCGGAGTAAAGTCGGGTGGCGTGTTGCCTTGGACGACTTGCAGATAGGGGATAGCGCAAGTCGAGTGACGGTGAGATTTCTTCATGAGAGGGCCTCCCTCTGAAGCCCCATGCCCAGCGCCGTACCATCGAGACAGCCCTCATGAAAAAAGTACCGGCGCAAATCCTGATCGCAGACCACATAGGCATCCCGTAGCGCGTCTAAGTCTTTTGCTGCAGCAGGCAAATCTCGTTCCAGTATGTCTAGAAGCAGATTCCATTGCTGGATGGCTATCACAAGATGAGCGGGGGGCATCGCATCATAGAGAGTCTGCGCAGCCTGCCATGCACCCAGCTCCCATAAATCATCTTCCGGTTCAAAAGTTATATTAGCCTGCCAGCGAGGGTCGGCCAAGCCTGCCATTGCCTCTGCAATGGCAGAACGCGTAGTTGGAGGGACCGTCGCCATCCGCTGGCCCGTGGTT
>DAHWJO010000136.1:0-9063 GCA_027344105.1 Sulfobacillus sp.
GTCCACTTGACCACTGTCTTTGGCCACCCGCGCAAATCCTAAGCCTGCTTTGACTTTGGCCGGATCATCGGGTCCACTGACAATGAGCACGAAAAGCTTTTTCATGACTTTCATCCCTCCTGTTATCATTATACGCAGCCTACATGCTGATCTTCTCAGCTCGGCCGTTTTGGGGCAATTTTTAAGAGACCTTGGTGACAACCTGGGCCAGGGCGACCACAGCCCCGTTCACCCTGGCCCAACACTTGACTCTAGAAGACGGGCACAACATGTCGTTAGGAGGTTGCAGGGGAACCCATCATTAGGGTAAAACCGCCGAAGACGAGTAGCACTTAGTCAGCGCCGACAAATTACTTTTCAAGCCATGTAGATTGGAGGCAAACACATGTTCTGTGGGTCAAGGTGTGACGTTATGCCGTTCCAGCTCCAGACGGCACCGTGCATACACCGCGAACACCGACGCCGACCAATAGGGTTGTGGCTTGTTGAATCTCCCGTTTGACCATCAGCATGGTTCGCGGTGTTCCAAGCCGATGTGACGGTTAACGGCGAAAGACGCGCGGCTGTGGGGGTGGATTTAGCTGGTCATGCTTTGCGACCTCGACACAGGAGTCGCCGAGACCTCGGGGACCAATCATAAACTCCGGATGGCCAATGATAACAAGCTTCATCTACGGGCGACCCCGACTTATGTTCTCCGGACCGGTGGCTTGCAGAAAAAACATATTCGTGTCCCTTGCCCTTAGATGCGGACTCCATTACAATGTAATCCATCTTAGATAAGAGAGGTGAGCGGTCCGGTGATCAACACACGCGAAATCTTCCAAGCTGGTGGATCACCGGACGCGTTGCCGATAGGTTAGCGGTATCCCGTTCCCGTTTTGCACCAGCATCTTCATGCTGGTGTTTTTTTCGTCTGCATGTTTGAAAGACGAAGGGGGAATGGAGCGTGTTGTTTTTAAAAGGCGATCATTTAGCAAAAAGCTTCGGAGCCCATACGGTTTTTTCAGATGTTTCGCTGTTGCTGCCTGCGGGGGAAAAAATTGGGCTGATTGGGGATAACGGCACTGGCAAAAGCACGCTGCTGAAAATACTAGCCGGCTTCTTGCCTCCGGATGGCGGAACGGTGTTTCGGCAGCCCTCTAGTTCGGTCGGCTACCTTCCGCAAACACTGGAAATCGAAGGCTCCCTTACCATTCAGGAATATTTGGAGCAGGCCCAAGACACCTTATATGCACTGGCGAAAAAATTGGAGGATCTGGCCGGCGACATGGCGCATCTTCAAGGTCAAGCGCTGCAAGAGGCGGTAGCGACCTATGCGGCGCTGCACGACCAATTTGAGCAAAGAGGCGGCTACAGCCAATCCTATCAAATGGCACAAATTCTCCAAGCATTGCAAGTCTCTGCCCTTGGGCGCGCGCGCCTTTTGTCCTCTTTGTCTGGAGGCGAGCGGACTCGGATTGGATTGGCCGCCTTGCTGATCAGCAGGCCCGATGTGTTGCTGCTGGATGAGCCAACCAATCATTTGGACCAAGAGGCTGCCGTGTGGCTGGAGCACCGCATTGCCTCCTATCCCGGTGCTGTCTTATTTGTGTCGCATGACCGAGTTTTCTTGGAGCGGGTGGCGACGAGTATTGTCGCGTTTGAGGACGAACCGCCGCATCTGCAGCTTTATCCCGGAAATTATACCGCCTATCAACGGCAGCGCCGACAATGCTTGCGGCAGTGGGAGGACCGGTACCGCAGAGAAAGTCTGGAAGAGCAGCGCCTGGCTGCACGGCTCCGGCCGTCGGCTGTGAATCGAGCGCATAACCGGCTCCCCCGCGACCATGACGTCGCAAAGTATGCGGGGAAAAGAGAATGGGTGCAGCAAGCCACGGCCCAGCGGCTTCATGCCGCCGAGCGGACGCTCCAGCAGTTTCAGAGCCGGCGGACGGAGAAACCCCCGCAACCTTGGACATTTGCGATGCATTTTTCCCTAGACGGCCCTGAGATCTCTCCTGTTCCGGAGGAACATTACCTGTCGGCAGAACATATTGTCTTTGCTTATGCGGAGCATAAACCGCTTCTCCGTGATGTGTCGCTGCATTTGCAGCCCGGGGACCGCATGTTTTTGACAGGAGAAAACGGGTCAGGAAAATCCACGCTGTTGAAGATCTTAGCGGGGCAGTTGAGTCCGCAGGGAGGAGAGGTGCGGCGGCGGGGGCCTGTTGCCTACTGGGGACAAGAGTTGGCGCCGCTATGCGGCGCTACGGTTATCGACGCCTACCGGTATGGCCGCATCGGGCATCCTGATGATTTGCGGGAACAACTGGCGGCAACGGGGTTGTTTTCCCGTGCGCAGCTGGACAGACCGATTGACTCTTTGTCCGAAGGGCAGCAGCGGCGATTGGAATTGGCCCGCTTGCTGGCTGCGCCAGCGGACTATTTACTGCTGGATGAGCCGACCAACCACCTGCCCCCGGATCTTTTGGACCAATTGGCGGAAGCGCTCCAATATTTTCCTGGCGCCGTGATGGTGGTGACTCATGACCGGTGGTGGCTCCAGCATGCCCATGGCTCGGTGACTGAATTGACTGAAGGGGAGCTGCTGCCGGTCAATACTTTGGGATCGTCTTAAGGGGATTTGAGATGGGGATTAGCAGTCCGGCGAGTTTCCATGTATCCAAAACATGGAGATGGCGGCCGGGCATGCCGGTTCCGATTCCTGACTGGAGGCTGCGCCGTAAGAATCACTTCCCGTATCGACGGCGCTGCAATAGGCCTCACACGTTAAGTGAGGCAACCGCTCCAGACGATTTCACCCGACTCTCTAGACCCATCCATGGTCATAGAGATCTGACTGCGAAGAAGAGAGTCAAGAGTCCGCCCGCCGGGCTGCGCCTTGCAAGGGGGACTCACTACCACCAGGAAATACCAACTGAATTGATCTGGCAGGTAGCCGTTAGCATCAGACGAGTCCCCGCGAGCCCGGTATACAGGTATCCTGCGCTCCCGGCACAAACATCAGTAGGCTTGCAACATGAGACTGGCCGAGAGACAACTGCCCGCATGCTAGGCCTGACAAGGGGGACAGCCTGTGGCCCCTATCTGGCGCCAACTTCCGCGAGGCTCTCCACTTGACCCAGTTTACGCACAGGCAAAAGCCATAAACAGGCCAGACTTCCCCCAGATGCGGCGACCCATAAAGTGGCGTGCAGGCCGACGGCATAGGCCAGAGCGCCCGCCAGCAGCGCACCGACGGGGCGCAGTCCGGTGCTGACCGTCACGAAAGCGGCTGACACGCGCGCGCGAAGTTCGTCGGGAATGGCGGCGGCCTGGATGGTTCCGTCGCTCACGGCATGAATCATCGAGCCGGAGGACGCGAGCCCTTCGGCGAAAAAGAGCATGGCGACCACTGCAACATGGGGTCCCTGGGCCAGGGGCACCAGCAGGTAGGGCACCGTCAGCAGCGCGCATCCCCAGATAAGGGTGGGGCCGAGACCAAGCCGCTTGGTAAAACGTCCGGCGAGCGCGGATGCCGCCATGGCGCCCACGGAACTGGGACCGAAAATGATGCCCCACTCAGTGGGAGTGATGCCAAGGCTCCGGGTGGCGTAGAGAATAGACCCGCCATGAACATCGTCCGGAAGAGGCTCATCGTGGCCTGCGATGCAAAAGAATAGCGCAATACAGTCGATCTGCGGATGAAGCGCAGTCCGCCAGCCAGGTCCCGGCGGTGCGCCTGGGCCGGCGCTGGCTCTTGGGGGTGAATGAGCGCGAGCGATGCTGCTGAGGTGAGAAAGGATAGAGAGTCGGCAAGCAGGGTGACGGGTGCTGTGAGCGTCTGAATGAGAAATCCCGCGATAGCCGGGCCTACGAAAAAGGCTGTGGCGCGCGACGTGTGAAGCAGAGAATTCGCTTCGACATACCGGTTCTTGGGCACAAGACTGACAAAGAGCGTACTGGATGCGACCCGGAAGAACACAGAGAATGTGCGGACCAGAAACCAGAGGCCAATCAAGAGGGGAATGCTGAGAATCCTCAGAAAGAAGGCCGCGGGAATGGATGCGAGAAGGAGAGTGCGGCCGGCATCCGCCACCACCATGGTCCGGCGCCTGTTGCCATGCTGATCCACCCAGGCGCCCGCATGCAAGGAAAACAGTAATGACGGCAGGCTGCCGATGGCCGTGAGAAACGCCATCCCGACGGCCGTAGCATGGAGAACCATGACGGCGGTGAGAGGGAGGGCCAGCATGCTGATCTGGCCTCCCAAGAGAGACACTGACTGGCCCAGCCAGTAGCGCCGGAAAGCCATATCGCTGAGCAGTGGAGACATGCGGCGGGAGATCCACGATTTCACAGGGGATATCATGCTTAAAAACAAAAAGAATAGCGGTGGTGTATAGTGTTGTCTGCATTGGCGCTGAGAGCGGCGTTGCCCATTATGGCACAAGCCGGGAATGTTTGCCGGTGAGGTCTGGAGGACCTCGTGGATTGGTGTCCAAGACCTTGATGCTGACAGAGTATGTCTAAAAGTCATGGGGTGCCGAATGGCGGTGCTGGCACAGATGCCTAAATTGGGGCCAGCAGCGTATAAGTTTACCAGATGCCACAAATATTAGCAGGTGATGGGAGTGAAAGGAGTCTTCACCTTGCCCACGCATTTAGGGATTCACTCAACCTTGCTAGCAGATTTGCATCCGATTCTCGTGCACTTTCCTTTGGTTTTGTTTATTACTGCTTTGTTTTTTGACATTCTGAGCGACATCCGGCCAACTGCCACTGTGCTCCGGCGAGTGGCATGGTGGCTGCTGACCGGGGCGGTGCTCACCACGGGCGCGGCTCTGGCGTCGGGCTACATGGCCAAAGCTCTCGTGGCGCACTGGCCCCCCGCATTGCATAAGCCTATCCATGATATGACAAACGACGCTTGGTGGACGCTGGGGATCGGGATGGCTGCCTGGGCGGTTTATGGATGGAGCCTGCGCAATTCTTCCCCGAATTGGTGGGTGCGGGCGACCAGCACGACTCTGCTTGGAGCGTCGGCGGCGGGCATTGTGCTCACGGCACAATCGGGTGCGGACATGGTATTTCACGGTTGGCTGCGGACTATTGCTCCATCCATTCCCAAAACTTTGCAATTGTCGTGGGCCATGTCGGAGAGTTTGATGGTTCTGGCGGTGGGCGTTGTGCTGGGGCTGGTGATGGCAGGGATCGGTTGGCTGTGGCGCCGGGTCCCCTGAATGGCAAAGGAACCCTTGGTAACAATCTTAAGCTTCCGGCCATTGTCCGTCCGCGTGCGGAAAGAAACTGCCGGGCCTGCACAGCATACACCCGCGGGTCTGTTCACGCGCAGATCTCATGTCCTTTCCAACTTTCCAAAAGTCAGCCACCGGTTCATGGTGAAATTCCACACAAATGCGGTGAACAGTCCTATTCCCATGGCCATGGGGACCCACAGGTGAAAACGGCTCACCGCCACCCATAGCGTCCCTTCGTTGATGCCCAAACCTATCAGGGTTACGGTCAAAAATACGGTGAGCTGCGGCAGCACAGTAGGGTAGTGGCTGTGAAACGCCCACCGGCGGCTGACGGGATAATTGATGGCTGTGCCCGCGATAAAACCCGTTCCTTGGTCCAAGACATACGGGAAGCCCGCCAGATGATATAGGGCTATGCTGACAATCCAGGCCCCTGTTGCTGCCAAACCTCCAGAGATTCCGTATTTGACTGCCTGCCGTATAAGGCGGACGGTTTTCGCCTCTTGCGGGGCGGTACGGGAGCTTCCGGTCGTAATCCACGTCTTCCGCATCTTCGGCATCGTCCTCCACTATCCACTGTAATGGTTGTTGCCGCGATGAGCCATTAGCGGCTTGCCAATAACGTGCTCTGGCAGTATGGGATTCATGTATTGCATGATGCGGTATTCCCGAGTTCGTTGACGTGAGTGTTTGCGAAAAACAATTCATGTGTTTTGGTGGGGTTCGTGCATTCGATGTATGCTGCCGGTTAGCGGTTTTGAGTCGACCGTGGTGGTTAGTTGGGGTGAATGCGGACCGCAGGGAACGTCCACACGGCGCTCTGCTCGGCACTGTCGGTAAGCCCAGTGACCGACCCCCAACGCGTAACGGTTGCGGACGGCTTTATCCGCAGGACAACGTGTTCCTATTATACCGCCGCATTGCGACGCCGAATCTCTCTTTCTCAACGTGTTTCAGGGAGGTGCCAAATGGAGTTAGCCCTCTGCTTATTTTTAACTTAAAAGTAAGTTAATAGCAAAAAGTAGTGTTACAATGGCGTTGGTTGATGACTTACTTCATTAAAACGATTGGAATATATCTGATATCGGAGGTAGTTCTATGCAGTTGCCCGGGGCCGCAACAAGGATTGAGACCGATTATATTATCAGAATGTTGCGAAATTACCCTCAATTATCCCGGTCTGAATTGGCGACCTTGTTGCCGGTCACGCCGGCTACCCTAACTCATCAAGTCCGCGACCTCATTGACGCCGGGTGGATCGTGGAAACGTCATCCCACCGGTCGTCCACGGGCGGGAGGCCGCGGATAGGTCTCAGCGTGGATAATGGGGCTGCGTATGCAGTCGTCGTCTCTGTGGGTCTCACCACAGTACTGGTAGCTGCCGTCGACTTCGGTGGCCATATCGTGGCTAAACGGGAGATCCGGGACTCGATGACTGCCGTGGCTCAAGGCATCAATGTGGTCAGTGACGCCATTAAGGAGGTGATGATGCAACTCGCCATCGATGCGAGCAAATGGGCGGGTCTGGGTGTGGCCATCCCCGGTATTTGGGATCCAGACAGCGAGTCTGTGGTCTTTTCCCCCAACCTGCCTGACTGGAACGGCATGAAAGTGGGAGAGCTGTTCCGGCGCAGTACAAACATGGAGTCCGTTATCGTAGAAAATGATGCGGATGCCGCAGCCTGGGGAGAGCTGTGGTTTGGTGCGGGGCGTGAGATTCAGGATATGATGTGCGTCTTGTGCGATGTCGGTGTCGGGTCTGGCCTGGTGATTAACCGCCAGTTGGTTCGGGGCCAGGATAATTCAGTGGGGGAAATCGGACACATTTTTGTGGATTCGCATGGTCCATCTTATACCTGCGGCTGTGGGCATGTGGGTTGTCTGGAAGCTGTCGCCTCATTGGGTGCGCTTAACCGGTATCTGGCGGCGGGAATGACTCAAGCTGAGGCATTAGACCGGGTGGCGCAGTACATTGGGATGGCGCTGGGGAGCATTGTGAACGTGCTCTGCCCGCAAGTTGTGGTGCTGGGGGGAGCGATGATCCAAACTCACCCTGTACTGTGGCCGCTTATCGTGCAAAATACGAGAGCCCGGATATTGAATCACTTGTTGCACAAAACCCAGTTCATCTTATCGCCCCTCGGAGAGAACGCGCCCATTTTAGGGTTAGCGGGGTTGGTGTTTGAACGGCGTCTGCAAGCAGACCCGGGGGCGCCGACCGATACCGTGCCGCCTTCTCAGTGGGGGCGCACGAAACCCGATTCCCTAAAATTCTTCTAAAACCTGGTTGATAAAACCCAAAGGAGAGATTATCCCATGAGTCACGGAAGCAAAATTACTTTAGCTTGCGCAGGTCTCGCGGTGTTGGTGGCGGGATGCGGTGCCACGACGACAGCCGCCAAGCCGCCAGCGGCTTCTAAAAACATTACCCTTAACGTGCTGTACATGAATCAGGCGGGTTACACGGCGCAGGCCCTGGAGAAAATGGGGCAAGCCTTTGACGCCAAATATGCGGCCGACCATATGCATGTGCACTTCACCTTCCTGCCTTATGACCAAATGCATAATACAATCGTCACCGCTGCGGCGGCGCCCACGGCGCAGTATGATGTGGTGTTGTCCGACTTGATCTGGACGGCGCAATTTGCCCAAAAGGGTTATACGCTGCCTTTGAATGGGGACATTAGCAAATCCATCGCAAATCCCGCGGGCATCCCGGCGGCGATTTGGAACGGATTCAAGATCCATGGCAAAATCATGGCGATGCCGTTTCTCGCAAATTTCCAGAATTTTTATTACAATAAGAAAATGTTGCAGGAAGCCGGATTCAGTGGGCCCCCGACAACCATGACTCAATGGGTGACCCAGATGAAGACGCTGAAGCAAAAGGGCATTGTCCAATATCCCTATGAAGAAGGGTGGCGCGAAGGGGAAGGCTTCACGTGTGATTACGTGGCCACAGCGGGCGAATTTGGGGCCAACCTGTTCAATAAGCAAGGCCAGCCGACGATGAATCAAGGCGGCGCCCTGCAGGCCTTGCAATTTATGCGCATGCTCTACAAGGACGGACTCATAAACCCCGCCTCTCTGGCGTCCGGTTCGACCACCGCCGCCGACACATTCATTGCAGGGCAGTCCGCCTTTAATACCAACTGGACGAATGTGACGGGGATGATGAATTCCCCCACTGAGTCGAAAATTGTGGGCGACGGGGTGGTAGGAACTTTCCCGGTCCAGACGGGGACCAATACGGTGACGGGCACGGCTTCCGTATCGGGCTTCCAAGGGCTGGCGATTCCGGCCAATGTGCCGGCTTCGATGCAAGGATGGGCGTGGAAGTGGATTCAGTTTGCCACGTCCCCGCAGATTCAAGCGCAGCACTTGCACAGCCAATGGCCGATTTGGACGTCTGTCGTCAATTCGCCTAAAGAACAGCAGCTCAATCCTGCGTATGCCGTCTATGAGAAGAACCTTGCAGGCGTCTATAACCGACCCAAAGTCGCCAACTACCTTCAAGTGAGCGCCATTATTCAGCAGTACGCGCATGAGGCCATCGCGGGTACCATTCCCGTGCAGACCGCCGCCAATGACATGGTGTCGCAGATTAAAGCCCTGCCCCAATAAGTGTTCGTCCGGGGGCCTGTGGATCTGACTTAGGCCCCCGTTTCATTACGAAGCACCGAATGAGGAGGAATAGGTTTCATGATACGGAGTGAGAAAACTCTTCAGCCGTCCTGGGCTCGCCGATACTTTCGGGCAGTGTCAGGTGAGAATGTCTGGTTTGTTTTGCTCCTGATTCCTGCGGTGGTGATCCTCCTGG
>DAHWJO010000137.1:0-6142 GCA_027344105.1 Sulfobacillus sp.
CCCCATGATCCCCATAACGACGAGATCTACGCGTTGGGAGCTGGGACCGGGAAAGTTTTGTGGACCAGGCATTTGGACAATATGTCCATGACCACGCCTGTGGTGGCGCATGGCTTGGTGTTTGTGGGCACGGGCAACCAGCAGTTTTCGGCCCGGCAGCAGGCGAAGGTCAACCGCCTCCAGAGCCGGTCCGTCGTCCGTGGCACAGGACCGAGTGCGATTTATGCTTTAGGCGCCCATACAGGGGCGGTGCGCTGGAAGTTTCCCACCCGCGGCGAGGACATGCCGACATTGGTCGCGGACCACTCGATGGTCTACGCGGCCAACGGCCAGGGCCGCATTTATGCTCTGGCCGCGCCGACCGGCGCCGTTCAGTGGAGTCTCAAAATCGGGTCGTATGTCAGCATGGCATCCCCGGTGCTGGCGAGGGGAATCCTCTATGTTTCCGGAGCCCACCCCTACAAGCTCTACGCCGTGGATGTCCACACGCACCGCCTGGTCTGGGAGAGGCCTGTGCCTGGGGTGTTCGGCGGCTCCGACGACAGTTCCCCGGCTGTCGCCGGCGGGCTGATTTATCTGGAGGGGACAACGGGCACATGGCAGCATCCGGTGTCGGAACTGCTGGCATTTCGGACGTCAGGAACTCTGGCGTGGGAAACACGGCTCGGTGCCGGGACTCTGCCCAAGGACATTGAGGTATCAGCCCCTATGGAGCACCGCGGCACCGTATATGTGGGCTCTCCGGTATCGGACGCTGAATACGCCGTCCGAGCGCGTACAGGGCGGGTCGAGTGGCGTTTCAAGGCATACGGTCCCATCTCCGAATCGGCAGCCGCCGTCAGGGGCAGGGTGTACGTCGGCGACGGGAAAGGCATGCTCTATGCGCTGAATGCCAAATCTGGCCGGGAGATCTGGTCCCGATACCTGTCAGGGGCCTTTGCCGCCGACTATCCTGTGGTTGTGGGCCAGACTCTGTACCAGCCTGATGAAAATGGCCAGATGTTTGCGCTGCCCATGAGTGAGATGACAGGGCAGGCCTTGCGCCAGCTCCCGCGCCTTCCCATGCCTTCCGGCACTTTGGGACAGGACATTAAAAAAGGCGAAAGCCTGTTCATGGAGGGCATGGGTCCGCAAGGGCAGTCTTGCGCCAGCTGCCATGCGGGCGGCGGCTCTTTGAGCACTTACCGGCAGGGGCAGCTGATCCCCAGCCTTCTGGGGGCCGCCTCAGCCTTTCCCATGGTCCGGCAGGGCAAGCTCCGGACTCTGGACGGGCAGATCAGGAGCTGCCTCCATGCTATGAGGGGGCCGCAGCTGGCAGCGGACAGTGCAAAACTGCAAGAACTCAATGTCTACCTGCACTGGCTGTCAAGCGGGTGGCCGGAGCACCTCTCGGTCCCCAGTGGCCACAGCAATTCGAAAGGAGGCTGCTGATGGCGAACGGGAAACGTTTGCAAGCAGCCGTGCTGGGCCTGGCAGCGATAGGGTGCGCAGCATACGGCATATACCATGAGGCCCATATGCAGGCGGTGGCGAAGGATTCGGCCCGGCAGGCATCAGACGGGCAGGAACTGTTTGCCGCAATGTGCCAGACCTGTCATGGCCGGGGAGGGGACGGGTCCGGCGGGGCGCCTGTGCTGAACAGCGGGGCCACGGTGCGAGACTACCGGGATACCGGGGCCCTGGCCCATTTTATCCGCACCCGCATGCCTGCCAGCGATCCCGGCGTGCTGACCCGTCCGGAAGCCTGGGATCTCGCCCTCTTCATTAATAAACTGAACCATCGTCTTCCAGGAAATCCCTAAGTGGTTGAAGTCCGTGTCCCGAGACGCTACAATGAGGACATGGTGTGAAAGGGAGGGCCACGTTTGTTAAGGTATGTCCGTGCCTCGGTAGATGACCAGGCGAAGGTTGAGCAGTTTTTACAAGGGGTTCATGATGATTTATCGGAACAGGTCAGTACCTATCTAACCCAGGCGCAAGGCGGTTTATACCTGGCCCTAGAAGACGACGCAATTGTCGGGACGGCGGTCATTACATTTCCTAAGAGGCACGAGGTATATCTTGGCAGCGTGCGGATGGCACCCCCCCAGCAAGACCGGGATCTGTATAAGGAATTTGCCGCCTACCAACTGGACCAGGCGCAGAAAGCGGGAGCGCATATTGTGCGTGCCCTCGTCAAAGATGATGACACCTTGTGGAGTGCCGTGCTCCGGGAAGACTTTGGTTTTCAGGATGCCGGGCAATGGATTGTCGGAGAATTTGAAGGATTTCAGGCCCCGGAGACTCCTCCTCAGGAGGCAGGGCCAGCCTGGGCTGTGGACAAGGCCCGGGTGAAAGAATTCATGCACCAATTCCCGGAGTCGCTATGGGTAGGCAAGGATATGTATGTTCCGGAATCCCTGACACCAGACGACATGGAGAATCAGTTTGAGGAGGGCGGAATTGCGGTTGCGCCCCAAGACGCCCGGCTGAGTGTCGACTCGGTGGCGCTCTACCGGGTGCGGAACAATGACGCCATTGACGTGAAATTTTTTAAGAGCCAGGGCCGCCATGCCCAGGATCTGCTGAACTATCTCTGGATTGAAGCCAGGGCTTGGGGTGTCCAGAAAATGCGGTTCGGCCTGGCATCGGACACGGCGGAACAGATCGCGAAAGCGTTGAACTTGCCCATTCAGAACCAGTGGGCTGGGACTGTGCTCGAGCGGCGCTTTGACCCTGCTGCCTATTCTCCGTCCTCATGACCTTAGGCCGGGTCCGCGCCTGGAAAGATTCATGGTGGCCTGACCCAAAGACCGCCCGGGAACTGATTGAGCTTTTGGTGTTCAGCCGGATCGCTCTGCTCTTGGCGGGATGGGTTGGGATGGCCCGGCTGCCATGGAAGTATTACTCACCCGAATACAACGTCTCGGCGAATCCCATTGTGCTGATGTGGATCCGCTGGGACGGTTTGTGGTATACCGGGATTGCCACGCACGGCTACTGGTTCCAGGCCCTGGCGTTTTTTCCCATGTATCCTTTTCTGACAGCGTTGGTGCACTGGGTGACATTTCTGCCAGTGTACGACACGGCGCTGATTGTTTCCAATATCGGTCTGGCAGGCTTTACCTTTACCTTCTACGGGCTGGTCCGCGATATTTTCGGGCCAGACACCGCCAAACGGTCGGTCTGGATTGCGGTGATGTTTCCCACCGCTTTTTTTATGTCCGCCGCCTATACCGAAGGCATCTACCTGTTTTTCAGCACAGCGGTTTTTTGGCTGGCTTACCGGAAAAAATTTTACGCGGCCGGAGTCTTTGGTTTGCTGGCGGGATTGACCCGCAACGAAGGCGCGTTTACCGTGATCCCGATTTTGTGGTCGTATTACCAAAGCTACGGCTGGCGCATCCACAAAGCGTTGTGGAGCGTGCTTTTGGTGCCCGCCGGAATTATCGCCTACATGATTTACCAGTGGCGGGACTTTGGATCGCCGGTCGCGTTCATCGCCGCCCAGGCTTACTGGGGCCGCCAAATTTCCTGGCCCTGGGTGGGAATAATTTTAGCGGTGAAGACCATCTGGAATGGTAGTCCATTGCAGACGGACGCAATCCTCAGTATGATAGATCTGTGTTCAGCGCTCGGGTTTATTGTATTATGGGGTTTAGCGTGGAAGAAAAAGTTTCCGGTGGACTGGTTGGCGTATTGGGGCATCTTATTGCTGATAGACATTTCGGCGCCGGATATTCACGGCCGAAGCCCTTTGCTGTCCATGTCGAGGTTGGTGCTCATTTTGTTTCCGGGGTTTGTCAGCATGGGCATACTAGCTAAGAATGAGAGCTGGCAGAGGTTTTTTGGATGGGTTCTGCCGATGTTGCAGATGACATTCTTTCTGGTGTTTGCAACATGGCATTGGATCGCATAATTAACGAGGAGGCTAATGCATGCGTGCCTTAGTGATTCTTCCCACTTACAACGAATTAGGCAATCTTGGACCGCTGATGGAATCCATTATCGAGCAGGGCGAGATGTTTGACGTGCTGATTATCGATGACGGGTCGCCGGACGGGACGGGACTCTTGGCCGACCATCTCAAGACGGTCTATCCTAATCGGGTGGAAGTGATACACCGCCAAGGCAAGCTGGGATTGGCCACGGCGTACCTGACTGGGTTTCGCTATGGCCTGAATAAAGGGTACGATTACATGTTCGAGATGGATGCGGATTTTTCCCACAACCCGCACTATCTGCCGGAGTTTATCCAGACCATGGTCCGGGAGAAGGCAGATGTGGTTCTGGGCTCGCGCTATGTGTCAGGAGGCGGGGCGACGCGGTGGCCTTGGTACCGGAGGCTGATTTCCCGCGGAGGCTCAATGTACGCTGGACTGATGCTGGGTCTCAGCATCCGCGATTTGACAGGCGGGTTCAAATGTTTCAGCCGGAGGGTGCTGGAAGCCATGAATCTGGAGACTATCGAATCCACGGGCTACGGCTTTCAGATTGAAATGACGTACCGGGCTGTTCGGTCGGGATTCAAAGTGGCCGAGATGCCCATTATTTTTGAGGAGCGGCGTGAGGGCAAGAGCAAAATGTCGCCGGGAATTTTTGCGGAAGCCTTGTGGATGGTGGGCAAACTGCGTTTGGAAAGCGGGATGGAAGGCGACAGGCGCCCGGCAGACGAGCGGCTGCGCTAAACGGCTATGAGACTAGACAAATACCGGATGATGATTGGGCGCTTCGTGCGCTACGGCATTATTGGGGTGAGCGGGGTCGGGGTGAATTTAGGAGTTTTGACCCTGTTGCGGCACTTGTGGCCCAGTCAAGCCACCACCACCTATGTGCTGGCCGTGGAAGCTTCAATCATCACCAATTACGTGCTCAATGCCTGGTTCACCTTTAAAGTGCGGGTGCATCTTCCAGGATTTTTACGCTATAATTTGGTGTCAGCTGGCGGTCTTATTGTTCAGACCGCGATTTACCGTCTGGTGCTGGGTCACGGTGTGAACTATATCATCGCGGACCTGATTGCCATTCCCTTCGGCACCGTGATTGGATTTGTTTTGTCAAACGTCTGGGTTTTTCGGGTACGGGAGGCGCTGTCAGTCCATGACCCAATCGAGAGACCGGTCACTGAACCCCCAGCCAGCACCTTTGGACGCACTAGAGGCGGTCGTTGAGGCCGGGGTAGCAATGCTTACCAGCGGGGCTGAAGTGGCGCGCGTGGAGGATACCGTGGCGCGCTTGGCACAGGCCTATCATGTGGCTCCAGTTGATGTCGTGGCGATGCCCACGGCTCTTTTTGTTGCTGGGCCTGAGGGACAGAGTCTGGTCAAGCGCATCCAGCACCGCTCGGTGAATCTGGCAGTGGTGGCGGAGATCAATCAGATGTCCCGCGATGTGGCCAACAATCCGGTGCCGCTGGAAGAATTCCGGGAGCGTTTGAATGCGGCCCGGCAGCTCGCAGTCTACCCTCGCTGGGCTACGGTGGTGTTTGCCGCCTTTGCCGCCGGGCTGATCAGCCAGCTGATGGGAGGCCGCCTGCCCGACGTGCTGCCAGCGGCGCTCAGCGGGGCCCTCACGCAGCTCACCCGCAGGGCCTTGGCGCGGACTCAGATGCCGGGCAATCTGGGCGACATGTTGGTCGCTGTGGTGGCCACGGTCCCGGCGCTGTTCATGGCCAGGTTCCCCGGGTTTCAGCCCGGCTCTATACTGGTCGGGGGGATTATGGTGCTGACTCCGGGACTGCTGTTCACCACGGCGGTCCGCGACGGCATTGCCGGCGACTTGGTGTCAGCGGTCAGCCGGCTCCTGGAAGCCCTGCTGATTGGCGGGTCGGTGGCGGCGGGCGCGAGCTTGCCGCTTTACATCTATCTCCACCTGGGAGGGCGCTGGCCGTGATCGAGCAGGCAGTGTTTGCGGGGCTGACCACCATGGCCTTCGGCTTTCTCTATCAGGTGCGGGCCTCTTTGCTGTGGATTTCCGGGGTGATTGGGGCAGTGGCCTGGGGAACGTCGCTCGGGATTCACCTCTTGCCCGGAGCAGGGCTGTTGGGGGACTTCGCCGGCGCCTTTGTGGTCGGCGCTCTGGCAGAAGGCGCCGCTTTGTGGAAGAAGAAGCCGGTGACCATATTCGTCGTCCCTGCCATTATCTCTTTTGTGCCCGGATATCT
>DAHWJO010000137.1:6239-9013 GCA_027344105.1 Sulfobacillus sp.
GAAGGCGCCGCTTTGTGGAAGAAGAAGCCGGTGACCATATTCGTCGTCCCTGCCATTATCTCTTTTGTGCCCGGATACCTGGTCTACGAGAGCATGGTGGCGTTCTTGAAAAACAACTTCAATGGGGGGCTGCATTTCGGGCTCAGCGCGATGTTTGCCGCGGCAGCCCTGGGGCTGGGCCTGGCGCTGGCCACAGCCCTCCTGCGCCCGCTCCTGCGGCCCCACCACTTTCTCAATCCCCGTTAGACTGGGCTTGTGCCTCTTTGGCCTGGCATTTGGGGCACAGGCCGTGGATCTCCACATCGTGGTAAATGATTTTGTAGTGGTAGGGCTCCACGATCTCATCAATGCGGTGTTCCAACTGGCAATTGTATAAGTCGATGACCTCGTTGCAGCCGATGCAGACGAGGTGGTGGTGATGGTGCCGGAACGGGGGGATGAGTTCATACCCGACAGATCCATGCCCGACGAGAACGGGGTGCACCACCCCCATGGCGGTGAACAGCTCCAGAATGCGGTACACCGTTGTCTGGTTCATTCCGGTGGCGTGGATTTCCTCGACCAGGGCGGGAATGGAGAGGGGCAGGGGACTGGATTCCAGCAGGCGGTATACGTGCAGACGGTCCGGGGTGACGCGCAGTCCTCGCTGTCGCAGTGCGTTTTGCAGTAATTCTTCATGCGCGGCCATGATGACCCTCCCATCTTGCTGATATTATGCCCACTCCCCAGCGAAAAGGCAATGAAGCGCGCGTTCGGCCACAGGCGCGCCAAGAAGCGCCTATGGCAGTCTGGAGCTCATTGTATCAAAGCGCCGTCAAATTCCGGGGTTGAGCCGGAAAGAATCGTCACCCGGGTTTAGGCAGGAAACCGTGGTCCTGCAGCTCTTGCAGCACGTCATGGGGACGGCCGCTAATCACAAAAATTTCCTGGGCTGCACCGCTCGAACGCCCGATTAGCTTGAGGCCGCTGGGGGTAAAGTACTGGAAGGAATAGCCCATTTGCCCGCCAGACTTGGGACTGATTGTTCCCGGGATGACACCGTCGACAAAGGACAGCGACGACAAGAAGCGCAGACCAGGCTCCAACTCTCTGACAACATGATGCTGTCTTTTGACTTTGGACTGCCGGTATTTAGCCATGTCGGATCCTGCCCTTCTCTGATGCTTCTATGGTATCAAATTGACAGGGGGAATCCAAATGCCTGGAAAGAAAAGACAATGATGAGCGCCCAGTATTGTGCGAATTGCCAGGGGGCGCTGCAGACGATGCGGCTCGCGGGCACTGACAGGCAAGTATGCCCGCAGTGCGGGCAGGTGGCGTATGCGGATGCGCGCGTGGGTGTGGCAGCGCTCCTTTACACGGCAAACTGGCAGGTGGCGTTGGTGAAGAGGGCGCTGGCCCCGGGGTTTGGGCTGTGGACAATGCCTGGCGGGTATGTGGAAGGCAGTGAGACGCCAGAGGGGGCGGCGCGGCGCGAAATCCAAGAAGAGCTGGGCATTGCGCCTCCCCGGGTGCTGAAACTGGCCGGGGTGTACCGCGAAGCGGAAGAGGGCGCAGTGACCGTGGTGTACCGGGGGGTGACCTCAGGCGGCGGGCCGCCTGCCCCCATGGAATCGCTTCAGGTGCGGTACTTTCACGTGGCCCAAATCCCTTGGGACGACCTGTTCTTCCCGTCGGCCCGGCAAGCTCTGCGGGACTGGATGCGGAGGCGGGTCATTGCGGGTCCGCGCGCCATTCGGAGACAGTTAGTTGATGAGTCTTGAGGTCCGATCGGTTCCCCGCCGCAGTTTGGGCTCCTGGGTGACAATATCCGGCAATTTCACGTCGGTCCACGGCTGGACGACGATAGCGCCGCCGTCAACATGGGCAAACTCCGGGCGCTCGCCGTGCCCATCGCCTAGGGCAATGGTGCTCCCAATTTTAATTTGGGCGGGCTGCAGCCGCAGAGCGAAGATGCCGGCGGTGCGCTCCTGAGGCTGGCCCGCGTAGACGGTGCCCCGGAGCCAGCCAAATACCATGACGTCGCCCGACGCGATGACGGTGGCGCCGGGGTTGACGTCGCCCACGATAATGACGTCGCCCTGATGCATGATTTGCTGGCCGGAGCGCACGGTGTGCCGCACTATCAGGGGGACAGGCGCCGGTTTTTTCTCCTCGAGGGAAATGACCGTGGGGCTGTCCGTCTGCTGCACACCTTTCAGGGTCAGGGCGGGAAATGGCGCAAAAGCCTCCGCAATCTGCTGGAACAGCGAGAGAGTCAGCGCCATGCTGCCCACTTCGAGGTACACCCCGGTTTCGCCTAGAAAGTCATGACGTGCCTGAAGTGTTGCGGTCAGATCTGCAATCAGGGCTTCCTCCGTCGCGAATCCTGTCGCGACGAGGCGCAGCCCGTGGCGATCTCCCTTGATTTCCATTGGATAATTCCTCCTTGCGCGCCAAAACTCTGAAGTAATGGCGGATGCGGCGTCCAGCCGCTCATACTTCATCAAATTCTCTGGAGGCTTGACAAAATCCTGCCCCTTCCCTCATATAATTTTTCGACACGGCGCGGGCGGCGCCAAAATCCCCCCTTAACCAGCATGCGGCCGGCTTCCGTTGACACCACCTATGGCGGGGGTCTGTGGACGCTGTCTGCGGCCAGGTAATAGACTGGCCCCTGAGCGGTAATTTCCCGGGACCCAATGCGGGCCCCCTGGCGGATGAGGGACTCGGCTTCGGTGGGGCTGAGGGCCCGTCCCCCGGGCCACAGCCGGTAGCGGGGAGCTTGGGTTGGG
>DAHWJO010000138.1:0-8938 GCA_027344105.1 Sulfobacillus sp.
CTGACCATGGTCCTCTTGTTCACGATCCGCATGTTGGTCCTGACTCGGCTGGTGCAGCCGCTAGAACGCCGGGCGGACTACGACGCGCTGACGGGCGTGTACCGACCGGAAGTCTTTTGGCAGCGAGCCGATGTCTTAACACGCACGCTGACCGCTTGTGGCCTTCCTGGGCTTTTGTCTATTGTGACTTGGATGACTTCAAGCAGGTCAATGATACGGCCGGGCATTTCACCGGCGATGCCGTCTTGCGGACATTTGGAGCATTGCTCAAAGATCATGCGCGTCAGGAGGATATTATCGGCCGGCTAGGCGGGGAGGAGTTTGGCTGGGTGCTCAGTGGGTGTACCACGGAGGAAGCGGTTCAGGCGGCGAACCGGCTGTTGACGGCCTTCCGGGCCACGTCTTGTGACGGCATGGGCAGGCCTTGTGCCTTTTCGGCTGGCGTCGCGGGCTGGCAAGCGAACGACCCGATGCCGGAAAGCGTCTGGGATGTGGCCCGACCGGCTGACCGGGCACTATACCAGGCGAAGGCTCAAGGCAAGGGACGGGTGGCGGCGGGGTAAAGACTTTGATGCGCCCCACGAATGGCGGCTCTGCGAGTCGATACAGATCGTGAAATTGCCGTTAGGCATCTACACCAGCGTGCCTTAAACGATAGAAAGGAGGTATAGGGGCTATAGGACATCTTTTGTGGGCTAATTTTGTGTTTATGCTGTTTTCCCTAATGTGGAGTCCGATTATTCGCCGGAATCCAGACCGAATACCGGGTCAACAGCAGACGCATCGCAAGCAAATATTTTTAGCCGCAACGCCTTGGATATTTGAAATCGCCGCTGCAAGCAATGGCATTGTGTGGATTTTACCAGTGCTGCGGGGAGGTTAAGAGAACCCTCAAGGCTCTGTGTAATGATTAAGCCGCTGGTACCCGCGACGCATTGCTCGGGGCGAGGGTGTTATACGCCGTATCACAAAGACAGCCTTCTGGTACAGACGCCCGAGGCGGACAGGATAACGCCTGGCACGGGTTAGAAAACGAGAATGAGAGGAAGCCTTTGGATACGCCGGTCAGGCGGGCATCCGTGCTGTGGCACTGAGCCGCGAACAGACCCCTGTGCGGACAAGGAGCGGATGAGGCCTGCATTCACCGGCTCGGACACACGTGAGGGTCTGGGTTGGGGATCGCAAAGTCGTAAGGTGGCACGGAACGACTGGAGAGCGACATCGTTTTCTCGCGGGGGTAGTATTTAGACCAGCGACCGTTACTCGCCAGGGAAATTTCAGCACCGAACCCTGGGGGCCGAGCGCTAGAGCACGACAAGGACTCTCGGCCGGTGTAAGGCCCAATGCCAGGAGGGCATTGGATCAGTGGGATTCCGGGCCGTCAAGCTCCATGGCGTAGGGGATGTGATAAAATGTAGGATAATGAAGTGCGGCAGAGTATGGGATCATGGAGAGGGAGATGAAGGATATGGAGACTCGCAAGGAATTTTCCACCAATGACATCGAGGCCTTACTGGAAAATGTCCGGGCGCGGATTAGTCAACATGGTCATCAGACAGCGCTGATTGATGTCATTGAAGGTGAGGATGCATTGATCCTGCGTTTCCGTCATCCCCGGCCGGAACAACGACGCGACGATCCCTTTCAGCACTTAGCTGGTCGCGGCAGGCGAATCCCCCGTTCCATATTCAACGAGATGCTCGCCCAGGCGAATCGCGACGATGAGGATGATCGGGCGGATTCCCGTTTTGAGTCATGTGTTGTTTGATACCAACATCTATCTCTACCACTATCGGCAGTACCCCGATGCCGTTGATGCCATGACCGCTGAGGTAGCCGGAGGTGCCATAATCCTGCTCTCCGTCATACAAATCAGTGAGCTTCTTTCCACGACGGCGGTGGATCACGACCAGAGAATCCGCACGGATATGGAAGGGTATATTGCGGCGGTTGATCAGGTCATCAATGTATCAGAAGAGATTGCTTGGAAAGCCGCAGAAATTCGACGATTATGGAAAACTCGTACCGGAAAAAATTTAAAGCTGCCCGACGCCATCATCGCTGCTACGGCCCTCCTGCACAATGCCACCCTGATTGGGAACAATGACAAGGACTTCGCACCGTTACGGGATATGGTGGCGCTCGATTATCGGAATCCTATCCAGTCGCAAGAAGAGTTACGGACGTTTTTGCGGTAAGAAGAACCAAACGCGGGTCATGCCATGGCTGCCATGACCCGAGCTGATGCCCTTTCGGATGAGCGTTCGCGCCCGCATGCGGTGGGGGAGAAGGCTATCCATCGAGCCGGAGGAAGCGCGTGATCTGAGGGAATCGACACAGCCTAAGGATCCGTGCCATTCCATGATCAGAGCGTACGGGGCGTGACGAGGGAGAGGCCAAGGAGGTCTTGGCCATGGCCATGCGTTCCCCGTGTGTTCACAGGGCCCGCGCATCTCGTACCGCGTGGCTCTGTCCGTCGTCTTGGTGCTCGGGTTCATGGTAGTATCCGTTAGTGATGTGAAATCGGTGAGTCACTCGAGAGCCAGAGGACGGCGCTCAGAACATCCGGGCGTTACACCGCGAGAGACTGAGAACCGTCGCTGGCCCGCGGGCGAGACGGGGAGCCGTTGGGCGGCCCAGGGAGCCAGGCAGGGGCCTCCCCCACTGCGTCCGATAAGAAATCAACGTGCCAGAAAGTCTGCACGAGCAGTTCCGTTGGCTTCCGCCACTACGGCTGAGCTTGATGTTCGGCCATCATGGCCGTAAGCCGGGCCTGGCCTCCTTGTTGGGTGAGTGCGTTCTTCGTATGCCGTTTGCGCTTGTTGGGATAGTCGGGTTCGGGATAGTCCACGCAGGGCTGCCACTTCTCGCCTTTCTTGCAAAGGTATTCGCTGGGGTGGTAATGCTAGGGCGTTGCATCATCTTCTTGGTCGACTACCAGAAGAGTTCGCGGTCAAGACGGCGAACTCCTGCTCTTAAGGTACTTAAAACGTCGCAGAAGGAAAGGGACTAGGGGCACATGGGGATTAGTGGCGTGCAATTTGCTATCGTCATGCTTGCAGCGTTCCGTAGGAATCCACGCCAAATTCCTGTCGGCAGGGAGACTAACCGCAAGACGACTGAGTTTTTCAGCAGGGAACTCTGCCGATACTGGCGTATTATGAAGAGTGAGAAATCGTGCTGGGAAAAGTGGTCCGCGGAGGGAATTCCTGCAACGGTCAAGACTGGCCGAGTGAAACCGCTCGATTAGCGCTGGGGGATGAACGGATAGGGAGGTTGTTTAGCAGAAAATTCGTCTACCGTCTACGTTAGTCGCGGACGGCAGCATCATGCTATGATTAAATATAAGCGGAGGTAACGGATGTGGCGCTGTCACGGGAACAATTGCATCGGGTGGTTGACAATCTACCGGCGGATAAGTTGCCGGCCTTGGCTGAGCTCCTCCACGCATTGATTGAGGAAGATGATGAGACCGTTGGAGCGGAGGAACTGGCCGAGTATCGAAGAGTTCGCAATGAGATGCGTCGGGGCAAAACCCTTTCCTTCGACGATGTGTTTACCGAGCGGTGATGTTTACGCTGCGGTTCAGTCGTCAGGCCCATCAGTTCTGTACCATTAATTTCCGGCTGTGCGGAACAGAATGCGGACGGCTTTGTTGGAGTTGTCAAAGGATCCTCTCGCCAATCGACAGGTCAAGCGGTTGGCGGGAACCGATGCGTTGCTGCGATTGCAAGTCGGCGATTTGCGGTGTTTTCCGTTGAGCAGGATGAGTGCCTCATCTTGATTATTGCCATCGGCAATCGTGGGGGACATTTATCGCCGCTTGTAAAGGGGATATGGGTGGCTCTTGAGCAACGCCTGTCGGATTTCGCTCAACCACACGGGAGATTTTCCATGGGCGAATATTGCATGTAGGGTTGCTCCGGCCGAGTAACCGAGTCGTTGTATTCTGATGGGCAGAGGGAGGGGGACGCTCAAGGGAAACTCGCCAATACGGCCAAGGCCTTAGGCTTTGCTTTAGCTATCTCGTTGTAACGGGAGTGGAACTCCTAGGTGCTGGATTATTGGGAACCGGGTTTCTTGCGATGAACATCTATGCTACCACGATCCCATGGAGCCAAAACTGACCGATATCCCCAATTTTCACCATTTTTTGTGGCAGGACAACAGATTAGTCTGTAGCGTCGGTGCCCTGAGCGCGGCCGAGATCCCATGGATAGCCCGGTTCCGCGTACACGATAACACGGCACGGGTAGGCATCTTTCCCGTTACGACGCCCGTTGCGCACGGCGGGCCACTCTTTCACCACCGGACGCTCGGGGGCATACCCATACAGCGGGCGTCAGCGCCCGTCCGATTGGACCCAGACGGAGCCTTTCGTGTGTGAATCACCCCCCTCCCATTTGAAAGCATCCAAGGCCTGGAAGAGCTCGACCGCCGCAAAATCTCGGCCGGCCAACACCATGGGATCCTAGGACGAAAGTCCGCCGGAACAGCGTTAACCGTAAGAGCCAAGTCCAGTAGAAGTCCCAGAACAACACAGGGTGAGGCGAGAACCCAGACCCCCCGCCATCCGCCGTCATGTTCATGGGATTTACCGAAAGCAGGCGAAGTGGTATTATTTTTGCGGTAACATGCAGGGTCGGTGGTGACATGTCTCCGTTGATGATTGCCAAAATGCCTCCCAGGGAGAGATCTGTCCGATTGCCGGTTTAACCGAGCCGCGCCGACCTCTCCCTCCGCATTGTAAAGTCGGGGGGATTTTTTGTGCCATCAACGAAAGATGGGATGTTACTAGCGATTGACGATGCGGCGGTCACGATCGGGGCGCAATTCCGTGAAGTGGCGTTAGGTCTGCTGATCACGGCGCTGAATCCGAGCGCGTCCAGCTACGCCTGGTACTTTCTCGCCGGTTCCCTTCCGGGCTTGGTGCTCGCGCACACTTACTCGTGGACCAGCAGGCGCCTCGGTGCCCGCACGGTGATGATGACGACCTATCTAGTCCGTCTCCTCTTGGTGTTGGGATTGTGGCGCATCACGAATTTCTGGGCAGCCATGGCGTTGTTGGCGGGACTATTCGCCGGAAGCGGCTTTTATTCCGCCTCGCAAGCGCATTATGTGGCTGTGCCAGGGAACTTTACCGGTACGCGCCGTGTGGTCATGCGGCTTCGCCAGTCCGAAAGCGCAATGCGGTTAATCGGACCGCTGCTAGCCGGGGTGGTGCTAAGTGGGATAGGATATCGGAGCGGATTTCTCTTTTCCGCTGGCGCTTATGCGGCGGCCTGTTTAACGATAGCGCAACTCACTCCCCAAGCGGGAAGCCGGGACACCGTGCATGACGTGCGCATTGACTGGCACCCCGATGGTCCTGCGTTGGCCATGCTGGGCTTAAGTTTTCTCACCTGGCAAGCCAACACGCTAGCCATGGCCTATACATTTCATGTGTTGCACCGTGGTACCTTTGGCTATGGCTTGACCTTATCCGTCTGGGGGGGTTCTGGGCTGGTCGCCAGTCTCATCCTCTCTCGCATCCAGAAGACTCCCATGCGCTGGATTCCAGTCATGTTTCTGGTGCTGGGTACTTCTTGGCTGGTTTTGTCGCATGGCGTGACCTTTCCTATATTTGTGATCCTGGGAGGGGTCGAAGGTTGCGCGGGTTGGATCGTGCAAGATTTGACCACCGCGTTGATCTTATCCGAAGCACCGTCGGGACAGGCAGGACAGGCCAGAGCGCGACTGGGGGCATTTGAGAAGGTAGGGTCCATCGCTGGCACCGTGACGATTTTAATCGTTCCGGGTTCTTGGTTGGTACTGCCCTGGTATGCCGTCTTGGGAGTCGCGGGCCTCATGACGGCCGGCGTGTGGTTTATCGTCGACGGCTCCAGGCGAGCGCGTCGCCCTGGCGAAAGAAGAAAGCCTTCTCGTTCGGGCACGGGTGCAGAAGCCAACGAGGATAGTGGCTAACGAGGGATGACGAGAGGCGAAGCGCTATCGGGTAGGACAGGAAATTCTTCAACTAAAGGCTCAGGGCGAGACAGAGCGTCGTAGAACAGGGCACGTGGTTCTGAGAGGCTCTGTCTCTCTTCCCTACTGCCCTTGCGTCCATGCCGCGACCACTGCCTCAGGGTCCTCCGTGCCGATGATCAGGGTATCATAGGCGGCCCCCGTTAAGGTGACTTTCACCCCGCGTGGGGTCTGGTGATGCACGGTCGCAAAGAGATGGCCGTCACGGGATTTGAATGTGCCCATGGCAAACACTCCCGGAATCCGACTGCCGGGCAATTTCAATTCATGCACCGCATCGATGGCATCGTCTAATACCGTCACCGACTGGACCGCCGACCATGGCACTCGAATGTCTCCATGCACGGCCTCCGCCTTTTCCAGGGCCCTCAGTTTCACGACCAGTTCCTGCCCGTCCCGACTCAGCTCCGCCACAGGTATCCCTCCCGTTCGGGTGCGACTTTCACTTCATTATAGGCGTCCGACTCGGCGGCGCGCTAGAAATATTCGAGTGGATGATAGGGGTTCTGTGACCGCCCCGGCTCAGTCAACGGTCTGCTGATGGACCCGGCAGCGGTTGTCAAACGCACATACCGAGGGGCGCCAGCTGTATCGGTATGAACCGGTAGACTGAAATTAGTCAGTAGAAGACCCCCAGTTAGCAGGAAATTCTTGCCGCTGCACCGAATATTTATGGGGAAATGGAACGACGACGGTTTCAGCGCGGGTCGCCCGCGTGGGTCCATATACGGCGGGTGATTTCCCCCATGGCGGGGGCTTATACCCTGGTCACTGGGCTAGTCTTGTGGGATCGGCTGGCCTGTACCCCTGCACCGTGGCGGAATTCTCTACTCGAGATGACGCTGGTGAACTGGGGCCTGACCATGATCCTCTTGTTCACCATCCGTTTTTTGGTCTTGACCCGGTTGGTTCAGCCCTTGCAACGTCGGGCCGATTACGACGCTCTGACCGGCGTCTACCGCCCGGAAGTCTTCTGGCAACGGGCCGATGTTCTAACCCGCACGTTGACGGCCTGCGGCCGACCCTGGGCCTTTGTCTATCTCGACTTGGATGACTTCAAGCAGGTCAATGATACCGCCGGGCATTTGACCGGGGATGCCGTCTTGCGGACATTTGGGGCGTTGCTCAAAGATCATGGCCGTCAGGAGGATCTCATCGGCCGCTTAGGCGGGGAAGAGTTTGGCTGGGTGCTCAGTGGGTGTACGATAGAGGAAGCGGTCCAGGCGGCGAATCGGCTTTTAGCGGCCTTTCAGGCCACACACTGTGAGGGGCTGACCAGGTCCTGTGCCTTTTCGGCTGGGGTGGCAGGATGGCAAGTGAACGACCCGATGCCGGAGAGCGTGTGGGATGTCGCCCGGCCGGCCGACCGGGCACTATACCATGCGAAGGCCGAAGGCAAGGGACGGGTAGCGGCGGGGTAGAGATGCACAGAAGGATAGCATTGTCTAGGAAATCTCTGCGTGAAATCACGCGTCCAGAATTAATCTTGTTTGGCCGGGTTGGATGTGGGTTCTGCTAGCGGTCTTGATGCAACACTTTTTTCAATAGTGGCACACGATCAACTCCATTGTTCAAGGGCCGACGAAAGAGCCGGTTCAATAAGCTTTACCCGGGACTTTATGAACAGCTAAACTTGCAAGACGGCTAAAGAGGGAAAAAGTTATGGGGACATTGTCAGTCGTATAGACGTAACATTCCGATTTATCTTGGACTCTGCGGATCGCTCGGAATTTGTTCGGCGTCATTGGGTGAAATAGGGATGACAATCTGATGCTATCGACCACAATCAGGCTGTCCAGAAATCGCGGAGGGGAATCTTTCATGACGCCTTATTTTTACAGTCTAGTGGAGGTGCAGCGCAAAATGGTGGCGGCGTGAGATGAGGTCCATTCTCTTTCCGCGAGTGCGACGATGACCTACTGTCCCAGCATGGTCCGCTCAGACCGTCCTCGGTTACACGATAAGGCCGAGGTGGAGGGAAAGGTCTTTACTCTGAAAGCGTGGTGGGAACATCCCGATCGGTGGCGCCATGATACCAACTTATTCATCCGGGACGGCGCCTGCATGAGCTATGTCGGAGTGCGCGATCGCTGGTGGGTGTGGCACAATGAGGCGCTCCAGCATTCTGGCTCTGTCACAGGGGCTAAGGAGCAACAGTTCACCAAGGAATGTTCCTTAACGTGGGGCAGACCCTATTTGACCCCGGAAGAAAACGCGCATTTATGGCTGTGGATTAACCCCACCATATGGGTGGCCTCCTTTGCCATGGTCGCCAACAACCGGTTATCGCCCTTGCCGGACGCGGTGTACGGCGACCACGTGGTTCACCTGCTCGCGGGCCCCGGGTTGGATCGTTGTGGAGACGAAACACCGCACACACGACAACTGCGCAAGGACTGGAATGCCGTCGATGGGAATCGCGATCAAGAGTTAACGGATTTTGGCAACGTTTTTCAGCTTTGGGTCGATATGCGCACGGGGTTTTGTCGCCGGATGACGAGCGAGGGTTCGAACGGCAGACAGTGGGATATCATTGTTGAATCGCTAGAAATCAACGGTCAGGAGATCCCCCCTAACATATTTGGGGGGCGGGTGCCAGACGGATCCGGTGGAGATATACGGGATTAGTAGCCGCTCTAGCAGCAGTCAGGCCGTTCGGGGCACACGGGCCGGGCCCGGCAGGGGTCTCCCCCACTTGCGTCCGATAAGAGGGGTTACGTACACGTATCGGATGTTCCCGTGAGATAGGAACGGAAGGGGCGTTTGTGTCTCGGCTGCTCTGCAAAGAAGCCAACGTAGGCGGTTGCGTTGTTCTTAAGGGGGATAACAATTTTTTGGCCTTGTCTGCCGCTAGGAACGAGATCCTCGCGTTTTATGATGGTCACGGAGGACGCCATGGTAGGAATAGGATGAA
>DAHWJO010000139.1:0-8805 GCA_027344105.1 Sulfobacillus sp.
CTGGCGGCTCTATACGCAACTCCAAGCCACAGGGCTGCCTGTCGAAGGGGGATCAGGTGGACGCACCAAGAAACAACGGATAGAGCATGAGCTCCCCAAAGAACATTACTTTGATGCGCTTTGCGTCGGGGAAAGCACGCCCGATCAGTTTATGGCCATCGCAACGATGGTGCAGGTTTGGACGGCCAAAGGGCGGGGCACCCGGCAAATGTGTCGGACGAACAAATACGGCTTTCCCATCACCCACCGGTCTTGCCAGAAGATTCACTTTGGCTTCCAGACCGGGGATCTTGTTAAGGCGGTTGTGCCCCGCGGAAAATATGCGGGGACATGGGTGGGGCGTGTCCTCACGAGAGCCACTGGACGTTTTGATATCTCAGCCCATGGTCAACGGATTGCTCAGGGGATTTCGTACAAGTATTGTCGTCATAGACCCCACGCCTGAAGGCGGGGGCTTGAAAAAGCCCCTGCTTGAGGCGGAAAGCCCGGAAGGGCGCTATGACCATGCCCTAGCCGCTGGGACCTCTGGGCGAGCGGCTCCGTTCCTTGGGTGCAGACCTTGAGATGCGTCTCCAGTCTCAGGCGCTCTGGTCCTCCGTTAAAAGCAAGCTGAGGGTAGTGCAAGCGGTGCGGAGGGATGATGCGACCCCTCGGAACATGGGCGAGGAGAGATTTTCGCAAGAAAACGTTACGAGCCCCTTACGGGGACGACTGAGGAGGCATTCGCATGGTTTTTGTCTTAGACCAACACCAGAAACCCTTGATGCCGTGTACCGAAAAGCGAGCGCGGCTCTTACTGGAGCGTGGTCGGGCCGTGATACATCGCCATGCACCGTTTACCATTCGTCTGAAGGATCGTACAGCGGAGGAATCCCGCTTTCAGCCATTGCGCGTCAAATTTGATCCCGGTAGCAAGACGACGGGGATGGCTATCATTTTGGAAGGATCCCGAGGCCCCAAAGTCATCTTCTTCGGAGAAATTGTACACAAACTGGGGATCAAAGCCCGGTTGGATGCTCGGAGGGCACTCCGTCGGAGCCGAAGGCATCGCAAAACCCGTTATCGTCCAGCTCGCTTTCAGAACCGGAAGCGCAAAGCGGGTTGGCTTCCGGCATCGCTGGAAGCCCGGGTCAATCAGACTCTCCATGCCTTGGCGAAAATCCGGAGACTTGCTCCGATCACGGATCTCAGTGTCGAGCATGTCAAGTTCGACACGCAAAAGCTTCAGAACCCGGAAATTGCAGGCGTGGAATACCAGCAGGGCACCCTTTTAGGCTACGAAGTGCGGGAGTACCTCTTGGAGAAATGGGGGCGTGCGTGTGTGTACTGTGGCGCCACCGATGTTCCGTTGGAGGTCGAGCACATCGTGCCCAAAAGTCGCGGCGGGAGCAACCGGATTAGCAACCTGACTCTCGCCTGTCATGATTGTAATCAAGCCAAAGACAACAAAACCGCAACCGAGTTTGGCTTCCCACATCTCTTGGCCGCAGGCCAGAAGCCGTTGCGGGACGCGGCGCTGATGAATGCCACGCGCTGGCGACTCTATGAACAGTTAAAAGCCACAGGGCTGCCGGTGGAAGGCGGCTCAGGTGCTCGGACGAAGAGGCAACGCCTGGCCCACGATCTGCCCAAGGAGCATTATTTTGACGCGCTCTGCGTAGGGAAAAGCACACCGGGACAATTCACCCAGATGCCTGCTTATGTGCAGATCTGGACGGCGAAAGGCCGCGGCACTCGCCAGATGTGTGGGACCAATGCCTATGGCTTTCCCATCCGACATCGGGCACGTCGCAAGGTCTATTGCGACTTTCAAACCGGCGATTGGGTTCAAGCGATCGTCCCCCGAGGAAAGTATGCTGGCACTCATACGGGCCGCGTCTTAGTACGGGCCAATGGCCGTTTTGACATTGCTTCCCATGGGCACAGAGTGGCCCAAGGAATTTCATATCAATACTGTCGCCTTATTCAACGAGGGGACGGGTGGCAGTATGAGCAAAAACTTGTTTCCGCCTAACGGCGGCAACCCGCTTTCCTCCCCAGGCCTGAAGGCCGGGGCTTCTCGCGGGCTTTTGGTGAAGAAAAATTATGAGATTTTTACCGACGTTCTGGTGAAGCTCTGAGAGGGGTGAATGAATATGCAAGGAAATTACACGGTTGAGGAACTTCTGAACGCGCCGGAGGGCGAGCATTTTGAATTTAAGGAAGCGAAAACGCGCTTTGATTCAAATGAAGCTGCCCGCTACTGCTGCGCTCTGTCAAACTGGGGCGGCGGCAAGTTCATACTTGGCATCAGCGATAAACGCCCGCGACAAGTGGTCGGAAGCCGTGCCTTTGCCAAGCCGGAGCGTACCCGCAAGGGCTTGATGGACAAACTCCGCGTTCGTGTGGACTTTGACATATTAGAACAGGACGGAAAGAGAATCCTCGTCTTTGACGTAGCGGGACGTCCGTTGGGCCTGCCTGTTCAGGTAGACGGCATCGCTTGGTGGCGCGAGGGCGACAGCCTTGTGCCAATGCCGGAGGACGTGCGCCGTAGGATTTACGCCGAAACGGGATTTGACTTCTCAGGGAGTGTCTGCGAAGGTGCGACCATTAAGGATTTGGACGAAGGCGCGATTAACGCTTTCCGCAGTAAATGGGCTGAAAAGAGCGGCAACAACCGTATTAAGAATCTCACGACAGAGCAGTTGCTTGTCGACTGCGAGGCAATCTCGGACGGTGGCGTGACCTATGCGGCATTGGTGATGTTCGGAACACGCGCTGCGCTGGGAAAGTACCTGCCGCAGTCTGAGATTGTGTTTGAATACCGCTCGTCGGATGCTTCGGGTCCGGCACAGCAACGTGAGGAGTTTCGTGTAGGCTTTTTCACCTGCTACGACCGTTTGTGGGAACTCATCAACCTAAGGAACGACAAGCAACACTACCAAGAAGGTTTTTTTGTTTTTGACATACCGACATTCAACGAGCGTGTAGTCCGCGAAGCACTCTTAAACGCGGTCAGCCATAGAAATTACCAGTTGAGCGGTAGTGTGTTCATCAGGCAGTATCGAAACAGACTGGTTGTGGAAAGTCCCGGCGGTTTCCCGACGGGTGTGACTCTGGATAATATTCTCGACAGGCAATCGCCGCGCAACCGCCGCATAGCAGAGTTACTCGCCCTTTGTGGTTTGGTCGAGCGGTCTGGTCAGGGCATGAACCTGATATACGAGTTGAGCATTAAGGAAGCAAAGTCGCTACCGGATTTCCGAGGGACGGACGATAGCTTTGTCAGTATCACGCTGAATGGCTTGGTACTGGACAAGAAAATGCTTTCGCTGATCAATAAAATCGGTAACGATCGACTTGAAGCAATGGCTACAGACGATTTCCTCGTGGTTAACGCGCTATTTCATGAACAGCCGCTACCTGACAACTTGCGTTCGCGTACAAAGCGACTTATTGAGTTAGGCTTGGTCGAACACGTTAGCCGAAATAAATTTGTATTGGCGCGCAGTCTGTACGAGGTTGCCGACCAAACGGGGGTTCATACTCGCCTCGTCGGCTTAGATCGTGATACGAACAAAGAGTTAATCCTGAAGCACATTCGTATGAACCGTGAGAAAGGAACGCCATTTAGAGAACTTGAACAGGTTCTACCAAGTCATTCTCGGAATCAGATTAAGGTTCTTGTGCGCGAATTGCATCAAGCCGATCTCATCTACGTCGTCGGCAAAACTTCTGCGGCAAGATGGTACGCTCGCTGACTTGGAAATAAACTTGGAACCATCTTGGTACGAACTTGGAACTGAAAGTTCCAATCGAACGGAGGATAGCAATGTTGTCAGAAACAATAAAATCAAGGCTGGCGGAACGCTTCGCCGCACCGCTGCCGGAATTTCACAAGCGCCGAATCGTCTTCTGGCACGACGAGGACGAGAGTTTGCCGAGCAGATCAACGAACTCGACCTACCCGGTGTGAGTGTGGTCAAACTTACGGGCAAAAACCACTTCGCCGTCAAGAAACTTCTCGCGGAGGATGACCTCACTGGCGGTTACCTTGTCTACGACCCGCTCTCCTACGAAAAAGACCATAAGGATGACTGGCTGCTGGATATCAAGCTATACAGCGAGGAATTCCGTGCCGATCTCGTCAGCTTGCAAATGGAGGAACTGCTCGTCGAGCCATCGTCGGCTCTGCGAAAGACGATGAAGCTATACGCCAAGTTTCTCGACAACAAAGACCGCCAGGCGAAACTGCGCAGAATCGGCAGGACATATCAGGCTCCGCTGACGCTCCACATCGACATTATGGCCGTGTTGTGTGGCTTGAACGGCGGCACGGCCCAGGACGTGATTATCGCCGTTCTGTCAGCCGGATTGGATAAAGAAAGCAACGAAGCGTTGATTAATATCGAGAAGTTCGGCAACATCGAGGCGTTCTGGCAACTGGTACAAAAATACACGGGTTATGTGAACGCAGAGGAACGCCCGCTTGCCGACCTTGCCGCGCACATCCTCATCACCGCCTTGTCCCAGACGATACCGAATGCCCTGAAAGGTCTGGAGCGGTTTGTCTCCGACCCTTGCAAGGCTTACTGCTACCAGCTGGTTCACGAGTGGCAGCGCAGCGACGGCAAGAGCGACTTGGTGGAAATCTGTCGCCATGTGGAGCGCAAACTGCGCCTTGCCGACCGGTTTGACAAGACGGAGATAAACGTTCTCTTAAAGAGCGACACATTCCCCGCCATCGACGAGAGCATCCTGAAACGCTTCTTCAACGAGATTGGCGAGAATGTCATCAAGGTCGACGCGATTCCCATCGGTGAACTGCTCTTCTGCCCAAGAACGCATGAGCCATCACTATGATCTCCTTGCGGGGCTAAACTGCCCGTTAGGGGCCGTGACGGCCTTGCACCAAAACCACGAAATACGCCATTGGTATGAAGAGCAACATCTACAATTTGAGTGGGTAGCCTAATCGGGGACAAATGGCCGTTCCGCAGCGCCCCGGGCATTCTGGTGCCCCAATGGATCAAGCAACCTGGGGAAGAATTCTCCCCAACAACTTTAATTCGATATCGCAATGAATTATACAGGTCGAAACATTGCGGCCGTGTTCGTCCCTATCCCTCGAGACCCCGCCCCGTTGGATGCGCGTTAATCCAAACCACAAAGGCGTCCACGAATGATTGCAGAAATTTAACGGTCTCTTCATTGTGGATGGTCCCCTGGTCATCCAGCAAGTCCGCCACCTCGCCGATATACGCCTCGGGTTGTTGCATTACGGGCATATTCAGGAATACCAGGGATTGCCGCAAGTGATGGTTCGCGCCGAACCCACTCAGTTTACTCGGCGAGTTGCTGATAACTGCGGCTGGCTTGCCATTCCATACACTGGATCCATAGGGCCGGGAACCGACATCCAGGGCATTTTTCAATACCGCCGGCACCGACCGATTATATTCAGGCGTGACAAACAATACCGCATCGATCTCCTTCATGGTGTTCCGAAATGCCATATATGCCGGAGGAACGCGGTTGTCATCGTCATAATCCTGATTGTATAAAGCCAGGTTGAGGTCTACAAATTCCGCCACATATCCGTCAGGCAATAAAGACGCCACATACCGTGCCAATTTTTTTGAAAACGACTCGTTCCGTAGGCTCCCCACCAAAATTCCCACTTTGATCATTTTCCAAACCCCCTTGGTGTTGTTAGCCGTGCGTCTATGTCTCAGATCTCAAAGATCCGCGGGGTCCACCCAGGCACCCTCCAAAAACAGCGCAACAACCATCCTCCCTATTATATCCATTTGGCTATGATTGGGTGTGCCAAGCAGAAACTGCTGTAAATCCTATGACCTTTGCTGATCTCGTGCAGGTCCTCTTCCGTTCTTTCTCGGCGGGGGCGACAGGGACCAGAACTTCCGACCCGAATCCTTCTTGTGCCTCGTTACAGAAATGAGTCTCCTCCAAACTTTCCCTGCCCCAAAAAAGGAGTTTCCCGCCGCGTGTCGAAACTCGCTTCTTGTAACAAATTGTCGAAGGGAATCGGCAAGCGCTTAACAAGAAAGGACTCTGCATGATGAATCTTACAGGCAAGGTTGCCGTGGTGGCCGGGCTGCTGATGGCTGTGACGGTTACGCAAAGCTATTTGTCCATCTCGCGCGCAGACAGCACCCTGCACGAAATCCGGACGGTCTTCGAGAGGGAAAGCATTTTCAACAACGCCGTGCACAATATGGAAACGGCCTTTTACGGCTATGACGACCAGATGAACATGTACGTGCTGGTGGCGGATATCCCCCGCCAGTCGGCGCTGGACTCCACGACTTATACGCAGGCCAGCGGATTTTCCGGGCAGTTTTCGTCGGACTTCAGGCGGGCGCAATCCAACATGACCGGCAACTCCGGCACGCCGCTGCTGCGCGAGTTGGGCCAGCAGATTCAAGCCTACCGCGTGGACGCGGCGGTGGTGCACCAAGACGTGCTGGCCGGAAAAATTCCGCAGGCGATTGCCATGCAGACCGTCGGCAACTCCGAGCCCTCCAATATGATTATGCCGCTGTTAAGCCGTTTGAACCGGCTCAGCGAATCGCAGATGTCCACCTCTTTGGCCCTGGTCCAGCAAGACCAAAAGAGCTCAATTTCCTTTGCCTGGACGGCGATGTTTGCGATGCTGCTCGTCGTGCTGCTGGCGCTCGCAGCGATTCAGCGGTATGTTGTCCGTCCTATCCGCCAGCTGGAACATGTGGCCCGCAATCTCTCAGAAGGCAATATTGAAGAGGAGGCGGCCTATTCCAGTGCGGATGAACTGGGGGCTCTGGCTCAGTCCTTCCGCTCCATGACGGCATACCTGGCAGGCGCCGGAGAGATTGCGGACGCTGTGGGCCATGGAGACTTAACGCGCGCCCCCGAGGCCAAAGGGCCAAAAGATGTGCTGGGCAAGGCGCTTGTGGCGATGCATCAGGGGCTGCGCGAGGTGATTCAAGCCATGCAGGAGATGGGACACCAGGTGCATGGCAGTGTGTCCGAACTGAGCGAGCTGGCATCGCTGACGACGGATGCCACACAGCAGATCTCTCTGGCCATCGGCCAGACGGCTAAGGCCACTGGGGAGTCTTCCCACGGGCTGCAGCAGATTGCCGCGTCGATGCAGCAGCTGAAGGCCGCGGTCGAGCAAGTGGCGTCGGGCACACAGGACCAGGAGACCCAGGCGCAAGGCGGGGAAGAGGCCCTAGGCACCATGAAACAGGCCCAAGGATCGGTGCAGGAAGCTGCCCAACGTATGGAGGCTCTGGCTGATGAATCCCGCAAGAGCGCCGTCTCCGGACGCAAACAGGTCGAAGAGACCCTTGCGGCGATCGGCCGGATTGCCGCTGTGACGAAGACCACAGCGGAGGCCACGGGGATGCTGGGCCGCCATTCCGAACGCATTGGAGCCATTGCGGGAACCATTTCGGAAATTGCCTCACAAACCAACCTGCTGGCTCTCAATGCGAATATCGAGGCAGCCCGGGCCGGAGAGCACGGGCGCGGATTTGCCGTGGTCGCCGACGAGGTCCGCAAACTGGCGGAGCAGTCGGCCAAGGAAGCCAAAAATGTCAGTGAGCTTATCCGCACGATCCAGGACACCGTCCAGCAGTCTGTGCAGTCCATGGAGAAAGGCCAGCAGGAAGTCTTGGCCGGACAGTCTTTAGGCGAGCAAACCCGGGAAGCCCTGGAACGGATGGAGGAGGCGGTGTCACAGGTGGCCAGTGAAATCGGCACGCTGTCTGCGACGGTTGCCGGTTTTACGGCCCAGAGCGCGGGGGTGGACCAGGGTATCAAGCAGATCTCCCGGATTGCCCAGGGGAATGCCGCCTCCGCTCAGCAGATGGCTGCGGCATCGGCGGATGTGACCGACACGATCCAGAGTCTGGCGGCCATTTCTGAAGAGACGGCGGCTGCGACGGAAGAAGTGGCCAGCACCAGTCAGAATGTGGCGGAGTCAGCGGCCGGTCTGGCCGCCAAATCTCGTGACATGGCAGGCGTGGCCACCCGCCTGGACCAGTTGGTCTCGCGCTACCGGCTGTAAGCGGGCGGGCGGGCCAATACGATAAAGGAGACGAGCTGCATGCGGTTGCTGCCTATTAATCAACTGGAACCCGGTGACGTTACCGCGGACACCTTGCACAGCGGGGACGGGCGCGTGCTCTTGCGGCAGGGGGTGGCTCTGAACGCGGACATGATCAAGGCGGTGGCGCGGTGGGGGATTCCCGCGCTTCCGGTCGAGTGGCCGGGATTTGAAGACATCGACACCACGCCGATCGTTTCCCCTGTCCTCATCGACAAAATAGCTTTGTGGGCCAAACATCCGGGCCCTCTCGACGCCGCCCGCCTGCATGAGGGTCAAGCTCTGGTGAGGAGTCTGCGCGAGGAGCAGCTTCTCGTCCATGCCCGGGCATTTGAAATGCTGTCAGTATATCAGGCGGGAAGCGCCTATCTAACATTTTATGCCAATCTGGCGGGACTGGTGATGCGCTTGGCCGACCAGATTGCGCCCGAATGGTCTGAGGCGTACGGCCTGTCCGCTTTGCTTTACGGATTTCACCATCCCGGACTCGAAGACGGCAAGGTCCGGGAACTGTCCGCCGCCGACTTGGCGGCGCTGATTCTTGCCGTGCGGCAGTGCCGGGCGCCAGCTCCTGTGGTCACCGCGCTGCTCCACTACCAGTGCCGCTATGACGGGTCGGGCAGCCCTCCGCTCAAGGGGGAGGAGATTTACCGGGGCGGCATGCTGCTGGGTCTGGCGGAAAGCTTTCTGATGCTGATTTTCCAGACCGA
>DAHWJO010000013.1:0-38568 GCA_027344105.1 Sulfobacillus sp.
GAGCGGAACCAATCCTTCGCTGCCATGGGGCTATGGGGGTGAAGGAATCGGCGGGGTCCCCTCTATATGGTCGCATGTAGCGGCAAAGAATGCGCACACTGTGGTCCTTTGAGTGGCTGGAACCTCTGCGGACGCAGTATGATCTTGACTACCGCCAGACTCGTAGGCTTTTTGCCCCCGTCTTTATGGGATTCGCGTAAGGAACTGTCCAACGACGTGCTGAGCACCACTTACCTGCTGGGATTTAATTTCTTGGTGCCCAACTTGAGCCCAAACGCTCCAAATGGCATTGGCAAGGCCTTTAACCACCTCTATGTCCGTCAAGCCCTGCAGGAAGGGGTGGATCAAGAAGCTATCATCCACACGATGTTTCACGGCCATGGTGTGGTGGAGACGGGGCCTGTACCGTCCCAGCCACCCACACCCTTCTTTGACCCGCAACTCAAGAATCCGGTTTACCCGTTTAATCCCCAAGCTGGCAAGCGGCTCTTGCTGAGCCATGGCTGGCGTGAGGAGAATGGGGTCATGACCAAAGGCGCCGAGAAATTATCTTTCACGTTGGGATATGCTTCCGGCAGCCAGACATATACGGATATCGCACAGCTGCTCAAAAGCGACTGGGCCCAGGAAGGCATTCAAGTCAGCCTCAACTCGGCGCCATTCGATAGTGTTATTGCAGAGGCGACTCCCACTGACCCGTCCAAGTGGGCCATGCTGAACTGGGGCGGGGGCCTCTCCTTCAGCTGGACCTATGAACCGGACTATTTTCCTTCCGGGGGTGGCCTCTTTGGAACGGGAGCAGGCAACAACCCAGGCCAGTACAGCAGTCATACGATGAACCTGCTCCTGCAGAAAATTTACCAGCCTGGGAACACTAAGCAGACGCTGGCCCGTCTGGATGCCTATCAGAATTACGCTGCCCATGACCTGCCCGTGATCTGGCTGCCGTACACGCCGATGTTCAACGAGCATGCGCGCGGGATTCACGACACGGTTAGCAGTTTCAATCCCATTGAGGACATTTTCTATCCCAATTACTGGACAGAGTCGCAGCCAAAGGGATAAGGTGACAGAGTCCACGGCCGGGGCCGGAAGCTTGGGATGGTGTTTTTCTTAAGGGGGGACTACGGAACAAAGTTTCGCTGCAATCTCCCTGTCACACGGCTTTTCAGCCCTGGGGCAAGGGGCGCTTTTGAGGCAGGAAGAATCACGGGATCGCCAAGCAAGACGCGATTTATCGGGCATTATTGGCCGGGCCGAGAAGGAATACAAGTCGGGAAAGGTGGAAAAATGGATTGCGCTTTCGGGATTTGGGCGGGTCGGTGGGATATCTGGAGCATGGGCCCCACAATGCCATTACGGACGTGCCGGGTGTCAAAGTAGGTCAGGCAGACGCGGTGGGGGACGAACCCTTTGTGATGCGCTCTGGGGCCACGGTAATTTGGCCCCACGGCGGGAACCCCGATTTTGAGCGGGTGTTTGCGGGGATCGACATTTTGAACGGCTACGGGGAAATGACCGGGCGCACCACGATTGAAGAGTGGGGACTGCTCGGGTCGCCAGTGGTGCTGACCAATACCCGCAGTGTCGGTCAGGGATATGAAGCGGTGATCCAGTTTATGAACGCTTTGGATCCGGGAATAGGAGATTTGGACGTGCTGATGCCGGTGGTCGCTGAATGTGATGACGGGTACCTGAATGACAACCGCGGACCGGCGGTGCCCTTGGCGGTGTTCGAGCAGGCGCTGCGCAAAGCTCAGAGCGGCCCGGTAGCTGAGGGCAGTGTGGGGGCTGGCGTGGGAATGCAGCTGTTTGGGTTCAAGGGCGGCATCGGCACAGCGTCCCGCCAAGTGGAATTGGCAGGACAGACCTACACGGTCGGCGTTCTCGTCAACACCAATTTTGGCAGGAAACACCAGTTGATTATCAAGGGCCATGCCGTGGGCCAGACTTTGGCGGGCGCCCTGCCTCTGACCCCGGACAAGGAAGGCTCGTGCATCGGTATTGTGGCCACCGACGCGCCGCTCTTGCCGCACCAGTTGCGCAGGCTGGCTAAGCGGGCCGGATTTGGGCTGGTCCGCACGGGATCGGTGGGGAATGACGGCAGCGGGGAGCTATTTTTAGCCTTCTCGACGGCTTTGCACATTCCCAAGCAGGATTCCGTGCCTCTTCACCCCGTATATCTGGGAGATGGCCTGATTTGGAACGAGGAGCCGCCCTTAAATGTGCTGTTTGACGCTACCGTAGAAGCCAGTGAAGAGGCCGTGCTCAATGCGCTGGTGTCGGCTGTGACGGTGACTGGGCGCGACAACCACGTTCTCCGCGCCTTCCCGGTTGAGCAGTACAAGCATCTCTTCCGCTGAGACAGCGCCGGGGGTGCGACACAAAAGAGAGCTGTCCGGGCAGCTCTCTTTTGCAGCATACAAGGCCGGCAGCAGAACCTGCGGAGGATCACCAAAAGGGTTTTTGGCCGCCTATTCCAGTGGCAATTCCTCAGCAATGGCATGAATGTGAATCCCTTTAGCCCGGGCTTTGGCCACGGACCACTGATAGATAACGGCGCCGATGATGATGGCGACCACGGCCTGGAAGGCTGGCTGAAACTCCAGGGCGGTCTTGGGGACCACCAGCACGCTGCTAATGAGCACCACTGCGATGATAATGCCGAGCACCGCTGCCACAATGACTCCCCAGCCCTTGGAAATCGGGTCGCGCCAGTGGCTGTTGCGGAAGCGGGACCCCCAGCGCAGGTTCAACACCCCAATTCCCAGCAAGGCCAGCACCAGCAAAATAGCGATGGAGCGGAATGTGACACCAATGGACCAGCCAACCAGCGCAGACTGCACGAGGGAGAAAGTGCCGACGATGGCGGACAGAAATAGGGCCGCCGACGGGGTCTGCCACCGGGAGGTCTGGGCAAATCGGGCGGGAAACAGATGGTCCTGAGCCCACGCAAACACCAGCCGTGATGTGCCCATCATCTGCGGAGCGATGGTCTTTCCTACAATCAGCGCGACGAGCAGATTTAGTCCGGCAGCTAGTGCCGGAGAACCCAAGAGGCCAACCAGACCCGGAGTGGTGGCATACGCCGTGTCACCGTGTCCGATTAAGGTGACGACACCCCACCAAGGGGCGGCGTGGAAAATGGCGAGGGCGACTAGCGAAAACAGGACGATGGCGGATATCCATCCCCACAAAATGCCGAGGGGAATTGAGCGGCTGCCGTTTTTAGCCTCCCCGCCGAGAAACGGGGCGGCCGATATCCCGCCGTAGGCAAAGATGAAGAGCGTGCACACGGAAAGGAAAGCGGACAGTGTCGGAGCGCCGGGCGAGACAGGAGCGACTAATGAGACATGGAGCTTGCTGTGGACGGCCTGCGCGAATGCCGCTGGAGTGTGGCTGAAGCCTACAGCCACAACAATAGCCGCCGTAATCAGCACCGCGACCATAAGGACCGTCACCAATTTGGCGTAGTTGCCGATTCCGCGGTAGTGAAGCCAAAAGATCAGCCAGATGGCCACAGTTCCGGCGATGATATGTCCCCAAGGTGTCACAAAGAACGTGCCTCCCGCAAGCCCCGCGCTGACGAGTCCGGCCGAGAGGAAGGTGCCAAATGCAAAGGCAAGGACCCCGATGGCAAAAGCGAGGCTGGCCCACCATAGAAAATGCACAATAAATCCGATTTGCATCCCGAGACTGCGGGTAATCCACACGTAGCTGCCCCCTGCGCGCGGCATGATTTTTCCAAAGCGCATGAACAGGAATACTTTGGGCAGATAAAACAAGCCGGTTACGAACATGGCAAGGGGCACCAGATACTCTATCTTAGGGTAGACACTGAGGCTTTGGGTTGCTACAAAATTGATTCCGGAACCGTATTCTTGGGAAAGGGCCGACGCCATGATGGCCACGACTCCCACCACTTTGGCGAGCTGGTACCGGCTGGTTTTGGGTTCTTGTTCAATCAATGCATTCACCTCTTCCCGGGATAGTGGAATTCCTGAGCTGCCCAATATCGGATGCGCTTCGAACAAGATGGGTCAGTGATGCCGTGAAGAGTTCCCTTTATGATATTCACACAAAATAGGTTCACATGCATCGGTTCTGTATACCAAAGAATGAAGAGGTGAACGTGCGCAGCTATAACTTCACAGCCGGGATTTGCGTCAAAGGTAATGTCAGCCAGTAAACACTTTGTTCGAATGAATCTAAGGAACGGATTAAAGTTGATGAATCCATCCGGGCCCCTGCAAGTTCAACGAAGATCGCGAAGGGGTTCAGACTCAAGGGTAGGCTGCTCAGCAAAATGACGGCCAGTTCCGAGACATCCTCAATTGACGACCGCTTTTCCGGGCGGCATTCCAGCCCTATCTGCGGGGGTCAATTGCGGACGGAGGGACAGCTACTCTGTTCTCATCTTAAGCTTGCCGCTAGTAGCCGGGGTCTGTGTAGCAGGGGAGCAGAAAAGGACAACAAGGTTCGCATGATCATCTCAGGCGCATCCCTGCCCCAGGGAAATCACCGGCGTGACCTGAAAAATTCTCAAATCGCCGGGAACACAGCGCAACGCACTCCGATTCAATTCCGGCACGAGTCTTTCTGGGGGGCCAAAGCACGCAGGAGATTTATCTCCATAGCCATGCCTACGAAAGACATGGCTGTGTTTATGAGGTACACCCTAACTGGACGTCAGGGGCCCTATCGAAATCGCGTCAGAGAGGATCAAAAAACGCCATCCTTGACAGCCTCGCGGAAGGGTCATAGAGTCCTGCCGGACACTTGCTGGGTCCGTCCCCGTGTCAAGAGTGCACATCTGACTGTCTGAGATGAGAACACCCAATTAAGACAGATTGCAAAACACGGGTTGTCCCAGTTTCTAGCGTATCGTATGCGCGTTTCATTAATCATACCGAAAACGGGAGCGAAAACCCCATGATTTACGGCTATGCCCGGGTGAGTTCGACCACCCAAAACCTGGACACGCAGATCGTTCAATTGACGGCCTGCGGCTGCCGGAAAATTTTCCAGGAAAAGCTGTCCGGGCGATCCCTCACCCATCGCCCTCAATTTTCGGCACTCCTGGATTGCGCCACGACCGGTGATATGGTCGTGGTCGCGAAACTGGACCGTTTTGCCCGCAGTACGCAGGATGCCCTCAATACTATGGCGACTTTGACCGAGCGGGGAGTGTCGCTCGTGGTTTTGAATATGGGAGGGGGTGTAGTCGACACGGCCACCGCCGTTGGTAAGCTCCTCATGACGGTCTTGGCGGGCATTGCGGAATTCGAGGCCGATCTGATCAAGGAACGTCAGCTCGAAGGGATTGCCGCGGCCAAAGCCCGCGGGGTCTGCAAGGGACGGCCCCGGACCTACACGACCCACCACAAAGGCCTGGTTAGGCTTGATTAATATGATAAAGCATTCGCCCAAAGTTGCGTCATTGCTTTGTTCACTCGCCTGGGAAGACCCATGTTGAGAAATCAGGCGAGCAAGACACCTCGGCCAAGCAATCGGATCCGCTTCAGGCGCGGCATACCTTTGAAACGGGTCTGCCGACCTTGTATCTTGTTACCTTGGGGCTAGCATACCGGGGGATTCATGGCGCCTCGCAGCTTCCGAGCATTATTTTCGGGGGTTTTTCTTACGTGATGCTCGGGGAGATCGACGCCGTGCTTCCCAACGAGGGCTCCTAGAGAGAAACTCGTGCAGGTTGCCTTGACTCTTGAAGTGGCGCAATCGGTTGTCCGCCATGCGGAACACGAAATCGAGGCCGCGTCTCTCGACGGTGAGTATATAGACCACGCGGAGGACCCTCGGTAAGCTAGAGCAGCCCATCCATCAGAATGACGGCATCGGCAAAGGCCGCCGGGCGCCAGTACGGAGAAAACTCGATAACGGCCGGTATCAGGCCCGCCCCGAACAAAACATTGCCCGACAGGTCTCCGTGAATTACTTGGGCCGGAAGGTCCAATGACTCCCCCCAGATCATTGAGTAGCTTTGCACGGGGTCGCGTCGTCGGCAACCAGTCCAAGTGGACTTGGCGCCATGCGGCATGATCGGCTACGGCCCCGGGGGTGGGACCGCTGTCCCAGGAACGATGGTCGCTCCACAGTCGCGAGAGCCCGATGGAAGCGTGCCGACGTCTCCAGTAGTTCGTCCCAATGACCAGCCGGTCCGGCCACGCCTGCGATGCAGCGTGAAGCGACCCAGCCCGGGTCTACCCAGCGCCCTCGTAAGCCCCGAACCGGCTCGGCAATGCGGAATCGATCGGGGACAAGTCGGGATAGGGACTCACGGCACCAAGTCGCCTCCACTCGGTCATCCACAGGCTTGAACACCACTGAGCCCACTTGAACACTCTGATTACCGCCACCGCGCAAGAGCGATGCCGGAGCATCCGCCGACAACCCCCACGCCGCCTGAACGTCCGCAGGAATCATATTTCCCATTCTCAAAGCCATGGACAGCCTCCCAAAGCCAGTCGTTGAACCACCGCAGCGTGCCTACCAAATCCAGTGGGACTTTTCTTCGGGCGAAAGCCGATTGACGACGTCAGAATCGACCGTGAGTCCTTGGTCCAGGTCCACCGGAACAGCCTCTAGATCCGCACAACTTAGGATTGCCTCGATACAACGCTCGGTACCACCCACGTAGGTCCAGTAAAGATCGACATCGCTGGCCACGCACCAGGCCTGATCCTGCGGAAACCAATAGTCGGCTGGGTGTCGCGTCCCGCCGTAAAAGTGCTTGAGGTCTCCGAGATCGCCCCGGTACACCACATATCTCCGCTGCGGTTTTTCGGACAGCTGCCGGGCGCGTTCCCCATATCCTTCCCATACCAAATACCACATCCGATCGGGGTGCTGAGTGAAGGGCTTGAGAAGGTTGGCCAACCTCGTCACGTAGTCCACGGGCAGGTTCCACGGCATCCCGCCATCCCACGGTGCCGGAGAGGCACCGAAGTTGGGGCGTGGCGTCGCGATCGCCTCAAATTGCATCGCCGGGTGGTAGACGCGCCCAGCCCACGTGGCAATGGTGGCCCAAGTGACCCGTCTCCCGTGATTTCCCTCGGCCGGATGCAAGATCCGGCAATAAGATTCATATCCAGGAGGCACCACAGATCCGGCGCAGTACGTCTCGAAGGGATGAAGGCGAGCCAAAAGTCGGTTCGGTATATCGACGTCGCTCGAACGCACAACCATGTGATCCCCCCGATTGGCCAACTTGACGGTTTGCTCTCGTCCCCGTACAACCGAACGGCGGGGTCATTCTTCGTCTTATGGCGGTGGATACCGTCCCATTCGGCGCGTTGGGGCGGAAATCCTTGTGTAACAATCCCCCCAATAGTCCGCGATTCGCATCGGTTGGATGTAGCCAGTTCCTCGGCCTGTTGAATCTGCAGGGCAAGGTGTGATGACAAGATCGTGTCAAACGTGATGTGCATAAAGCGGGACTCTCGCATGGGTGACCCCGCAACCATGTCGGCCGTGCGGCCTGGCAAGATATCGAGGCCCCAGTGGCGCTCGCAATCCACCACCACGGTCGCATAGCAGTGCCCTTTGGCGATCGCCCAGTCATCAAGGCCAACACCCGCGGGGGTGGAAACGCTGGGTCGGGCTGCGCCTGCACAATGCGCACCACCGTGGAGCTGCTGAGGGTGACTCCATGCTAGGCTGCGGTGGCGGGCACTTCTTCGGCACTCGTGGTCTAGACCCAGTCGGCAATCCACTCCGTCCAACGCGTCGACCGCCGGCCCAAGGCCGGCACCCAGGGCGTCAACCGCATATAGAAAATGCTCTGAGGACAGTCGGGATTGTCACACCACCATTTCGGCACGACCAATTCCACCGAGACCGCCTCATCACTCCAGGGCAGATCCTGCACTTGCTGCGCATACGTGCTGTGAACACGGCACGAGACCTGGCCACAGTGAGGGCACGTAGCATCGGCAGACGCGATCCAGAGCGTCAGAAAAAACTGGTGCCCATCATCCGTGATCGTGAGGTCTTGGGTCGGCACGGTGGGCAACATGGAGAGCGACATGTTATCCCTCTCTTGGGATTAGTTGGAAAACTGTCCTGATTATACCGCCGCCTTGTGACAGTGGATCACCCTTCCACCAAAAATGCGGAAGAGCCTCCCGTTTATCCAAATGGCTCGCCATCCACGACCGACAAGGCTGAGATTAAGGCGGAGCGAACTCGTTGGGCACCCAAGTCCGTGCAGTTAAGCGGCACATGGGCAATATCCCCGGCTTGATAATACCACTACCGTCAGGATTTCGTGGAGGCTGCGGGGTTGTGTCCGGTGAAGGGCCAGAAGTGTCCCTGACCAAATATGGCAACACAGGCGGGCACGAAAAATCCGAGGAACAGCACAACGTATAGTAGGAGCCCCGCCATCACAGCGATAGCCAATTCCATGAGAGACGAGATGCCCGTGACCAGCATGGAACCGAAGGTGACGGCCATGATGAGGGCAGCGGAGAAGACTACGCCACCCATGTTGGCCATAGCGGTCTGAATTGCTTCGTGGGGCTCTGCACCGTGACCGAGCTCTTCGTTAAACCGCGACATTAAGAAGATGCTGTAATCCACCCCCAGCGCTGTCAACAACAGAAACACGAAAAACGGCACGGACCAGGTGACCCCGGGCTGGTGCAGTACATGCAGCGCAATCACTTGGAGTATTCCAGAGGTCACAAAATATGTGCCTGCCAAGGACAGGATAATGTACGCGGGCGCGATGATGGAGCCAAGAAGCAGGGCCAACAGGATGAAAATCGCCAAAAGCACCAGCATGGCGGTGCGGGTAAAATCCTGGGATGAGATCTGATTCAGCGCGGCCTGGGTTGGAGTGGTGCCGGCTGTGTATACGGTGCCGGTAGATACCGGACTGCTGGCCAGGGCGACCTGGGCGGCAACGCTTAGGCTGCTAATCTGATTTAGGGCTCTTGCCGAGTAAGGATTGAGGTTCAGAATGACGTTAAACTTGGCGACGTGCCCGTTGGGAGAGATGTAGGCATTCATGGCCCGTTGCATGCTGGGACTGCCAAGCACGCTCGGCGGCACGTAGAATCCAGGATCACCTGTGACATTGGCGGACGCCGACCCCAACAAATAAGACGAGACGCCATTTATGCCGCCTGCCACTTTCTGCAGGCCCTGACTTGCCAGGAACAAGGTGCGCTGTGACGTGTCCGCTGACAATGAAACCCCCGCGCTCATAGCCTGGCTAGTTTTGGCCAGTGACTGGGCTGCGGTTTGCAATCGGCCTGCATCGCCCGAAAGCTGGGCGCTGCCGTGTCTGAGGCTCTCCGCACTTTCCTGCAGGCGGCTCAGCCCGGGGACAACCGGCCCGACCCTCTGCGCGATCTGTCCCGTTGTGCGGGCATCTCCTTTCAGTCCAGACTGCACAAATTGGGTCAGGCTCGTGATTTGGGCCCAGCCGGCACTGCCTTGGGTGTCCGGATGAGCTTTGGCCCAGGCCGAAAGAGCACCGGTCAGTTTCTCCGATGCTGCAGAGAGTTGCGTTGTCGACTGGGAGGCGTCCGTGGCAGCCGGAGATAGTGTGCTGAGAGAAGAGTCCGCCTGCGCCAGTCCAGTACCGACCTGAGCCACTCCCGTCTGCACGGCGGAGATCCCGCCTGAAAGGGAGCCAAGACCAGCGCTCAATTGGTTCAAGCCGATTGTGGATTGTTCCATGGCATGCGTCAGCGCCTGGGAGCTCCCCCGTTGCCTGTAGGCGCTCAGGCGGTCTTGGACCTGAGCCAGCGCTCTGGACGCCGCTTGCAAATCGCCTGCGGCCGTCTGATTCTGGCTTGCGACCTCGAGTGCTTTGAGCGGCAGCCCTTCGGGACGTGTGGCGCTTTGCACGTCTTGGACCATTCCAACGCCAGCAAGGGCCTTCGAGATATTTTCAATAGTCGTCAGACCTTGGGGAGTTCTCAGGTTTTGGTGGGTGTTCAGGACGACTTGACTGGGCAATATGCTGCCTGGGCCAAAAGACTGGGACGCGATGCGGAACCCTGCAGCTGAGGGAGAGGACGGGATGTCGTCAAGTGGATTGAACGATCGCTGATTGGTAAACAGCATGGCGACGGGAAGCAAGACCACCAGCAAGGCCAACACCGTCAGCCACGGGCGGTGCACAGCCACATGGCTGGTTGCGTCCCAAAACTTGGAGGGCTGGTGGCCCCTGGCCGCCGCGCGTGTTGGCCAAAATGTCCACGGACCCAACAGACTCATTAAGGCGGGGAGGAATATGAGGCTGGTCAGCAGGACGACGGCCATGCCGACCGACACCCCGACGGCGCTGCGGTACAGTCCGAACTTGGCCAACCCCAGCGCGGCGAATGATACCAGCACGGTTGAAGCGCTGAAAAGAACCGTCTTGCTTACCGCTTTGTACGCCGAGGCCACTGCCGTGTGCTCTTTGTCCCCGCCGGGGCGTGCCAGTTCTTCCCGAAACCTGTTCATCATAATGATGGAATAATCGGTGCCTGCTCCAAACAGAATGGCAATCAGAAACATCTGTGTGAAACTCGATACGGGCAACCCGTGTTCGGCAAAGAACGCGACCAGCCCCGCCGACATGAGATAGGAAAGCAAAATCGACGCCAGCACCATAAAAGGCGCCACGATAGACCGAAACACCAGCAGCAAAACAACCAGTACGAGAGTGATGGCCACTGCGGCAGTTTTCTTGACCCCAGCCTGCGAAAGCTGGATCTCATCCTGCTGAATGGGCGCTTCACCCGTCAAATAGACACGCGAGCCGGCTGGTGGATGATTCAGAGCGGCTTTCAGACGGGAAATCGCCGTCGCGGTAGCCGTACTCACTTCGCTTTGGCGGAAGCCCACCGCGGCAATTTCTGTGGTGTGGCGGGAGTTTATGAACGTGGACGATAAGGCGCTTGAAGCATTGCGCAGATCGTCAACATAGCGGATCCCGTAATGCGCACGGTGGGCATTGATATCTGACAGTATCTTTTCGAAATATTGCTGGTCTTGAAAAGAAATTCCGTTCTCGTTGTGGAAGACAATGATCCCTGTGCTCTTGGCATACTGCTGCGGATTGACCCGGCTTAGGAGCGCTTGGCCTTTGACAGTCTGGGACTGCGCGGGGAGATAATTGGTGCTGGTGTGAGCCACTACCGTGCCCAGGTTGGGCAGAAACTGCGTTATTCCCAGAGCAACCGCAAACCAGAAAATGACAATGGCCCACTTCAGGCGAGCAATCCACCTTGCGTATATTTCCCACATGCTGTGTTATCCTCCGTTCAGTAACAGGTAAAAACAGGCACTTGAATATCTAATAAGATATATCTTAAGAGATACACAATGAGGCGTTGATTGTCAATGGCCACTTTCTTGAAAATTAGTTTGGGGATGTGTACCCTGAATGTGAGGTGTACCTCTTCCAAGAGGCAAGCGAGGATGTGAACAGCAGATGGCGCGGCAGGCCTTCATCCGGATGATGATTTTAAACTACTTACTGCAGAACGGTGAACTTACTGGCTACGGGTTTATCAAATTTTGCCGGGGAAGCGGCGTTTCTGCCTCTCCCGGCAATGTTTATCCTCATCTTAAGGAGCTCGAAGATCAGCGTATTATTGCTTTTCGCGTCGAAGGAAAGAAAAAGATTTACTCTCTGACGGAAAGGGGCCACCGGGAGGTCGCCGACATCGGGGTATCCCGGGTGCCGGAGTTTCTGCGCAATGTTTTTTTCCGAAATATTAGCTTGGCTTCATCCATTGATTGGTCTGAAGCGGACGAGGTGGTCAAGTTGCTCAACAGTGTGAGCGAAGCCAAAGAATTCCTGGAAGAATACGTTCAGAAATTGAAGGCGGGCCCGTAATGTCTCATTGGGCACAAAGCAGAGATCACGGGCGGTGCGCTCAGGGAAAAATTGCGACGGGTCACCGCATTGCTTGGGAATACAAAGAGTTTTCCCTATCAATAGACAATGTTCTTGCTGCAGGGCCTAGCCATGCGCGCCGTCTAGCTGGGTGTACACGTCGGATAAGACGGTATCCGCTAATTCCCGGCTCTGGGCGGGTCCGCTGACTGACACCATGAAGAGAATGCCGCCAGGGCGGTCTTCGTCTCTAAGGCTGAAGTCCTCGAGGCCCCAGACGTCGCGGCCCGTACGCATCTGGTACGCCTTTATGAAGAGGTGGGAGCTCTCAAAACGGTAGGATATCAAAGAGCGGAGCGCAGAGAGGGCAGGACCGCTATAGGGGTCGCCGTACTGTCCTGACTGCCGGGTGGCCGCGGGAAAGATGCCTGCAGCCCCATCTACGGCGCATCCCACGCAGGCCGGGGTATCACTTACGGTGATGGAGACACTGCCGTGCTGAAGGCTCAAAGCCAAAGATCCGTCGGCCCCCACCCCGGCTTGCGAGCGCATTCCTGGCGGGGCAGGCACATAGATGGCCCTGGTGCCGCCGAGGGGAACTGCATAGGCTAAATAGGCAGACTGGGATGGCCTGACGGCCATCGGCACATTCTTTGGCAGGGGCGCGAAAGACTCGGTTGCGCCGTAAGTCGCGCGGATGTTGTGTACAGGAAGCGCCAGCTTCTCCGGTCCCGCTGCCACGCTTGGCAAGGGAATTGGGGCCGCCGGAATCTCGGCGCCAAACAGGATGGCCAGCTGGGATTTTGAAATCTTTGGCGCTGGGAGCGATTTGGAGCGTGGGGGAACAGGTGAAGCAATCTCCCTAGAAGAGGGAGGAATGCTTGGACCCGGTGCCTTGGAGACTGCTATTCCGCACCCCGCGGCAACGGCAGCGCATCCGGCGAACAGCCCCATCCATTTCCATAACATGTCCCTAGAAGCCCCCCTCAATATGACAACGCGGCCGGGAAAGAAAAGGTCACAACTTAGACACAAGAGGGTAGCGGGCGTGGGGATGCGCCAACTAGTTCACCGGGCCCCTTACTGCGGGCCCGGTGCCTTTATTCTAGAAGAATGCAGCGCAGATTTCCTGGTGTTTGGTCAGTACTCCAGGGACAGGGCCATTTGCTGGCCAATGGACTTCACTCCGCTCGCGACAACCTCAACCAACCGGTCAATTTCCTCCACGGTGATGATGAGGGGGGGCGCGAACATCAGCACGTTGTTATGCGCCATTTCCACATCGGTGGCCTTGCCTGCGAGAATATGGTGGCTCAGCAGGTAGCGCGCCAAGTGTCTCATGAAGTCATTGGATGCGGGGGTTTTCGCGTCGGCATCGGAGACAATTTCTACTCCTGCTAGGAGTCCCGCCGACCGGATGTCTCCCGCCCAGGGAACGTTCAAGAGGCTATCCCGCAGGCGTTCAGCCAGATATTGCCCTTGTACCTGAGCGCGGAGCACTAATCCCTCATCTTCGATGAGGGATAAATTGGCCAAGGCGACTGCTGCGGCGACGGGGTGGCCGCCATAGGTATTGACGTGGCGCAGGTGTCTGCCGGAGTCGGCTTCGCCGAGGAAGGAGGAGAATATCTCTTCGCTGACGGCAGTGGCTCCGATGGGCATGTAGCCGCTGGCCAAGCCTTTCGCCATCGTCACCACATCCGGAGTTGCACCGTAGGCCACATGGGCAAAGAGCGACCCTGTGCGCCCCACTCCTGTCACCACTTCATCCACGATGAGTTTGACGTTGTGGGTGCGGGCAATCCGGGCCACTTCCCGGAGATATTCATCCGGAGGCACGAGAACCCCGCCTCCTGCGGTCACGGGCTCCACGATAATCGCTGCCACCGTATCTGGTCCCTCGATTTGGATTCGGCGCTCAAAGTCTGTCGCGCACTGCATCTGGCAGTCGGGATAGGAGAGGTGAAATGGGCAGCGGTAGCAATAAGGAGCGCTCACTTGAATGAACCCGGGCGCAAGCGGGCCATAATCCCTGCTGCGTTCGGGCTGACCCGTCGCGGACAGGGCCCCGAGAGTCGAGCCGTGGTAGCTGCGGAAGCGGGACAAGATCTTTTCTTTATGCGGGTATCCCTTGTTGTGCCAGTACTGCCGAACGATTTTGAAGGCTGTTTCATTGGCTTCAGAACCTGAGTTTGAAAAGTACAGATGAGGGACGTGGGGGAGGTTTTCAGCCAGCACCGAGGCTAAACGAATGGCCGCGGGGTGGCTTTGGGTCAGGGGGTAATAAGCTAATTGCTGCAACTGGGCTGCCGCCGCATCAATCAGCTCCTGTCGCCCGTAGCCTACGTTCACACACCACAGTCCAGCTGCTGCATCAAGATAGGGGGTTCCGGCATCATCGTAGACGGTTGAGCCCATGGCGAATTCGATGATGAGGGGATGGCCTCCCGCCTGGTAGGTGGCGTGCTGGGTCAGGGGGTGCCATAAGTGGCTGAGGTCTTGTGCGCCCAGGGGTTGGGGGGATGAGAGGATGTCCATGGACTGTCTCCTTATATATAGAATGGCCTAAATGGGGGAGATTTTCAGGAAAGAATCTGGGCGGAAATTTCGGTGGCCTCCACTGTGCCAAGGGGGAGGACTCCGTCCGCGCCGCCATGGTGGAGTTTGGCAAGAACGGCCCGTTTATAGGCCAGGAAGTCGGACCCCAACGTGACATCCCACGGCCGCGGTCTAGCCAGGGCAATGGGAATATCGGCGGCGATACGGCCGGGTCGCGGACTCATTACTATCACCCGGTCGGAGAGGAGCACCGCTTCATCCACATCGTGGGTGATAAAGAGCACCGTAATTTGCAGACGGTCCCACACCCCAAGCAAAAAGCGCTGCATATCGGAGCGGGTCTGCGCGTCAAGAGCGCCGAAGGGCTCGTCCATTAACAAGACCTCGGGGTCGGTGACCATGGCCCGCCCTATGGCCGCCCGCTGCTGCATGCCGCCCGAAAGATGGTACGGACTGTGATTCGCAAACGCTTCCAGACCCATGGTGCGAATCATAGCGGTCACCTTAGGACTGTTCACGGATTTGCGTCCGCTGCGGAATATGAGTCCGGCCGCGATATTTTCCGCGACAGTCATCCACGGAAACAAAGAAGGCTGCTGGAAAACCACGGCACGGTCCGGGCCAGGAGCCGTGACAGCCTGCCCACTGACAACAATGCGCCCGGCGCTGGGGCGCTCAAATCCGGCAGCCATATTCAGTACGGTGGTCTTGCCGCACCCGGAGGGGCCTACGATGCTGACAAACTGTCCCTTAGAGATAGAGAATGATACCTCATCCACCGCTTTGACGGGAGGGGCTCCCTTGCGAACGGGAGGATAGTATTTGATGGTCTTCTCGAACTCGATCACCGTTGTCATCCCTCCTGAGTTTTAGCATGGGAGCCCAGCGCATCTTGACAAAACTGCGGCGCAATGTAGCTGTCCAGGTGGGGAGGCACCGCGTTGATCTGGCCGGTGGCCTTGAGCCAGTTGGCTGCTGAATGCAGCGATGTGGCCACCAGGGAGGACGATACCGTGGCCGCTGTACCCATCCGGCGGCTCGTGACTTCCTCGGAGAGCGGGGTAAAGCGCAATTCTGCGGCTTGTGTCTTGGCTGCGGCAGCGCTGATGCCGTTCAAAGTGGCCATATCCTGGTAGGACTGGGAGGGGTGGCTGTCATAATAGGTCACACCTTGGGCTTCCGCCTTGACGAAATCCTCCACAAGTTTCGGGTATTTGCTGGCGAAACTCGCGTTGACTACGGCGTAGGTGAACATGGGCGCCGAGTTGACCTGATTCTGATCGTAGATTAGAATGTGGCCGCCGTCCGCTTGCATGTCATTCAGAAATGGCGACCACACATAAGCCGCATCGATTTGTCCGGTCTTCCATGCCGCCACCATATTGGCGGGTGCTGTATCGTCGATATGAACAGCGCTTACGGGGATATGGTGGGTCTGGAGGGCCGTATCCAACTGCCAGGGGGAAGAGGATCCGTCCACAAGGGCGACGGTGCGGCCAGATAGTTGGGAGAGGCCTGTAATATTGGCAGAATCTTTGACCACGAGTCCTTCCGCCGTGACGTACCGGTCTTGAACCCAGACAATTTTCAGTGGAACCCCTTTGTTAATGGCGGCGACGACAGGGGGACTGCCCATGCCAGTCATGAACTGCAAAGAGCCAGAAGCCAGAGAAGTCAGGGCGGCGGGGCCCGAAGAGAAGTACTTCAGCTCGACGGGAGCGTGGATCATTTTCTGGAAGAATTTCTGCTCGATGGCCACAGTTTGCGGATCGGACCCGTTTTGATAGCCGATGATGACCGTGGGCCTCACAGGTCCTGCGGCTTGGGACTGCGCGCCGCAACCTGCCAGCATTATCAGCAAGCTGGCAGCACCAGCGCCCGCCAGGCGGAGGGAATGCATAGAAGACGGGTGTACCGTATTTTTCATAGGGTTTATGCCTTTCCTTTCCATGGGATGACCTGGTGTTCGATGGTGCGGATTACAAGCTCCATACCGTAACCCAAAATGCCAATCACCACGATGCCCACAAAGACGACGCCCATTTGCAGCTCGCCGCCAGCGGCTTCAATCATCCATCCCAGACCCTTGGAAGCCGCAATCATCTCGGCCGCGACCAGGCACGTCCAGGCAATGCCAATCCCGACCCGCATCCCGGTGAAAATTTCCGGCAGCGCGGAAGGGAGAACCACATAGCGGAATGTCTGCCAGCGGCTGGCGCCGAGACACTGGGCTACGCGCAGGCGGGTCTCCTGCACCATTTTGACCCCAGACATAGCGCTGATGATGATGATGGGGATGCTGCAGAAGAAGATCAGCAACACCTTGGAGACCTCTCCTATACCGAACCAGACTACCAGCACGGGGATGTAGGCCAAGGGCGGAATAGGCCGGAGAAATTGCAAGAGAGGGTCTATGGACAAAAAGATCCATTCGTTGGAAGCCATGAGAAAGCCTACTGGCACCCCTACAATAATCGCCAACACGAAACCCACAAAGATCCGGCCCATACTGTAGATAATGCTCTCAAGGAGGGGCACGCCGGAATAGCCTACCAGAGCCACCTTGATAAAATCGTGAACCACCGAGCCGGGAGAAGGCAAGGCCGTGGCTGACACCCACCCCAAATGGGTGATGGCCCACCACAGTGCCACCATGACGGCAGCCACCGTCCAGGGAACATATCCTCTGTAGGGTTTGTGGGTCTCCTGGTCGACCATTGCTTCGAATTCTTGCAGCGTCTCTCCGCTTGTATCTTCATTGGTCACCCAGCCATAACCCACTGCCAGCGTCCCCCTTTTGATTGGTCTGCGGTTGACATAGAAGGAGTCTTTTGTAAGTCATGTACAGCTACAAATCTAACATTAATTTAAGAAAATATGACACAAATAAACATTATTTGTTAGATATTACAATTCTGGGCAAGGATTGGCGAACTCGCGGGAACCGGAAATATAAAGTAAGTCGTAGCCATGAAAATGTAGAAGTGCCTTGACCAAAGCCAATTATAGGGAAGCCGCGTTTTAATCATCTATGTTATGTTTTAGGGAAAGTTAGGCCATTAGCTAACACGAAGTCGCGCGTTGACAGGAGTGTATGTACGTGAAGCTGGGTGTCGTTCGGCAAACACCCCCAAAGGGGGTGTTCCGCAGCAGGCGGTCGGGACGGACCGGCCGCAGTTTGCCGCTGTCTTCAGTCCCTGCCCTATCTGATGGCTAACGCAAGCATGATACAATTATAGACAAGAAGTGTCGCAGCAATATCAGCTACTGGGTGTATTGATTTTTTGCCATGGTCAACGCATGGCTCGGGCAATCTCGTACCAGCAAGGGTGCGCACCCCAAGGACAAAATGGGTAGCAGTACGCGGCGGCAATGACGTCTATTTAGGGGCAACCCGCTTTACTCCCCGCGCCTTAGGGCGGGGACGTTTCGCGGGCACTTGGTGAGGAAGAGATAGGAAAATGGCGGCGGATTTGCAACATCTTCAGGCTATCGGGAAGAAAATGGCGCGGTACACTTCAGCGTCCGTGTTTGCTGCGGGGCTTAAGGATTATGAGCGGGGCTTGGTTAGCGATACACGGGAACATGGTGGCACTGTCACCGCACTCGCTGGCGCCGAACGGTTCCAGGTCCTGTTGGATCTCGATATGGACAGATTCCTGGCAAAGAGCACCTGTTCGTGCGGGACCCTGCGGTTTTGCCAGCATATCGCTGCAGTATTCTACCAATTGTTGAGTGAGCACGGTGACCCTGAACACTTTCAGCGCGAATTGGGCAGACACCCAGTCGGCTCGAATGGAAGTCCCCCCAATTCTGGTGAGGGTGATGTTCCCCAGCCGGAACAGTCGTACGAGTCATGGCTTGGCTACTTTAAAGAGGTGTGGGAATGGGAAGGAGGAGCCGGGCCCCTTTCCGCGAGGTCCGCAACGTTTTTGGTCCGCCGGATGAATGACCTGGCCAAGGCGGCCGCCGATTGGGAGTCTCCTGCACGCCAGGCTTACATGCTGTCCGTCTATCTGTTCTTTCTCGGCGCCGCGCTGGCTGCTCCGGATGAAGTTCGCCCTGCCTGGCAAGCCGGAATTATCTCTCCCAAGGGGCTCATGATGAGCTCTGCAGCTGGCGGAGTGAATGAAGTGGTCAATGGCGCCTCGCCCGAAGACCTCGAAGCGGCGGCCCGCAGCTATGGAAGCGCCATTGCCGAACAGGCGCGGGGGCTGGTGGCGGGTTCCGGTCACAGCCCAGGGCTGTGGGGTACGGGTGCATACCGCCTTGTATGGCACAAGGTTCTGCATCATTCCGATTTGTTAGGCAGCGAAATCCGCTGGATCGAAGGCAGCCAAAGAGAACTCCCCGAACCGTCTCCAGAACTGTCTCAGGCGCTTGCCTATCTCTACATTCGGGCAGGGCGCGACCCTGAAGCGCGGGCGCTGCTGGAGGAGATGCCGCGATCGGCCCGGTTTGAAATGGTGGAGACGGCACTGGCCGTTTTAGAGGACGCGGAGGTGGCGCGGGTTCACTGCTGGATGCAGTGGATAGCGCCTCCTGTCCCCGGCTATGACCCTTACATGCACAGACTCAATGCATTCTGGAGCCATTTAGTGGACAGGCGTCCGGAGGCGGGGCCAGACTACGAGGCCTATCTGGTGACACATTTGCCATACAGCAATACCGACTACTGCCGGTACCTGCTGCAAAGTCGGCAGTATCGTCTGTGGGCAGAGCAATATCTTCAGGATGGCTCTTTTCCTCCTAATATTTCTACCGAGGAGATGAGAATGGTGGAGGGGAAGTCCCGGGAAACGCTCTTGCCTTTGTATCATCAGGGGATTGAGCGCAGTGTCAGCGAGAAAAACCGCAAAGCTTATAAAGCCGCGGTGCGGCTGTTAATCAAGCTGCGTGCCAATTATCGCAAACTGAAGCGGGAGAGGGACTGGAATCGCTACATTGCGCAATTTTCCCTGGAGCATGGCCGGCAGCGCGCACTAATGGAGGAAATGAGACAGAGGGGGCTCGTCGATTGATCAACAGCGCACCGTCCCAAGCCAGAATGATTGTGAAAGTCTCGTGGATTCCCGACCGCGGAATTTTTCTTGAGCCGACAACCCCTCAAGGCTATTCCATCGAGCTGCGCAGAGCGGCCCGCGACCTTCTGACATGGGACTCATCCAGCTTTTACGGTACAGTGTACCAGACGGCTACGGTGGATGGGCGCCAGGGTATCCTATTGCGGGCAATTGACGCTGTGGAATATTTTTCGGAAAATCGGGCTAACAGCCTCATCGCTATCGAGTGGTCCCCGGAAGTTGATGCGGTCCGTCAGGCTGCTGCTCAGATCCGCGAGGCCTTGCACACGGCGCGCTTTATCCCCGACTTTCTCTCCTGGCAGGAAGGTCGGCCCGGGTGGCGTCTCGCACAGAAGCCGGAAGCCTCTGAGCAACTTTTATCTGTGCCGTACTTTGATGAATGGGCGAGTTTGGCCGTCCGCCAGCGCATTGGGGATGTGCCGGAGTTGGCCGAGGCATGGGAAGATCTTGTGCGCGCCTATCCTCTGCTGGGGTCAAATGCCTCAGTTCCCGACCGTCTTGTGGACGAGACCGAATGGCTTGTGGCCATTGGCTTTCAGGAGGATCCCTTGCCGCTTCGCACATGTCTGCAGTTGGAAGAACCTCAAAACTCTTCGGAGTTTAGCGTTGGCATTGTGTTGCAGGACAGACACAACCCCAGCATTTTGCTGCCTTTTTCTCTGGAAGAGGGGGAGTGTGCGCCGTATGCTGACCGGGTGGCCCGGGAAATTGCGCATTGGGTTCAGCTCGCGCCGTGGATGGCAGCGAAGTCGGAGAAGGGAGGGCAGGCGGGTATCCGCCAAACGCTCTCCCCCCGTGATGCCTGGCGGTTTCTGACAGATGCGGCCCCGGTGCTGGCCGCCGCAGGCTACACTCTGCTGCTCCCGGGCTGGTGGGAGCGTGCTCGCAGAGCCCGGGCGCGGCTGCGCGCCAAAGTCAAGTCCACTGCCAATTCGCGGCGGGGATCCTTGTTCGGTTTGGACCAAACAGCAGCCTTTGACTGGCGTATTGCAGTAGGAGAGACGGAAATCACCCCCGAAGAATTTGCCCAAATGGCCGCGGAAAAGAGCCGCCTGGTGCGGTTTCGCGACCAGTGGCTGTGTATCGACCCGGAATTTCTCAAGCAGATGCGCAAGACCATGAAGACGGTGGATGAGAGCGGGCTGACTCTGCGCGAGGTGCTGGAACGCTATCTGCGGGATGCAGCGGACCCGGCAGAGTCCTTCGGGAGAGGCGTTGAAGCCGGAGAAGACCCTACAGGCACCGTGGATGATGATGTGGAAGTCATATTGGACGCTCATCTCACGGAATTGGCTGAGCAGCTGGGGACGGCGGGACGCTTCCCCGTGATGGACACGCCGCCTGGGTTTCACGGCACACTGCGGCCGTATCAGCAGCAAGGATTCTCGTGGCTGGCCTTCTTGCGGCGCTACGGCCTGGGCGCCCTTTTGGCTGATGACATGGGGCTGGGCAAAACCGTGCAGTACATTGCCTATCTCCTGGCCGCCCGCTTGGAACCAGCAGAAGAAAATGCCCCACGCATGGAGGAAACGGGTGCGCGTCAGGGTCCCGCCCTTCTGATCTGTCCGACTTCAGTGCTGGGCAACTGGCAAAAGGAGCTAGACGGATTTGCGCCGGGACTGAAGGTGCATCTTCATTACGGGTCCGCGCGCAAACATGGCGACGAGCTGTGGGATGCGGTGCGCGATGCTGACCTGGTTGTGACGTCCTACGCCGTGGCATATCTGGACGGGGATGACCTGACCGGGATCCATTGGGATTCCCTATGCCTCGACGAGGCGCAGAACATCAAAAATGCGCACACCAAACAGGCATCGCTGGTGCGCCGCATTTCTGCCGGACACCGGATTGCCATGACCGGCACGCCTGTAGAAAACCGGCTGACCGAACTCTGGTCCCTGATGGACTTTGCCAACCCGGGCTACCTAGGTGGACTCGCTGGGTTTTCCCACAGGTTTGTGCAGCCTATTGAAAAGGACAGAAATTCTGTGCGCGCCCAGCAACTGCAGAGAATGGTCAGGCCGTTTCTGCTGCGCCGCATCAAGGAAGACCCGGCGGTTGAGCTGGATCTGCCAGAGAAGTCGGAGATGAAGGAATTTGTCTCCCTGAGCGCCGAGCAGGCGGCGCTGTACGAAGGGATTGTGAACCGGATGCTGGAGCGCATCGATCAGGAACCTCCCATGGCCCGGCGGGGCGTGATCCTGGCCACTCTTACCCGGCTCAAGCAAGCTTGCAACCACCCTGCCCTGGCGGTTCAGGACCTGCCTGAGGACGCACTCCGGTCCGAGATGGATGTTATTGAGCAAATTTCGCGCTCTTCCAAATTGGAGCGTTTGGTGGAGATGGTGCAAGAGGTACGGGATGAGGAGGAGCAGTGTCTGATTTTTACCCAGTTTGTGCAGACAGGGCTGTTGTTGCAGTCTATCTTGCAGCAGACTCTGGGGGAGCCTGTGCCGTTTCTGCACGGGAGCCTCAACAAACAGGCCCGTGACCGGATGATTGCGGACTTTCAGCAGGCTGGCGCCACCCAAGGAGCGTTGATTCTCTCGCTGAAGGCGGGCGGGGTGGGACTGAATCTGACAGCCGCTACGCATGTGTTCCATTTCGACCGCTGGTGGAATCCGGCAGTCGAGAGCCAGGCTACCGACCGGGCCTACCGCATCGGGCAGGACCGGCACGTGCAGGTGCACAAGTTTGTCACGTTGGGTACCCTGGAAGAGCGGATCGATGCCCTGCTTGATTCCAAAAAGTCACTGAGCGAGAATATTGTCGGAGGCGGGGAACGGTGGATTACGGAACTGGCCACGGACGAACTCCGCGAGCTGCTGGTGCTGCGCCGCGAGTGGGTGCGGGAGTAGGATGTTGTTGGCCCCGCGGGGCACGGTGAGCGAGCAAGAGGGGGAAGATGATGGCCAAGACAGAAACAGATGGACAATCCCCGCCGCGCAAATCCTCTGGGAAGACTAAAACCGGAAAGGCGCGGCGGGCAGTTGTGCTGCCGGAGCCGTCTATTGTGGAAGAAGTGCCGGGAATGGCTGAGGAATGGAAGAAATTTTACCGGGTGTTCATGGCAGGGTGGGACGGGTAATTCGGCGAGAGGCATGATGGCAGGCCCGCCGGCTGCTTATCCGTTGGGACCTTCATTCTCAGCCTGACATCATGATTGTTCGAAAGATATAGTACAACTGTCTGGTGTATCCCCTGAGAATAATGAGGGGAACCGTCTCTCAAGGCGGGGCTTAGGGTGACGGCGAGCACCCACGGACCTTTATGTCATAATTCAGCAGACTCATTGGTCTGGGGAGGACAAGTCATGGAAGTGCCCGGGCAGGAACCGAACTGGGAGGAGATTGTGGGCAGAGGCTGGGACCTTCACACGACCCCTGACAGCATGCTTTCCTACTATGAGGGAATTGTTGAGAGGTTCCCTGACAGCGCGAGGGCATACTTCGAGTACGGTAACGCACTCGATTTTGCTGAGAAGGAAAGCGAAGCCATCGTATGCTACCACAAGGCTCTGAAATTGGGATTGGAACCGCCGCTGAGGGTGTTCGCCTTCATCCAGTTAGGCAGTTCCTACCGCAATATCGGCCGCAGTGTTTCTGCTATTTCTGCCCTCGAAGAAGCTCTCGCTCTCGCGCCGGGAGATGGGGCGGTTAGGATTTTTTACTGTTTGGCGCTATATAGCGCCGGGGAACCAGTCCATGCACTGAAAGCGGCTCTGTCGTATATCTTGCAGGACGCGGACAGCGCCACTCAGAAACGGTATGGTGAAGTGCTGCGAAGATATCTCAGCGACTTGGCCTGAAACCGCAGGATGTCGGGGGGCAAAATTTGTTGAGGCAATGATGGCCTGCCTTGATCTTTGGAGAAGGATGGAGCAAAATTGCTCCTTGGAAAATAAGAAAGCAGAGCAAAGGAAGTGGCGGGCACCGTGTCTCAGTGTGGCATTGCATGGCAGAGGGTCCGGCGCACCGCACTGGGGCACCTGCGGCTTCTCCGGATGCAAGTGGCTTGGCGGCATAAAAATGCTCATAATCTCACCTTGCCCTTTAATGTCTTTCCGCTGGACCGGGTCACTGTGGGGCGAAACACCTACGGCCCACTGGAAATTCACACATGGGGAGCGCCTGTGGAGAAACTCACTATCGGAGCCTATGTATCGATTGCCCGCGGAGTGCAGTTTGTCTTGGGAGGAAACCATGATTATAAGCGGCTTTCCACTTATCCGGTGGAAACCATGGTGCTGCATCAAAAGCCTTTTGAGGCGCTTTCCAAGGGACCGATTCAGGTGGGCGATGATGTATGGCTCGGAATGGACGCCATGATATTGTCGGGCGTGACCATTGGCCAAGGGGCCGTAGTGGCGGCCAAAAGTGTTGTCACCAAAAGCGTTCCGCCCTATGCTATTGTTGCGGGAAATCCGGCTGCGGTCATCCGTTACCGCTTTCCCGATAACGTGATCAGCCAGTTGCTGACTATCGATTACAGCCAAATCGACGAAGCTGTGATACGCGCCCACTCATCTTTGTTTGTTGACCCCCTGACCGAGGACACTGCGGCGCAATTGGACCGCCTGCCTAAGAGGCCGCCGCCACTTGCCTAGTCGGGGCAGGCAAGGGCTAGGTCTGCAGAAGCTTGGTGCGCGGATCAGAGCTGCGCTGGTGGCGGCAGGCGCAACCCGACCGGGGCCTGTTGCTGCCGTGTCTGGCCTGGAAAAAGGAAAACAAGCCGAATGCATGGCGCGGGTTTTTCGGCCTAGGGAGGGCACACCGTGCAGCGAATTATCGTGATTGGACCGAGCGGCGCCGGCAAGTCCACGCTGGCGCGTGAGCTTCACCGCCTTACCAGCATTCCCCTCGTGCATTTGGATCACGCATTTTGGCATCCACACTGGCAGGAAACGAACCGGGATGAGTGGCGGCGGGCTCAGGAAAATATGGTTGCCGGCCCTACATGGATTATTGATGGGACCTATGTGTCCACACTAGAAATCCGCCTGCGGGCCGCCGACACTGTATTGTTTTTGGATTTTCCTAGACGCATCTGTCTGTGGCGCGCCGTGAAACGCTGGGCCCGCTACCGCGGCACGACCCGCCCGGACATGGGAGAAGACTGCCCGGAGAAAATGGATAGGGAGTTCCTTGGCTGGATCTGGCGCTGGAACCAGAACGAGCGTCCCCAGGTCATGAAAAAATTAGGCGGCGTGTCCCTGGGAACACAAGTGGTGAGAATCCGCACTCCAAGGCAGGCAGCACGCTTCCTCCAGAGTATTGAGGAGACACGGGAGAATTCAGCACGGATGCGCTAAGGAAGTTCTAGACATCTTGTCATGTGCTCCTTGCGGATAATCGGCGGAGACTTTTGGCTGCCCTCCGGGTGCCCGTGCGGGATAAGATAGCCTGTTCTTGTCGGGGAATGCGGTGTGCGGCAATTCTCCCGGTATTAGGAACATGACCGTCTCCGCGGACGGCAGATACGGGGCCAGGACCACTTTCAGCATCCCCTTCCCGAGTCCCGCAACTTGCGAGCAGTGCATGGCGGCTGCTGCACGTGACGGAAGGAAGATACCGTGCGCGCCTATTGTGCAGCTTTTCGGGTGGGGAGTTTGAGGCTCTCGAACGGTTCAATTCGCAACTGTGGGCCCTGTCAGATGCAGTCCTTGGCCCCAGTGAAAGTAGATGGTGGTCTCCAGCACCTCGTAGGGCCGGCCATCTTGCACGCAGTGCTCTGTCAAGTGGAGTTTTCGGGGGTGATGCTCCGGCCCTATCCAAAGGGTGAACACCATCGACGTGATGATTTGCTGCGCCGGACTGACGGACTTTCCAGCACTGAGACTCTCAAGCAGCCGCACCCCTTGTTTGTCGAGCGTGGCACTCACCCCTTGGGTCTCGTGCCCCCGAACCAGTTGCCCGGAGACAGGATGCACATTTACGATATAGGGGAAGAGCTCACCGATCGGAAACGGATTCGTGGGTTGGACGGTTTCTTCGTGCCATCCGCCTCCGGGCGGGGTAGACTGTCCCCATGAATGTTGCCCAATGCGAATGGACTGTCCCACGACAGTCACAGCATTGGCTCCAGAGATCCCGCTCAATGTCGCATGCTCGGTCGACTCGGCCTCTTTGTTGATCGGGTCAACGGCTGAAGTCATTTGTACATGCGCGTTCCCGAGCGTGTCTGTGATCGTGGTGTTCATGTGCACGGGCTGTGCAGCCTGAATCCGGCCCGCAAGGGTCAAAAGGGAAAGAGGAGGAACGGGTGTCCCCGCCCTGGCCTTCGCGGGGACTGTCTTATCACCGGACTGCTTCACTGCGGGGGACGTTTTCACGGACCCAGCGGCTGACTTCTGGGTGCCGCAGGCTGACAGCAGCACAGGAGCTAGCCCCATGAGCACCCACAGCGGCATAGATTTTCGTGAGCGAAAGTACATTGTAATCCCCCTGTAAATTCATCGATATTTCGGTGCTTATGCGGTGATACAGAGCGCCGTGACGCTTTCGGTGCGCTAGAGGCTGGCAAAAACATCCTGAGAGTTCCCCGTGTTTGACATCAAGGCAGTTTGTTTTTGGGACTTCTCAATGCTCTTGCGGGTGTCCGGTGCGTTGGGCATACGGTGACCGTCACAGATATTAACAAGGATACAATATTGTTGGACAAAAGAATATGTGAAGAACTGTAAAGCCTTCATGCAGATGGCTTCTGTAGCAGTTTAATTGGCGCCTTGCGGCAGCGCGAGGCGCCAGCAGCACGGTATAGTGTTGCAGGACGCCCGTGGACGACAAACTCACCGGCGGGGCTCAACTGACCGTGATGGTCGAAACCCCCGCTAAGACAGGGACCGCTCTTTTTGAGGGTTCGTCTCGCACCCGGCGCCAGGGAAGGTGGTGGAAGACACCGCGAGCGGTCATGACGCTATCTTCGCGGGCAGCCCTTAAGGGAGAAGGTCAGAATGTGGGAGGAGCACAAAGACAAGCCGTCCTGTGTCAGAGGCATGGCGGCTTGGACCTGAGTCTGGCCTATCGCCAGGGGGCGCCATAGCCCTCCCGGCCCCCAGAGGCCTGAAGGAAATCATTCACCCTGCGGGGGGTGCGAAAAATGATGAACCGCCATGGTACCGGTCCTATGCGCAAAGCAGCGGCTCTGCCGGTTGGCGCGGCCACAGGAGGCAAAAAAGGGTCCAGGTCAGTTCTGGTTCCGGGTCTGTTCCTCATCTACCAAGAATCTGCGCATGATCTTTCCGGAACCGTTTTTCGGGAGTGATTCCCGAATTTCCACTTGCCGCGGCGCTTTGAAAGCCGCCATTTCCCCGCGCGCCCAGGTGGCAATTTGCTCGGGTGTGACCTGGCTTTCAGGCTTCAAGACGACGAAAGCCTTCACGGTTTCCCCCCGGTATGCGTCGGGAACGCCGATGACCACAGCCTCAGCAATGGCGGGATGCTTATACAAGAGACTTTCCACTTCGGCCGGAAATACGGAGAAACCAGAAGACTTGATCAGTTCCTTGCTGCGTCCTGAGATAAAAAGATATCCGTCCGGGTCGACGTAGCCGATGTCCCCGGTATCAAACCACCCATCCGGCCGGAGCACTTCCTCTGTCGCCTCGGGGCGCTGCCAGTAACCTGCCATCACTTGGGGGCCCTTGACCCAGATCTCTCCGGTTTCGCCCAAGTCCAGTTCCCGGTCAAAATGACCGATTTCAGTAATGCGGAGATCGACATCAAACACCGGGATTCCCGCTGAGCCCATTTTTGGGTGGTCGGAGGGGTTGACGGTGACCTGGGACATAGTTTCGCTGAGGCCGTACCCCTCAATCAGGGTGGAGCCGGTGAGTTCCCGGAATTTCTCCAAAATGGGCAGGGGTATGGGAGCGCCTCCCGACATGCAGGCTTGGAGCGAGTCGAGGCGGTAGTCCTGGATGGCGGGAAACTGGGTCACCGCGATATTCATGGTGGCGATGCCCACCCAGTGCGTGGGGCGATAGTAGTCGATGGCTTGGATGAAAGTCAGTGTCTCGAACCTGGTAATCAGGAGTACGGTGGCGCCGGCGTACAGGGGCGCGAGAAACGAGTGCACCATGCCTGTCACGTGAAACAGAGGCAACACAGCAATATGCATGGATTCTTGAGTAACATGAGTCCATGAAACCGATCCGGCGACATTGGCCAACACATTGCGGTGCAGGAGCATGGCTCCTTTGGGTTGGCCGGTCGTGCCTGAGGTATACTGCAGCAAAGCCAGATCCTGATCCATATCCACGTGCGCGGGAAAAATAGGCTCCTGCGAGCGCACCCACCCGCTAAAGGAGATGCGGTCTGGGTTCACGGGAGAAACTTCGCGGCGCATGTCGGCATGAACTTTCGGCACAGGAATCTCGGGCAAGAACTCATCAAAGGCGGCGTACACGACAGGAAGGCTTGGTTGGGAGGCAACGGCCTTTTCTACCACTGGCGCCAGTTCACGTCCCGCGATGACCAGGCGCGCCTGGCTGTCTTCGAGCTCATAGCGGAGCTCGTCGGCCATAAACATGGGATTGGCCGCGACCAAAACGCCCCCTGCGGCATGAATCGCCAAATAGCTAAAAATAAACTGGGGAATATTTTGCATAAAGAGGAGGACCCGGTCCCCTGGGCCAATGCCGACCGCCTGCAGGGCATGAGCCGTGCGCCCTACCCAGCCAGCCAGTTCCTGGTATGTAAAGCGTGTACCGTAATAAATGAGGGCCGTGTGCTGGGGTGTTTCGCGAGCCCAGTCAAATACCCGTTCCGTGACGCTTTGCGATGGCTTGCTCCACGTTGTGGGCACGCCCTCGGGCCACTCTTTGAGCCAAATCGGCTGCATTGGCCTTTCCTCCTTTTTTGGGTGGAGCTGGTGCGGCTCAGCGCTCAAACAAGCGGCGCGGATTGCCGACGGTCATTGTGCGGATCTCTTCATCAGATACGCCCAACTGTTTGAGGGCGGGGAGAACAGTGGTGGGAATGAAGGACATGCTCCAGTCGGGAACCATTTCCTTAATCTGTTCGGGCTCAAACCAGTCAATGGTGGCGCAGGCATCCTGGGACAGCAGCAGCTGGCCAGCATAGCCCTTCTCAATGAGCGTGGCAACGGCTTGGTTGCGCCGACCTGTGGGCAGGTAGATATCCAGACCATAGCGGTCAAGGCCGATAAAGACGCCACGATCGAGCACTCGGGTCAAGTAGGGAATGTCGTCCGTATCCCCGACGTGTCCGATGACCACCCGGGACAGGTCGACCCCTTCTTCTTCCAACAGGGCAATTTGCTCGAGCCCGGAGCCATTTTGCGCGTGGGAATGGGTGACGATGGGACACTCGGTCCGGAGATGGGCCCGCGCGGCCGCCCGGATCACTTTTTCCACTCCCGGAGTAATGCCGGGTTCGTCGGTGGCGAACTTAATAAAGCCCGCCTTCGTGGCAGTGCCCTGAATGCCCACAGTGATGTCGTGCACAAACAAGTCCGCCATAAAGTCAATGGACCGGTTGTCAAAGAAATGCGGCAGGTCACGGTAGGTGTAAATTCCCGTAGCCGCTACAATTTGGGCGCCGGTCGCCTCGGCGACGCGTTCCATGAAGTGCGCGTCGCGTCCCAAACCCAGGACGGTGGGGTCGCATATCGTCTGCACCCCGGCGCTTAGGGCCCGGCCGACCTCATCCACGGCCCGCTCAAACTGGCGGGTGTCATCATACAAGAAGGGCCACTGAAAGCGCACTCCGTCCGATTCTGTCCGCAGGTGCTCGTGAATGAGGGTGAAACCCATCTGTTCCGCGCTGATGGTGCTGCCTCCCACTAAAGGAATTGCCGCCATAATTTATCACCATCCTTATCACAGCCTATTAAGATACCTTCCGGTAGGTATTTACCGTCCTTTTCGGATTATACAGCTTTTTGACAGCAAAGTACCCATTAAAATGACTTTAACTATTGGGTTCCGATCTAAATTGCAGTATGCTATCACCATACCTGCCAGTTAGTATGTACAAAGGGGGATCGCTATGACGCCTTTTGGGATGTCTGAACGGGCTGAATTGTTGCAAACACATCTGCTGCGGTTCATGGACGACTACATTTATCCGAATGAACAGGTCTTCGAACAACAGGTTCGCACAGGAGGGTTTCAAGTCCCGCCTATCATCGAAGAGCTGAAAGAAAAAGCCCGAAGCCAGGGCTTGTGGAATTTGTTTTTGCCTGAATCGGAGTACGGCGCGGGACTCACCAACCGGGAATATGCGCCGCTGGCGGAAATCATGGGCCGCTCGTATTTTGCCTCGGAGGTCTTCAACTGTGACGCACCCGACACGGGCAATATGGAGGTGCTGGTGCGCTATGGATCTCCGCAGCAAAAAGAGCAGTGGCTCCAGCCGCTTTTAAACGGCACCATCCGGTCATGCTTTTCCATGACCGAGCCTGAGGTGGCATCTTCCGATGCCATGAACATCCGCACGCAAATCGTGCGGCACGGAAACGACTATGTGATTACAGGCCGGAAGTGGTGGTCGTCAGGGGCAGGCCATCCCCTGTGCCGCATTTCCATTGTGATGGGGCTGACCAATCCGGAGGGTCCGAAGTATGAGCGCCAGTCCATGATTCTGGTCCCGCTCGACGCGCCGGGAGTGAGCGTCAGGAGGATGCTCCCGGTCTTCGGCTATGATGATGCGCCGCACGGCCACGGGGAGATTGACTTTGACCATGTGAGGGTGCCCGCCGGCAACATCATTTGGGGCGAAGGCCAAGGATTTGCGATTGCCCAAGGCCGGCTGGGACCGGGCCGCATTCACCATTCCATGCGCATGATCGGTTCCGCCGAGCGGGCCTTGGAGTTCATGGCCCGGAGGTCCCTGGAACGGGAAACCTTTGGCAAGCCTCTCGCGGACCAGGGGGTAATCCGGCAGTGGATCGCCCAGTCGCGCATTGCCATTGACCAAGCCCGGCTGCTGACCCTGTGGGCCGCTTACAAAATGGATACGGAAGGCAACAAGGCGGCAAGGCGGGAGATTGCGATGATCAAGGTCGTGGCGCCCTCCGTGGCCCTGGCCGTTTTGGACCACGCTATCCAGACGTTTGGCGGGGCAGGCGTCAGTGACGACTTTCCATTGGCCCGCATGTGGGCCAACGCACGCACGCTGCGGATCGCTGACGGTCCCGATGAAGTGCACCTGGACCAGCTGGCCCGGGACGAGTTGCGTCAATACCGTCCGCACTGAGGCAGGCGATATTATTGTGGCAAGACAGGAAGGGAAAGGGAGGGCATCAGCTGTGAAGGTGCAGGAATTGTTCGACTGCCACGGCAAGACGGCAATTGTCACCGGCGGCGGCAGGGGACTAGGGAGGGTGATGGCGGAAGCTCTGGCTGAGGCCGGGGCCAACATTGTGGTGTGCTCGAGGAAACTTGAGGCCTGTGAGGAAACCGCCCACGGACTGTCTGCCCTCGGCGCCAAGGCTTTGGCGATGTCCTGCGACGTGACTTCGGCCGAGCAGATTGACCGTGTGGTAGATGCTGCGCTGCGGGAGTTTCACTCGGTGGACGTTGTCATCAACAACAGCGGAGCCAGCTGGGGAGCCCCGGCTCTCGACATGCCGGTTGAAGCTTGGCACAAGGTGATGGAGGTCAATGTCACTGGCACCTTCTTAATGAGCCAGCGCGCGGGACGGGTGATGATAGCCCAGAAGTCCGGCAAGATGATCAATATGGCGTCGGTGGCGGGGCTTCACGGTTCGGACCCCCGCTTTTTGGATGCTGTTGGCTATAGCGCCAGCAAGGGCGCCATTGTGGCGTTAACCAGAGATTTGGCTGTCAAGTGGGGGCCTTTCAACATTCAGGTCAATGCCATTGCCCCGGGATTCTTTCCCACCAAGATGTCGGAGGCTATTATTCAACGCCATGGCGACTTTCTGTTGGAGCATACGCCGCTCAGGCGGTTCGGAACCCCGGATGACATTAAAGGCATCGCGCTCCTGCTGGCGTCCGGGGCTTCAGATTACATGACGGGCGCCGTCATTGTGGTAGACGGCGGCGAATCGGCCTGAGCTCGCGCAAAGGGAAGGCGGATACGGCCTGCTGCAGCATCAGGAGGTGAGAGTCGTGTCCCAGTTGACCCCGATAAGACCGGGAGAAGAATTGGATGTGGCCCGTCTTGAACCGTATTTGCGGACTGCTATTCCGGATTTGCCGCCAGGTCCCCTGCAGGTCCAGCAGTTTGCGGCGGGGCGGTCCAATCTGACCTATCTCATTTCCGTGGGAAGCCAGGACTATGTGCTGCGGCGCCCGCCCTTGGGCCCCGTAGCACCCAGAGCTCATGACATGGTGCGTGAGTACAGGTGGCTCCAAGAAATTTCCCCGCGGTTTTTGTGGGCGCCGCGGCCAGTGGCCCTGTGCAAGGATCCTGCGGTGCTGGGGAGCATCTTCTTTGTCATGGAGCACCGTCCGGGTGTGCTGCTCGAAGATGCTCTCGGCGAACCAGGCCGCTATGCTCCGGCTGTGGGTGCCAAGATTTCTCAGATTCTCGTGTCACGCTTGGCGGACCTGCATGCAGTGAACTGGCGGTCCACCAACATGGCCTCCTGGGTCAAGCCTGAGGGGTTTTTAGCACGCCAAGTTGAAGGCTGGACCAGCCGTTACCAGAGGGCTAGGATTGCCGAAGTTCCCGGTGACCAGGAATTGACCCAGTGGCTTCTCAGCCATGTTCCGAATTCCTCTGAACCGGCCGTGATCCACTACGACTACAAGCTGAATAATATGGTGTTCCGTCCCGACCTCAGTGACGTGGCGGGGATTTTCGATTGGGAAATGACCACCGTGGGCGATCCCATAGCAGACGTGGCTGTGGCCATGAGCTACTGGATTCAGCCGGATGACCCCGGGCCGCTTCGGCAGGCCCTTCAAGAACATACGACCACACTTCCGGGATTTTGGACCCGGGATGAGTGGATTCAGCGTTATGCCCAGATGACGGGACGGGACATGGGAGACTTCCCCTACTACCTGACCTTTGCCTACTTTAAGCTGGCTGTGATTGTGGCGCAAATCTACTACCGTTATTACCAAGGCCAAACCCAAGATCCGCGGTTCGCCGACATGAACCAGATGGTGGAACTGCTTGTGGAGTATGCTCTGGCGACGCGGCACGACCGTTAGCCCGTCCGCGCCAGCCAGTGGCGGAATAATATTGTGTGTGCGAGGAGATGAAGCCATCCATGACGCCTCCGGAAATTATTGTGGAGCAGCAGGGCGGGATCTTGTGGATTACCATGAACCGCCCCGAGAGGTTAAATGCTTTAAGCGAAGATATTGTCAGTGGAATTGCCGGTGCGATGGAGCAGGCGGACCGGGACGATGAGGTTAAGGGCGCCGTGATTAGTGGCGCGGGGCGCGCGTTCAGCGCGGGCGGCGACGTGCGGAGCATGCAAGACGCAAGACCGGAGATCGTGGAGGACTACGTGGGCCGGTTGAACCGTGCGATACTGGCGATTAAGAATCTCCCCAAACCGGTGGTGGCGCAGGTGCACGGGTTCTGTGCGGGTGCTGGCTTCAACCTGGCATTGGCATGCGATCTGGTGGTGGCCGCGGAGGATGCGCAATTTATGATGAGCTTTGTGCAGGTAGGGCTGATTTCTGATGGCGGCGGGCTTTATTTCCTCCCGAGGCTGGTCGGAGTCCACCGGGCCAAAGAGCTGCTGTTTCTGGGCGACCCGATTTCTGCTGGCCGCGCATACGATCTGGGTCTCGTAAACCGCGTCGTGGCGGCGGATGATTTGCAAAAGGAGACTACGGCCCTCATGGACCGCCTGGCGCACGGCCCGGGTCTGGCCATCGGACAGATGAAGCGCATGGTCGACAATTCTTGGGACGCTTCTCTGGAACAAATGCTGAGGGCCGAACAGACGGAGCAGCCGCACCTGGTAGCATCTTGGGACCATAAAGAGGGAGTGCGCGCCTTTTTAGAAAAGCGGCGTCCCCGCTTTGAAGGCCGCTGAAATCACAAAAAGGGAGAGGAACCGGACGATGGGGAAATTAGAGGGGCGGGTCGCGGTGGTAACGGGCGGCGGGCGCGGCATTGGCCAGGCTGAGGCGCTGCGCCTGGCGGAAGAAGGGGCGAAGGTGGCCGTGCTGGACCTGCGCCAGGCAGACGCGGACGTGACCTGCAAAATGGTGGAAGAGGCCGGGGGAAACTGCCTGGCCTTAGCCTGCGACGTCACCCAGCGCGCCCAGGTGGAGCAAGCCTTTGAGGCGGTAGCCGCCCACTGGCAGACGGTTGATATTTTGGTGAACAATGCCGGGGTCACGCGCGACAACTTGCTGTTCAAGATGTCGGACCAGGACTGGGACGTGGTAATGGACACGCATCTCAAGGGATCTTTTCTGTGCGCGCAGGCAGCCCAAAAGTTTATGGTGGCCCAGCGTTGGGGCAAAATTGTCAACACGTCGTCGACATCGGCGCTCGGCAACCGCGGGCAAGCCAATTACTCGACGGCCAAAGCTGGTTTGCAGGGGCTGACCAGAACCCTTGCCATCGAACTGGGACCATTCAATATTAATGTCAATGCCGTGGCTCCGGGTTTTGTGGAGAGTGAGATGACGCGCGATACGGCCAAACGGCTGGGAATGGACTTCGAGCATCTGAAGAGTCTGGCCATCCAAGACATCCCCCTGCGGCGTGTGGGTGTTCCGCGAGACATCGCTAATATTGTGACGTTTTTATGCACGGATGACGCCTCATTTCTGTCTGGGCAGATTCTGTATATCCGGGGTGGGCCCTGACGCGGAAAAGGAGTGAAGATTGTGGAAGGATCTTTTGAAGATGTGGCGCAGGACTTGGCGGCGCGGCGCGAGCGGGCAGCGGGCGGGGTGGGAGCCGCCCGCCGGCGCATCGAATATCTAGTGGATCCCGGATCCTTTCTGGAATGGGGATTATTGAGCCATTCCGACGTGCCCGGGCAGGAAGAGAGGACTCCAGCCGACGGGATCATAGGCGGCCTTGCCGCCGTAGCGGGGCGTCAGGCAGTGGTCGTGGCGATTGACAGCCGGGTGCTGGCGGGGACTGAAGGCCGGGTTCACTTGCGCAAGTGGCATCATTTTCACGAATACGCAGTACAGCACCGCCTTCCGCTATTTCACCTGGCGGAAGGAGGCGGCTTGCGAATCCCTGATGGAATGGGGTCGGACGGCATCAGCGGCAGCATGATGCCGTTGAATTTGCTGCGGCACGGCCGCCAGGTGCCGCTGCTGACCGCTATTTTAGGAGACAGCTTCGGGGGGCCGACATGGACCGCTGTGTCGTCGGACTTTGTGACCCAGGTTGCGGGGACAACGATGGCGGCTGTGGGCCCGCGGATGTTGGAGGTGGCTACCGGGGAGAAGATTGTGCCTGAGGAGTTGGGGGGCGTGTCCATCCAAGCGGCGGTCACCGGTCAGGTGGATCACGTGGCCCGTTCGGAAACAGAGGCGCTGGATGCCTTAAAGCGGGTGTGGAGCTATCTGCCTTCCCACGGCGGGCAGGCACCCCCGGTGGCGATACCAGAGGACGACCCGGACCGGCGGATCGATGATGTGGGGCAACTGGTGCCTGTGTGGCGCCGGCAAGCGTACAACATGCGGCGGCTGATGGAGAGAATTGCCGACCATGGGAGCCTGTTTGAAGTCGGGGAACGCTTCGGTCCGGCTCTCATTACCAGCCTAGCCCGTCTCGACGGGCAGGTGGTGGGCGTGGTGGCCAACCAGCCGCTGGTGCAGGCCGGAGCTGCCGGACCCGATGAGGCCGACAAGGCCACCGCCTTTATCTGCTGGTGCGACTCCTTTCATATCCCCCTTGTTTTCCTGCACGACATTCCGGGATTCCGGGTGGGACGGATGGCAGAGCACAAGAAGATGCCCACCAAAATCATGGTGTGGAACCAGGCCTTAGCCTGGGCTACCGTGCCAAAGATTTCGGTTGTTGTGCGGAAGAGCATCGGGGCGGCGTATAGCAATATGGCGGGGCCGCAGATGGGTTCCGATCTAGTGGTGGCATGGCCCGGGGCGGAAATTAGCTTTACCGGTTCTGACGTCGGCATCAACGTGGTCTACAAGAAACAGCTGGAGGCGGCTGACGATCCCGAGCGTCTGCGCCAAGAGCTGTTGGAGCGCTGGGAATTTGAGGTCTCGCCGTATCCAGCGGCCGGAAAATATTTGGTGCATGATGTGATTGACCCCGCTGGCACCCGGCAGTATCTCACACGGGTCTTCCGGTCCTTGCGGGCTTCTGGTCCGATTATGGGTAAACGCCAGCTGGCGAACTGGCCTACCGGGTTTTAAATTTCTGCAAGGAAGTCAGGAACGAAGGAAGGAGCGAGTCTGTCAATGGACCGTCTCGGGTCTAAACCGCTGCATGAATATTTACGGGACCATGCTCAAAAGCATCCGGACCGCGCCGCTATTATTTGGTATGGCCGCACGATCACATACGCCGAATTGGATGAGTGGTCTGGGCGTGTAGCCGGTGTGCTCAAGGACTGGGGAGTACATTCCGGTGACCGTGTGGCGTTGTACATGGGCAATTGCCCTCAGTACCTCATGACCTTTTTGGGAACGCAAAAGTTAGGGGCGGTTGTGAGTCCCGTCAGTCCTTCATTTAAGTCGTGGGAACTGGAATACCAGTTGCAAGACAGCGGGGCCAAGGTTCTGGTTGCGGACAGACGGCTCATCGCCCAGTGGCTTCCGGTGCGGCGGACCTTTCCGGACATGCGCGTGCTGGTCTCGGATTACCGGGACTTTGTGCCGGAGCACACACCGTTTACAGCCTTTGGCGAAGCACCGGAGCTGCCACCTCTTTGTGAGGCCGGGGAGTGGAGCCAGGTGGTGCCTTCAGCAGCGCCAGCGCCCACTCTTTTCCACGTTCCGGTGGATCACGTGTCGCTGATGATGTATACATCCGGATCAACAGGGATGCCCAAAGGGGCGATGCTCACGTATGAAAACGCGTGGTACAAGGCGGCGGCCGGCAGCGAGGCCAATGGCATCGGTTCAGAGGATATCTTGTTGACGGTGATGCCGCTGTCGCACATTGCCGGTCTGCTGATGGGCCTGGGCGTGCCAATTTATTTGGGAGCAACCCAGGTGTTGCTCCACCAGTTCAATCCGGAAGCGGTGATCCAAGCTGTCGGGACATACCAGTGCAGTTTCTGGTACAGCGTGGCCCCCATGAACCGCGCTGTGCTCGACTGTCTGGATTCTGGCGATGTCCGAATGCGGTCGCTCCGCCACAATCTGTGCACCAGCTTTGGAATTCCCCTGACGGAGGCACTGGGCCGGGAGTGGACCCAGAAAACCGGTTGCGTCATTCACGAAGCGGCCTATGGTCTGACTGAAACCCACACCGCGGATACGTATATGCCTGCCGGCGACGTGCGCTGGGGGACGGTCGGGAAGCCGGTGGGGGATACGGTGCTCCGCATTGTGGATCCAGACACCGGGCATGACGCCAGGCCAGGAGAAGCCGGAGAAATTTGGGTGAAAAACCGGGGAGCATTCAAAGGGTACTGGAATCAGCCGGAAGCGACCCAGAGAGCTCTTATGTGCTAACAGGGGACATAGGACATCTCGACCCGGACGGATATTTGTATTTTCACGGGCGGCTGAAGGAAATGATAAAAGTCTCAGGATACAGCGTGTTTCCTGAAGAGGTCGAGGCGCTGCTGATCCGGCATCCCGCTATCCAGCAGGTGGCTGTGGTCGGGCAAATCCACCCCTACCGGGGAGAAGTGACCAAAGCCTTCGTGGTGCTAAGGCCGGGAGCCGTGTTAACACCTGAGGACTTAATCGAATGGGCTCAAGATCACATGGCCTATTACAAAGTGCCCCGGGAGGTCGTGCTGGTGCCGTCCCTGCCGGTGTCTAGCACCGGCAAGGTAATGAGGAGATTGCTGGTGGACGATTCTCAGCTTGGTAAAGACTGACGGTTCTTTGCAGGCGCTAGGCTAGGGCATTGCGGGCTCTTATAGAGCGGAGGCGAACATGGTAAAATGCTCTAGCAGCGGGGCATGTGTCCGCGGCATGCCGCGGTTACCCGAGAAGGGCTGGCGCTGGGACCTGCAGTCCGGTGCGCGATGCGGTTGGGGTTCTTGGCCGGAGGTAGGAGGAGGGTCATGAAAGACACCATTGTGCGCGCCAGCATGAAACTGTTTGAAGAGCGGGGGTTTCGTGAAACTTCGATTCAAGACATCTGTGACGCCGTAGGCGTGACGAAGGGCGCATTTTACTATTATTTTACGAGCAAGGAAGAGCTCTTGATGGAGATCCACCAGCAATACATTGACGACTTGCTGAGCCAGGAAGAAAAGATATTGAATGAAGAGCTTTCGGCGTCTGACAAGATACTGGGTGTCATGAGCCTCTTGATGGACTCCATCCGAAACAACCGGGCCGCTGCCAGGATTTTCTTCGCGGAGCTGCGGCAATTGGAGGGAGAGCGCCTCGCCGCTATCATTACGAAGAGGCGGACCTTTCGTACGAATGTGGAAGGCGTGGTGCGCCGCGGCATGGAGACAGGGGAACTGCGGGATGACGTGGACCCAGGCGCCATGACTATGGCTATTTTGGGAATTGTCAACTGGAGCTACCAGTGGTTTCAGCCAAACGGGAAACTGGGGTCTTTGGAATTGGCCCGGCAGTTTCACCGGATGATTATGTCAGGCATTGGCAAAGGTGGCCGCGAAGGACTGAAGCCATAGGAAGGCCGCTCTCCATGGGCCATTAAGAGATTGGGGGGAGGGCCGCTTGCGGCCCCTCCCCCAGTGCAAACTGCGGTGAGCAGTGTTCCCGGGGCAATAGTTACCGCGACTTTAGAAAGTCTTTCTTGAGCTGGGCGGCAATGATATTCTTTTGGATCTCGGATGTGCCGGACTTCGTAACCCTGGAGTGCCCCTTGTTGATATCCGATGCCGGAAATTTCAGCGTTCTGCATGGCATGGATGTCGAAGCGCACCAGTTCCAGCGACAACGCCGTAACCGGCGCCATACGCCTCAGCTTATTGACCCATGCCCGCGTCGTATCGACCCGGTGCCGCAGACTAGGA